>NZ_KI515719.1:0-495257 GCF_000477975.1 Corynebacterium sp. KPL1986 | reverse complement strand
CTTTCAGCGATTCGCTCCACCTCACAGTGTCGCAGCGCGTTGTACCGACCATTGTAGCATGTGTGAAGCCCTGGACATAAGGGGCATGATGATTTGACGTCATCCCCACCTTCCTCCGAGTTAACCCCGGCAGTCTCTCATGAGTCCCCAACCAAATGCTGGCAACATAAGACAAGGGTTGCGCTCGTTGCGGGACTTAACCCAACATCTCACGACACGAGCTGACGACAACCATGCACCACCTGTACACCAACCACAAAGGGACGAACTATCTCTAGCCCAATCTGGTGTATGTCAAGCCCAGGTAAGGTTCTTCGCGTTGCATCGAATTAATCCACATGCTCCGCCGCTTGTGCGGGCCCCCGTCAATTCCTTTGAGTTTTAGCCTTGCGGCCGTACTCCCCAGGCGGGGCGCTTAATGCGTTAGCTACGGCACGAAAGTCGTAGAAAGACCCTCACACCTAGCGCCCACCGTTTACGGCATGGACTACCAGGGTATCTAATCCTGTTCGCTACCCATGCTTTCGCTCCTCAGCGTCAGTAACTGCCCAGTAACCTGCCTTCGCCATCGGTGTTCCTCCTGATATCTGCGCATTTCACCGCTACACCAGGAATTCCAGTTACCCCTACAGCACTCAAGTTATGCCCGTATCGCCTGCACGCCCGGAGTTAAGCCCCAGAATTTCACAGACGACGCGACAAACCACCTACGAGCCCTTTACGCCCAGTAATTCCGGACAACGCTCGCACCCTACGTATTACCGCGGCTGCTGGCACGTAGTTAGCCGGTGCTTCTTATCTAGGTACCGTCACAAAAAGCTTCGTCCCTAGCGAAAGGAGTTTACAACCCGAAGGCCTTCATCCCCCACGCGGCGTCGCTGCATCAGGCTTGCGCCCATTGTGCAATATTCCCCACTGCTGCCTCCCGTAGGAGTCTGGGCCGTATCTCAGTCCCAATGTGGCCGTACACCCTCTCAGGCCGGCTACCCGTCGCCGCCTTGGTAGGCCATTACCCCACCAACAAGCTGATAGGCCGCGAGCTCATCCTACACCGAAAAAACTTTCCAACCACCACACTAAAGATGGTTCCTATCCGGTATTAGACCCAGTTTCCCAAGCTTATCCCGAAGTGCAGGGCAGATCACCCACGTGTTACTCACCCGTTCGCCACTCGAGTACCCTGCAAGCAGGGCCTTTCCGTTCGACTTGCATGTGTTAAGCACGCCGCCAGCGTTCGTCCTGAGCCAGGATCAAACTCTCCACAAAAAGAATTTCAGCACAACACTGAAAAGGCCGTGAAAAGCCCAAACCTAACCAAAATAACAAACCACCACAACCCACAAAAGCAGGCCCATGCTGGCGTCCAAAAATTACTACAAAGAAAAAATAAACTGCCTCCCCCAACCCGACGGGGCACAAAAAAGGGAGACAAAAAGTTGAACACAATCACATGCCAACCAATCCATCAATGCAGCCGAAACACTAAACAGTATTCAAAAAGATGCGTATTCCAACACCTTACCGGCACACACCAACCAACAAACCACCATTAGGTTCGCCGGCCAACAGACCAATCAACACACAACCATGCACACAAAAATAAAAATAAGTACATTGGCACACTATTGAGTTCTCAAACAACATCCACACACCACAACAAAATTAACCAAACGTTAACCTCTCATCGGCGGCTCGCACCAACTTACCCAACAACCTGAACCAAGTCAAATCCCCGAGTCAAGTCAGTACAAAAAGTCACTCAAAAGTAACCAACCGGCTACCTCTCGGCGACTTCGATAAAGTTACACCCAACCCCGAAAAACACACAAATCCCCAGGTAAAAGCACAAAACGCGATTACCAAGGGATCAGTTAACAGCTAAGCTGACGCTCCTAGGAAGGATTCACAACCCGTGCTCCGGCGAAACGCTTCTTGCCTTTACGCAACACGAGCCACGAACCATGTAGCAGATCGTTGGAATTCGGCGACCACTCGATGTCCTCGATGCGCTGGTTATTCACGTAAGCGCCGCCCTCGCCCACGGTGCGGCGCGCAGCACCCTTTGATTTTTCCAGTCCCGCCTCAACCAGCAGATCCAGAATCGTTGCCTCTGCGCCGACCTCGGCAATCTCGGTTTCCTGCAATGCGGAAGACAACGTGGCCTCGTCCAAATCCTGCAACTCTGCCTTACCAAACAGCGCCTGGGAAGCCAGCTCCACTGCTTCGGTAGCCTGCTCGCCGTGCACCAGGGTGGTCATCTCCCGTGCCAATACGCGTTGCGCCTCACGCTTGTGGGGTTCCTCCTCTACCTTGCGTGCCAGCTCCGCGATCTCGTCCTGGGTGAGGAAGGTAAACCAACGCAGGTAATCGATAACCACTGCGTCGCCAGCATTAATGAAGTACTGGTACCAGGAGTACGGGCTGGTCAGCTGAGGATCCAGCCACAGTTTGCCGCCGCCGGTGGACTTACCAAACTTATTGCCCTCGGCATCTGTCACCAACGGCACCGTCAGGCCGTGGACCTTCGCACCATTCACGCGACGATTCAGATCGACGCCGGAAACGATGTTTCCCCACTGGTCGCCACCGCCAATTTGCAGCACACAGTCGTACTCTTTGTGCAGGTGCACAAAGTCGTTTGCCTGCAGCAGCATGTAGGAAAACTCGGTGTAGGAAATACCGTCGGATTCCAGGCGGCGCTTGACCGTATCGCGGTCCAGCATGGTATTCAGCGAAAAGTTCTTACCGATATCGCGTAGGTACTCGATGACGTTGATCTGGCTAGTCCAGTCCGCGTTGTTCACCATAACCGCCGGGATTGCGGACTCGCCCGCCTCAGTGAAGTCCACGAAGGCCTCAAGTTGGTCCTTGATTGCCTGCATATTCTCTGCGATCTGCTCTTCCGAGAGCATGGAGCGCTCTCCGACATCCCGCGGGTCACCGATCATTCCCGTCGCGCCACCGGCCAGCGCGATGGGACGGTGGCCGAAGCGTTGGAAGCGCTTCAGCATAATCAGCGGCACGAGGTGGCCAGCGTGCAGCGAGCTTCCCGTCGGGTCAAAACCGCAGTACAAGCTGATCGGGCTCTCTGCGGCTTCCTTCAATGCCTCCAGGTCTGTGGACTGGTTGATCAGCCCGCGCCATTGCAGTTCATCGATAATGTTCGTGGTGTTGCTCATACGTAGGTGCTCCCTTGTTCCCTATTACGTGTTGTCTTTCCAGAGCGCGGCGCTCTACTTAATGGGCCAGTCCTTGGCTTCGTCGACCAGCATGACCGGAATACCATCCTGCACCGGATAGGCCTTGTTCAGCCTTGGGTTCACCAAATAGTCGCCGTGATCCTCCAGCGGCTGCTTGTCGATGGGGCACACGAGGATCTCTAGGAGCTTCTGATCGATCATGCTGCTTAGTCTAACCCGTACCCCAGACAAGCTATTTAGTGACTCCCTGATGTTGCTTGCCGATGTCCCCTCGGTCAATCGCCTAACCCATAACTTCACCCTCGCGTGGTGTGCGTTACAGTGGAAGGCGCAACCGAACACGGGCGCTCGAGGTATCGAGCTGAGATCGCGCTGTATGCCCGCGTGAGTACCGCTAGAACCTGCCTGGTTAGAACCAGCGAAGGAAGAATGAGGAGAGTCAACTATGACGGATACGTCTACCCAACACACCCGTACCACCATTCCGAACGACGAGTACGGTGCGGAAATCCACCCGAAGCACAGCTTCGCCCCCATCGAAAAGCAGGTGGAATCCTTCGGCAAGACCTTCACCCTTCAGGTGCCGGAGACCGAGGTTCAGCTGGACGATTCCCCTACCGGCCCGAACGCGCCGCAGAAGCTCTACCGCACACGTGGCCCGTGGGCCGAGCCGACCGAGGGGCTAGAGGCTCTGCGCAGCGATTGGATCGAAGCTCGCGGCGATGTGGAGGCCTACGAGGGCCGGCGCCGCAACCTGTTGGACGACGGTAACCGCGCCCTCAAGCGTGGCGAGGCCAGCGATGAGTGGAAGGGTATAAGCCGCGAGACGCTGCGAGCCAAGGAAGGCAAGCGCGTAACCCAGATGCACTACGCCCGCCAGGGTATTATCACTCCGGAGATGGAATACGTCGCACTGCGCGAGCACTGCGATGTAGAAAAGGTGCGCGAGCAGGTTGCCTCCGGTAAGGCAATCATCCCGAACAACATCAACCACCCGGAGTCAGAGCCGATGATCATCGGCACTGCCTTCAACACGAAGATCAACGCCAATATCGGCAACTCCGCCGTGACCTCCTCTATCCGCGAAGAGGTGGACAAGCTGCGCTGGGCTACCCGCTGGGGCGCAGATACCGTGATGGATCTATCCACGGGCAACGACATTCACACCACCCGCGAGTGGATCATGCGCAACTCTCCGGTGCCGATCGGTACCGTGCCGATCTACCAGGCCCTTGAGAAGGTCGACGGCGTGGCCGAGGACCTGACCTGGGAAATCTTCCGCGATACTGTGATCGAGCAGTGCGAGCAGGGCGTGGACTACATGACGATCCACGCCGGCGTGCGCCTGCCCTTCGTGCCGCTAACCACCAAGCGCGTGACCGGCATCGTCTCCCGCGGCGGTTCCATCATGGCTGGTTGGTGCCTGGCCCACCACAAGGAATCCTTCCTGTACGAGAACTTCGACGAGCTGTGCGAGATCTTCGCCAAGTACGACGTCGCGTTCTCGCTTGGCGATGGCCTGCGCCCCGGCTCCATCGCCGATGCCAACGACGCAGCCCAGTTCGCCGAGCTAAAGACCATCGGTGAGCTGACCCACCGTGCCTGGGAGTACGACGTTCAAGTCATGGTCGAAGGCCCAGGCCACGTTCCGCTCAACATGGTGCAGGTCAATAACGAAAAGGAGCAGGAATGGTGCGGCGGAGCTCCGTTCTACACCCTGGGACCGCTGGTTACCGACATCGCTCCCGGTTACGATCACATCACTTCCGCCATCGGTGCGGCCAATATCGCGATGGGTGGTACCGCAATGCTGTGCTACGTCACCCCGAAGGAGCACCTCGGCCTACCGAATAAGGACGATGTGAAGACTGGTGTAATCACCTACAAGGTCTCCGCCCACGCGGCGGACGTCGCAAAGGGCCACCCTGGCGCCCACGAGTGGGACGATGCGATGAGCAAGGCGCGGTTCGAATTCCGTTGGCACGACCAGTTCGCCCTGTCCCTGGACCCGGATACCGCCCAGGCCTACCACGACGAAACCCTGCCCGCGGAGCCGGCGAAGACCGCCCATTTCTGCTCGATGTGTGGACCGAAGTTCTGCTCCATGCGCATCAGCCAGGATATCCGCGACGCATTCGGCGAGAAGATCGACGAGGCGCTGGCCACTGACCGAGAGCAATCGCTAGTCAAGGACCTCGGCTTGCCTGGCTTCGGCCGCCAGAGCGTGGACGAAGAGGGTGTCACAAATGTCGAAGGCGAAGAAGAAATGGCCGAGGAATTCCGCCGCGCGGGTTCCAAGCTGTATCTGAACCGCAGCGAGGCCAAAGAAGTAGCCGAGGATCTGGAAAAGGAAGCAGCGGGACACAGTGCGCGCTAAGCAACTGGATCTGCGGTGTTACCACGTGACGGGTGTACCGCAGGAGAAGGGCGTGCAGGTTGCCGCAGCGGCAGCAGCCGGTGGCGCGGGCGTGATTCAAGTTCGCAGCAAGCCCATTAGCGTGCGCGATCTGACCGCGCTTGCTATCGACGTGGCGGCGGCGGTCGAAGAGGCCAATCCAGCAACGCGGGTGCTTATCGATGACCGAGTCGACGTGGCCGCCGCGCTGATGGGTAACCACAATATCCACGGCGTACACATCGGCCAGAACGACCTGGATCCGCGCCTGGCACGGCAGGTTCTTGGCGAGGATGCGATCATCGGGTTGACCACCGGCACCCTCGAGCTCGTGCAGGGTGCCAACGAGTACGCCGATGTAATCGACTACATCGGTGCCGGGCCGTTCCGACCCACGCCCACGAAAACCTCTGCTCGAGCCCCGCTGGGGTTGGAAGGCTATCCCCCCGCTCGTGGCAGCTTCGGCCGTTCCGGTGGTGGCGATTGGAGACGTCCAGGCTGCCGACGCCGAAGCGCTGGCCGAAACCGGTGTGGCTGGTGTCGCGATTGTGCGCGCCTTCATGGATTCCCACGATCCGGCTGCGCTAGCGACCACAGTTGTCCGAGCTTTCGACCGCGCGAATGCAGCCACAGGTTCACATGCATAATGCCGAGCACGCGATCATTGGCGCGGGAATCATCGGGCTTACCACCGCATTCGAGCTGGTGGATGCGGGTGTCGACCCACCGGAAATCGTGGTGATCGATCCCCACCCCATTAGCGGTGCCACTTTCGTGGCCGGCGGCATGCTGGCTCCGGTGGCGGAGGTGCAATACCGGCAAGAGCCGTTGTACCCGCTGATGGTTGCTTCGGGCGAGATGTTCCCTGATCTTCTGGCCAGGTTGAGTGCGAAAACCACCGCACCGACCGGGCATCGCCGTGAATCCACCCTGGTGGTGGGCGCCGACCGCGCCGATGGCGTGCACATCCGCGAGCTGCTGGCGCTACAGCAGAAACACGGCATGGATGCCCACGCGCTGCCACTTCGGCAAGCACGAAAGCTAGAGCCTGGGCTCAGCCCCCAACTGGCGGCCGCGGTGGAAATCCCGGGCGACCATCAAATCAACCCGCGCATGTTCAGCGCGTGCCTGCTGGAATATCTGCAGCACGCCGGGGTTCGCTTTCTGTCCACGGCAGCAACGCGCATCGACGGCCAAAATGTGCAGCTTGCCGATGCCCCCATGGTCACTGCCAACATGATCTACCTCTGCAACGGGCTGGGCGCCAAGGACGTGGATGGCTGGTTCGAGGGCGCCAATCCCCTAGCACTACGGCCGGTGTTGGGTGACATGCTGCGGCTGCGGGTACCAGAAGAGCTAGCGCCAATCACCCGGGTGGTGCGCGCATTCGTGGAGGATCGGCCGGTGTATGTTATTCCCCGCACCGACGGCACCATCGCTATCGGTGCCACCAGCCGCGAAGACAACCGCAAGGGCCCGTCTGTGGACGGTGTGCACACGCTCCTTCGCGATGCCATCCGCGTGGTTCCGGGACTGGAGGATTGCGAGTTCATCGAAGCGATCGTTGGAGCCCGGCCAGGCACCCCCGATGATTTGCCCTACCTGGGCAAAGTACGCGACGGGCTAGTGATCTCCACCGGGTACTTCCGCCACGGAATCCTCCTGTCCGCCCTGGGGGCTAAGGTGGGTGCCCAGTTGGGATTGGGCACGTCCCCGGGGATAGACATTTCGGCCTGCGATCCGCTACGCCACGCCCGATAGCCACAAAAGAAAGGAATAAGCACCATGGAATACACGGTTAATGGAGAACCCCGCAACAGCGATGGGCCGATCACCGTGAGCGCCATCGTAGAAGCAGAGACTGGCGATGCCTCGCCAAAGGGCGTGGCCGTAGCCGTCAATGGCGATGTCGTTCCAGCCAGCAACTGGTCTTATGAAGTCGCCAACGGCGATGAGCTCGATATCCTCATCGCCGTACAGGGCGGTTAGGAATCTCCGATGCTTACTATTGCAAATAAACAATTCGATTCGCATCTAGTAATGGGAACCGGCGGGGCCAGCAGCCAGGACATGCTGGAGCAATCCCTGGTTGCCAGCGGTACGGAGCTCACCACCGTCGCCATGCGCCGGCACAGCGCTAAGAGCCCCGGTGGCGAGTCCATCTTCGAGCTCTTACAGCGGTTAAGCATTGACGTGCTACCCAACACTGCGGGATGCCGCACCGCCCGCGATGCCGTGACCACCGCCAAGTTAGCCCGCGAGGCGCTGGGCACCAATTGGGTGAAGGTAGAAGTGATCGCGGATGATCGCACGCTTCTACCGGACGTGGTGGAGCTCGTGGATGCGTGCGAGATGCTGGTTGCTGAACGATTCGTGGTGCTGGCATACACGAGTGACGATCCGGTCATCGCCAAGCGGCTAGAAGACGTGGGCGTGGATGCGGTGATGCCTTTGGGCTCGCCGATTGGTACGGGTCTAGGCATCCTGAACCCGCACAATATTGAGCTGATCTGTTCGCGCACCCAGGTTCCCGTGCTGCTAGATGCCGGTGTGGGCACGGCCTCCGATGCTGCACTGGCCATGGAGCTGGGCTGCGATGGCGTGCTTTTAGCCAGTGCCATCAACCGCTGCCAGGATCCCCTGGCGATGGCGACTGCAATGAAATACGCCGTGGAAGGCGGCCGGTTGGCCCGCCAAGCTGGGCGCATTCCGAAAAGGCAGCATGCCGTGGCCTCGTCATCGTTTGAAGGGTTGGCGAGCTGGGAAGATAAGGTCCTGTAATGAGCCAACTGCCCCGCGAAGAGCTGCATAGAGTGGCCCGCCAGACCCTGTTGCCCGGTTTTGGCATCGCCCAGCAGGAAGCGCTGCACGGCACCCACGTATTTGTCATCGGCGCTGGCGGATTGGGATGCCCCCTGATGCAGCAACTGGCTGCCGCCGGTGTGGGCGAGATTTCTGTTATCGACGACGACACGGTGGATCTGACCAATATCCACCGCCAGATCCTATTCGGCACCCAGGATGTGGGTAGATCCAAGGTGGACGTCGCCGCCGAAAAGCTCGAACAGCTGCAGCCCGGCATCGTGGTGCATGCGATTCGCGACCGCCTTACCGCCGACAACGCCGTGGATTATCTCCGTGGAGTGGACATCCTGGTGGATGGTTCCGATACGTTTGCCACCAAATTCCTAGCCGCTGATGCTGCGGAGATCACGGGTACCCCGCTGGTATGGGGCTCGGTGCTGCGATTTCGCGGCGACTGCGCAGTGTGGTGGTCTGGACCCGGTGCCGAATCGGGCGTGGGCATGCGGGACCTCTATCCCCTGCAACCCGATCCCGATTCCGTGCCGGATTGCGCCACCGCCGGCGTGCTGGGCGTGACCACAAGCGTGGTCGCGGGCCTGATGTCGACCGAGCTAATCCAGTTCGCCACCGGCATGAACCGCGACCGGGTAGGTCTGTTGAGCATCTACGATGCCCTGACTTCCTCCATCACTCACTTCCGCGTGCCCCACGACCCGGCACGTGAGCTAACCACACAGCTGCAGCACAACTACGGTGGCGCTGCCTGTGCCTTACCGGGGGCCGAAGATACCGCGGCGATGTTCGACGATCTGCGCGCCGGCGCCGTGGCCATCGATGTACGCGAAGCCGGGGAGGCCGCCATTGATGATTTCTTTTTTGACGCCACCGCGAAGCATTACCACTTACCGACCACCGTGTGGCAGGAAGATCCAGAGGCAGCGCGCTCCCTGCTCGATTCCCTGCAGGGCGCGGGGCTTAGCGACGCCTGGGTGTACTGCGCCTCCGGCAAGCGATCGGCCAGCTTCATCTCGGCCTTCGCTGAGGAAGCCGAACAGCGTGGCATTATGCTGCACAACGTTGCAGGTGGCATAAAGAGCCAGCCCGCAACATTCCACGGGATGCCGGATCACTAACTAGTGCAAAACATCCGAATATGACAAAGGGTCCTTGTCTTGCAGGAAGACAAGGACCTCTTACAACTTCTAGGGATAGTGGTTCTCACCTTAGCGAGGCAGAGGGAGAAGTTGGATCCCTCTGCCCCACCCGTGCCTTAAAGCAGGGACGGAACGTTAGCAACCAAGGAGAACAGATCCTTAGGATCGTCCGGGTTGGCAATGATGTCAATCTCGGACTCCAAGTCGGTGCCCTTGACGGAATCGCGCAGGTAACGCAGCGCGGAGAAGTCATTGATGGCGAATCCGACATCATCGAAAAGCGTGATCTGCTCATCATCGTCGCGGCCGGTGGCCTGACCGGTGAGCACCTGGTAGAACTCCACGACCGGGAAGTCTTCCGGCTTCTGCTGGATTTCGCCCTCGATGCGGGTCTGCTCAGGGAATTCCACGAAGACCTTGGACTTGTCCAGGATGGAGCTCTCGAGCTCGGTCTTGCCTGGGCAGTCACCGCCGACTGCGTTGAGGTGTACGCCTGGGGCAACGTGGCGATCAGCAAGAATCTGGTTCTGAGCCTTGTCGGCGGTGCAGGTGGTAATGATATCTGCGCCCAGTACTGCCTCGTCGACGCTAGAGCAGGCGGTGATATTAAAGCCAAGTGGCTCCAAGTTACGCTTGAACTTTTCCACTGCTTCAGGGTCGATATCGTAGATGGTGATGTCTTCGATGCCCATGACGCCACGGAAGCCCAGTGCCTGGAACTCGGACTGCGAGCCAGCACCAATCATCGCCATGCGCTTGGAATCCTTGCGCGCAAGGTGCTTGCCCACCATGGCGGAGGTGGCGGCGGTGCGCAGCGCGGTAAGGAGGGTCATCTCTGCTTCGAAGGTCGGGTAACCATTGTCGACGTCAGCGATAACACCAAATGCGGTAACGGTCTGGTAACCGCGAGCAGGGTTGGACGGGTGACCATTAACGTACTTGAAGGAGTACTCCTTACCGTTAGAGGTAGGCATCAGCTCGATGACGCCGAACGGGGTGTGGGAGGCAACGCGCGGAATCTTGTCAAAGCGCTCCCATTCGCGGTAGTCAGCCTCGAGGTAATCCACCATTCCAGTAATGATGTTCTCTACGCCTTCGCGCTGAATCCAGCGCGCCATATTTTCGACGTCTACAAACTTAACAGCGTGGTTCATAAGAATTCCTTTCTTAGTTCTTGGAGTGAAGGTCTGTTTGTGGTGCGGCAGGGAAGCTCGAGGTTGGCAGGTGCTTTGCCTTCCTCTCCTCCGCAATAGTGCGGATACGCTCGCGCCATGCAAACCACATTGCCACAAAGACCGGAATGAGCAGCACGGTCGATGCAAGCGCATAGGTTCCGATCGGATAATCAAAGGCCATCAGGATAATTACCAGGCCAATGAAGATCAGTACCGCCCAGTCTCCGCCTTGACCAAATGGTGAGCGGTACCCAGGACGAGTATAACGCCCACTCTTGGATAGTTGGATAAACCTCAGGTGAGATAGAGCAACCGCAGCCCACGAGGCTAGAGTGCCCAACGCAGCCAGGTTGAGGACGATTTCGAATGCCATCTCAGGCACGACATAGTTGAGGAAGACACCTGCCAAGCCCACCAGGGCTGCCATCACGATGCCGCCATAGGGCACGCCCGACTTGGACATACGGGCACCGAACTTCGGGCCCGAGCCAGAGGTAGACATGTTGTACATAATGCGGCCGGTGGAATACAGGCCAGCATTAAGCGAGGAAATAGCGGCTGTAATAACCACCAGCTGGAAGATTGGAGCGGCCACGCCAACGCCAAGGGACTCAAAGAAGGTCACAAAGGGCGACACTTCTGCCACGTAGTTGGTGTACGGCAGCACTAGGGTCAACAGCAGAACAGAGCCAAAGTAGAAGACCAAAATACGCAGGAGGACGTTGTTTACCGCGCGCGGGATGTGCTTTTCTACGTCCTTGGTTTCACCGGAGGTGGTACCCACCAGCTCGATACCTGCATAAGCAAAGACAACACCCTGGATGACAATCACGGCAGGTAGCAAGCCATTAGGCAACCAGCCACCGGTACTAGAAATCAGGCTGAAGCCAGTCGGGTCTCCACTCGGATGACCAAAGATTAGAACACCGATGGCCACGAGCATAAAGATAATCAGAGCGACGATCTTAATCAGTGAGAACCAGTATTCGAGCTCACCGAAGATCTTCACCGAAAGCATGTTGAATACCAAGATGCTGCAGATGACGACGAGGGCAAGCGTCCACTGCGGTACCGAGTCAAGCCATGTTGTGTACTGGCTAAACCACTTGATGTAGATGGCCACCGCAGTACCATCCGCGACCAGAGTCATGGCCCAGTTTCCCCAGTACAGCCAGCCGGTAACAAACGCAGCCTTCTCGCCGTAGAACTCTCGAGCATAGGAGACGAAAGAGCCGGAGCTTGGGCGGTAGACGATGAGCTCGCCAAGGGATCGCAGGATTATGTAGCCGAAGAAACCACAGATGAGGTAAAGCACCGCTAGGAACGGGCCGGCGGTTTGCAGGCGGCTACCAGTACCCAAAAGAAGACCGGTACCAATCGCGGAACCGATGGCAATCATCTGTAGCTGGCGATTGCCCATCCCCTTTTGAAGGCCATGATCTTCCGATGCGAAAACCGCCTTCTCATTCTCGTGCGGCCCAGTACTAGACGGCGGAGAATTTTCAGTCATTTAGAGATCGTCCTTTCATTGGCAGGAATGCGTGTACTAGGTCTCATTCCTCGAAAAGACATTAACACAACACTATGTAACCCATGTCACCACTACCCCCAATTTGTTCAACAACACGGTTAGTACCTTGGGAATGAGTCGATCTCCTACCCCCGTTGGAAATATAAAAGAACCGCATGGCCATAGACCATGCGGTAAGAAGGGGGATTTCGCCAGTTAGCGCAACGGCTTCTGCGCCCACTCGCGCGCCGCGGCGGCATTTTCGCGGACGGTTTCGCGCTGCTCAGCAACGCGGACGCCGGCGGTTCCGCCTTTTGTTGTGCGGGAAGCAACGGCACCGTCGATGGTCAGAACCTTGCGCACCTCTGGGGTCAGTCGCTTGTCGACGCCCTTGAGTTCCTCATCAGTGAGGTCCACCAGGTCCACTCCCCGCTCTTCGGCGATGCGTACGCACGCGCCGGAAGCTTCGTGTGCTTCGCGGAAGGGCACGCCTTGGCGCACCATCCACTCGGCTAGGTCGGTGGCCAGGGTGAATCCGCGTGGCGCCAACTCGCGCATCCTGTCCTCATTGAAGGACAAGGTGGACACGAGCCCGGTCATCGACGGCAGCAGCAAGTTGAGCTGTGCTACCGAATCCACGATCGGTTCTTTGTCCTCTTGTAGGTCGCGGTTATAGGCCAGCGGCTGTGCCTTCAGCGTGGATAGCAAGCCAGTGAGGTTGCCAATCAGGCGCCCAGTCTTGCCGCGGGTAAGTTCCGGGATATCCGGGTTCTTCTTTTGCGGCATGATGGATGAGCCCGTGGACCATGCGTCGTCCAAGGTGACGTAGCCGTATTCCGGGGTGCACCAGTAGATGATCTCTTCTGCCAGCCTGGACATGTCAACGGCAATCTGTGCCAAGACAAAGGCCGTCTCCGAAGCGAAATCGCGTGAAGCGGTGCCATCCAAGGAGTTTTCAGCGGCTGAATCGAAGCCGAGTTCCGCCGCGATGGCCTCTGGATCAAGCTGCAGGGAGGAACCTGCGAGTGCACCCGAGCCATACGGGGATACGGCTAGCCGCTTATCCAAGTCCTGCAGGCGCTGAATATCGCGCAGCAGTGGTTGGGCGTGGCCCAGCAACTCGTGCGCAAGCAGGATGGGCTGCGCGGCCTGGGAGTGAGTTTTACCCGGCATGATGGCCTTGGGGTGCGCTGCGGCTTGATCCGCTAGGTCATCGACAAGCTCGGAGACATGCAGGGTCGTATCGCGGATGGCATCGCGCACCCACATGCGAAAGAGCGTGGCGACCTGATCGTTGCGGGAACGTCCCGCGCGCAGGCGGCCGCCTACTTCGGGCCCGACGATGTCGATGAGGCCACGCTCCATGGCGCCGTGCACATCTTCATCGGTGGGTGCTGGGACAAATTCGCCCGAAGCAACCTTCTCCCCGAGCTCGGTGAGCCCGGTCAGCATGGTGTCGAGGTCGGCATCGGAAAGCAGCCCTGCCTTGTGCAGCACCTTGGCGTGCGCCTTCGAGGCGAGCACGTCGTAAGGGGCAAGTACCCAGTCAAAATGGGTGGAAACCGAAAGGGCGAACATCGCCTCGGAAGGGCCGCCGGAGAAGCGGCCGCCCCAGAGTGCGCCTTCGTTAGTCTTGTGTGGTTCCATCGGTGCCTATTTCTCTGCGCTGGTGGGGAAACCACCCTCGCGGTCACGCTGGTTGGAAATCTGGGTGGACAAGCCGTGCAACTGGACAAAGCCCTTTGCCGCGGTCTGGTCGAAGGTATCGCCGGTGTCGTAGGTAGCCAGATCGAAGGAGTACAGCGACTGGCCGGAGCGGCGGCCGGTCACGGTCGCGGTACCTGCGTGCAAGCTCAGGCGGATATCGCCGGTGACGTTCTCCTGGGATTCCTCGATGAAAGCATCCAGGGATCGCTTGAGCGGCGAGTGCCACAGGCCGTCGTAGACCTCCTCGGACCACCGCGCATCCGTCAGGCGCTTGTAGCGTGCCAGCTCGCGTTCTACCGTGACATCCTCCAGCGCTTCGTGCGCCTGGATGAGCACCATGGCGCCCGGTGCCTCGTAGACCTCGCGGGACTTAATGCCCACCAACCGGTCCTCTACCATGTCCAGGCGGCCGATGCCCTGGGCGCCAGCGCGGCGGTTGACTTCTTCGATGACCTGCAGCGGGGTCAACTTCTTGCCATCGACAGCAACCGGAACACCCTTCTCAAAGGAAATAATGATCTCATCTGGGGCGTTGCCCAGGCCTGGGTCTTCCGTATATGCGTAGAGATCCTTTGTCGGCGGGTTCCACAGATCCTCCAGGAAGCCGGTTTCTACCGCACGGCCCCACAGGTTCTGGTCGATGGAAAATGGCGAGGCCGCCGATTGCTCAATGGGCAGGTTAATCTCTTCGGCAAAATCGATGGCCTTATCGCGGGTCCATGCATAATCACGCGCTGGGGCGACGATCTCTAGCGATGGATCCTGGGCGCGGAAGGACACCTCAAAACGCACCTGGTCATTGCCCTTACCGGTGCAACCGTGAGAAACGTGCGTTCCGCCGTGCTCCTGCGCGGCCTTTACGAGATGCTTGGTAATAAGCGGACGGGAAATGGCAGATACCAGCGGGTACTGCTTCATGTACATGCCATTCGCCTTAATGGTGGGCACGCAGTATTGCTCCGCAAACTCATCTTTGGCGTCGATAACGATGGATTCCACCGCACCGCAATCGAGCGCACGCTGGCGTACGGACTCCATATCCTCGCCGCCCTGACCCAAGTCGAGGGAAACGGCAACGACATCGCCGCCGGTCATCTTTGCCAGGTATGGAATGGCTACCGAGGTATCGAGGCCACCGGAATAGGCCAAGACTACGCGTGCAGACATGCTAAGACTCCTTAATTAATTGAAAACAATTCGGTTAGTTAAATAATATACGAGCGGGTGTGAGAATGCCACAATTTATTAAATCCTCTGCGAGGTCAGCGTCTCCGCCAATTCTGCGCCGGTAACTCCCTCGCGCGCCAGCACAAAGATGGTGTCATCACCAGCGATGCACCCCACCACGTCATGCAGACCCACTCGGTCGATAAAGCTGGCGAGGTATTGCGCCGCGCCCGCTGGTGTGCGCAGCATCGCAATATTCATCGAGGAATCGTGGGAGACCACCAATTCATCCAACATGCGCCGCAGCTTCTCGCGCGGACCGCCCACCTGGTCTTCGAATTGCTCCAACTCGCCGGCGACCATATAGTACGAGCGCCCGCCATCTCGCTTGACCTTCTTCGCCCCCAGCTCATCAAGATCCCGCGAGAGCGTAGCCTGCGTAATATCGATGCCTTCTGATAGCAAGAGCTCCGATAATTGCACCTGGCTCGTGACGCGATTGCGGTCCAGGATTTCCAAAATCTTTGCCTGCCGGGCAGTACGAGTGCTCGGGGTACTCATGGCTAGCTATTCTCCTTATTGATATCGAGCAACCACACCAGCAATGCCTTTTGGGCATGCAGGCGGTTTTCCGCTTCATCAAATACCCGGGACTGCGGTCCATCGATAACCTCTGCGGTCACCTCGTTTCCACGATAGGCCGGCAGGCAGTGAAGGAATACCGCGTCCATTTTAGCCTTAGCCATCACGTCTTTAGAGACCTGATACGGCAGGAACGGGGTCCGCCTGTCCTGCCCATCGTTTTCCTGTCCCATAGATACCCAGGTATCCGTTATTACCACATCAGCGCCTGACACTTCTTCCACATCATCGGTCACCGTCACATTGCCGCGCTGCCGTGCGCGCTCGACAAATTCGGGACGCGGTTGGAACCCTTCCGGTGAAACGATGGAAATATCCATGCCTGCGGTAGCAAAGCCAATCATATAAGAATTGGCCATATTATTATTGCCGTCCCCAAGATAAACCGCCTTGCGGCCTGTAAGGTCACCTAGGTTTTCCCGGCAGGTCAGGAGATCGGCCAGGATTTGGCAGGGATGCAGGTCATCAGAAAGCGCATTGACCAGCGGCGCCGTCGAAGTCTCCGCCATCTGTTCCAGGTTGTCGTGGGCATAAGTGCGCCAGACAATGGCCTCTACGTAGCGGGACAAGACCGCGCCCGTATCCTGATAGGACTCGCCCTTACTCATATGAGTGCCAGAAGAATCAACGGTAATGGCGCTGCCGCCCATGTGCGCGATTCCGGTTTCAAAGGAAAAGCGGGTGCGCGTGGATGTCTTATCAAAAAGGACGGCTACCGTCTTTGGCCCCTCCAATGGGCGCCGCGCGAACGGGTCGGCCTTGAGCTGGACCGCCAAATCGAGGACTTCCTTTTGTTCCTCTGGGCTCAGGTCATCATCGGCTAGAAAATGGCGCAAGTTCATACTAATTCCTCCACAATGGTGCGTAATTTTTCCAGGGCAGCATCAATTTCTTGCTGCGATATGATCAGCGGCGGGGTAAGGCGCAGGACGTTCTCGCTCGGGGCGTTGAGAATAATCCCCTGCTCGAATCCGCGCTTGACGGCCTCGCGAGCAACCGGTGCATTTAATACAACTCCGAGCATGAGACCGCGCCCGCGCACCTCGCTGACCCCGGGAATCTCCTTGACTTGCTGCGCCAAGTACTCGCCTTTGGCGGAGACCTCATTCAAGAACTCCTGATCCAGGGCATCGAGTACAACATTGGCCGCCGCACACGCCACGGGGTTTCCGCCAAAGGTGGTCCCGTGGGAACCTGGCTGGAATAAGTCCTTGGCGCGCCCACGGGTGATGGTGGCGCCGATGGGCAGTCCGGCACCCAACCCCTTGGCCATGGTGATGACATCGGGGGAAATTCCCTCAAACTCGTGGGCAAAGAACTGCCCCGTCCGCCCGGCCCCAGCCTGGACCTCATCGACGATGAGCAAGATCCCGTGCTCATCGCATAACTCAGAAACGTCCTGCATAAAACCGGCAGGGGCAGGAATGACTCCGGTCTCGCCCTGAATGGGCTCGAAGATGATGGCGGCGGTATCCGCGGCGTCTTGCTCCACCAACTGGCGCAGGTAGTCGATATCGCCGTAAGGGTAAAATTCCACGCCACTAGGCAGTGGGCGGAATGCCTTTTGCTTAT
Organism: Corynebacterium sp. KPL1986; assembly: GCF_000477975.1. Lineage (NCBI taxonomy): Bacteria > Bacillati > Actinomycetota > Actinomycetes > Mycobacteriales > Corynebacteriaceae > Corynebacterium > Corynebacterium sp. KPL1986. The sequence continues at coordinate 477,930 of NZ_KI515719.1, read as the reverse complement.
CAGGCTGCCCAGTCATGGCCAAAGAGCCCATCGTGCGGCCGTGAAAACCATGGTGCGCAGCAAGGATGCGCCGCCTACCGGTCAGCCGCGCGAGCTTGAATGCCGCCTCGTTTGCCTCCGATCCGGAGTTGCAGAAAAATACGCGCGCCTCACTATCGCCCACCCGTTCAATCAGCTTTGCCCCGGCGTCTAGCACGGGTTGGGTGGCAAAAAGATTGGAGGTATGCACAAGGGTGCGGCTTTGCTTGGCAACAGCATCTGCTACCTCCGCATTGCCATAGCCCAAGGAATTCACGGCGATACCGGCCAGCAGGTCAATGTAGTTCTTCCCGTTTTCATCAGTAAGGGTGGCGCCCTCCCCGGACACCAGGCCGAGTGGCGGCTGGCCATAGGTATTAGCCAGCGTTTCTGACCACCGACCGGTTAATGTTTCTTGCGTGCTCATGCGATATCGTCCTTCCTGAACACTGTGCCTTCGGGATAATCGTGCTTTTCGTAATCATCGGGCAGGACCATCGTTCCAATGCCACCCGGAGTTAAAAGCTCAAGGAGCACAGAATGGCCTATTCGGCCGTCGATGACGTGCGCGGCGGATACCCCGCCCTGCACGGCATTGAGGCAGGATTCCATTTTGGGAATCATGCCGGAGCTCAGGCCGGGAAGCAGCCCGGTAAGCTCATCGCTTTCGATTTTGGAGACTAGCGAATCCTTATTTGGCCAGTCGGTATAAAGGCCTTCCACGTTGGTCAAGATGACCAGGCGCTCTGCTCCCAACGCGCTCGCTAGCGCACCCGCGGCGCTATCGGCGTTGATGTTATACACCTCGCCATCGGCTCCAGGTGCGATGGTTGAGACCACCGGGATGCGGCCGGCTTCGATGATGTCATTGACGGCTGCCGGATTGACCTCCACGATATCGCCCACCATCCCGATATCGGTTGCCTCTCCTTCTACCTCCACAAACCGCTTGGTAGCGCGGAAAAGCCCAGCGTCTTCGCCACTTGTGCCCACGGCGTAGGGCCCGTGCGAGTTAATGAGGTTCACCAGACCGCGGCCGACTTGGCCAAATAGCACCATGCGCACCACGTCCATGATTTCGGGCGAGGTGACGCGGAAACCGCCCTTAAACTCGCCTTCTATGCCGAGCTTATCCAGCATGGAATTGATCTGCGGTCCGCCGCCGTGGACGACAACGGGCTTTGCTCCAATGGTGCGCAGAAACACCATATCCGCAGCAAAGGCTTCCTTGAGCTCCTCATCCACCATGGCGTTTCCGCCATACTTGACGACGACGATTTTATCGCGGAAGTGCTGCAGCCATGGCAAAGCTTCAGCCAGCACCGTAGCGCGTTCTTGATTATTCAGTCCGGGAAACATTTCTCCTCCTAGGAGCTATACGCCGAGTTAATCTCAACGTAGGAGTAGGACAAGTCCGTGGTGCGGACGAACGCTGTACCCTCACCGCCGGTGCCGAGATCCACGCGGACATCAATATCCGCCCCGCTCAAGTCCACATCGCGGGCCCCGGGCGCGCCCGTCGAGTATTCGCATACCGGCTGGTCATTGAAATAGACGGAAATATTGTCTGGGTCCATGTCTGCATCCGCCATGCCGACGGCGGCCAGTACCCTGCCCCAGTTGGGATCGGAGCCAAACATGGCGCACTTGAATAAATTGTCCCGGCCCAGGGTGCGAGCGGCATTGAGCGCTTGCTCATCAGATTCCGTGCCTTCGACGGTGATCTTTACGCGCTTTGTCACTCCCTCAGCATCGGCTTGGAGCTGATCCGCAATATCCGCGCAGACCTCTAGGATTGCCTGGTCCAACTCCTCTTCGCTGGGCTGCACGCCGGAGGCCCCTGAAGACATAATGATCACGGTGTCATTGGTGGAGGTCGAACCATCCACGTCCAAGGTATTAAAGGTCTGTGCGCAGGCTTTTTCCAGCGAGCTTTGCAAGACTGCCGCGTCAACGACGGCATCGGTAGTAATGCAGACCAGCATCGTGGCAAGCGACGGCGCCATCATGCCAACGCCCTTGCCCATAGCGCCCACGGACCATCCATCGCCAGCAAAAGCGGATTCCTTAGGGACGGTGTCCGTGGTCATAATCGCAGTGGCGGCGTCATTGCCGTGCTGTGGGGTCGTTCCCACGTGATTGACGACGTCCGCGATGCCTGCAAGTGCATTGTCCATAGGCAGCGGCTCGCCGATGAGCCCGGTAGAACAGATGGCAATATCCTTCACGGCGATTTCCGTGCCATGGGATACGGCATCGACCATTGTGCGTGCATCGACATCGCCTTGCGCGCCATTGCACGCATTGGCATTGCCGGAGTTGATGACTACGGCGCGCAACTGGCCATCCGCTACCGCCTCGCGGGAGACCTTAACGGGGGACGCCACCACGCGGTTGCGCGTGAACACTGCCGCCGCGTCCGAGCGCGGGCCTTCATTGATAATCAATGCCAAGTCCGACTTGCCGGAGGGCTTGATTCCGGCCTTTACGGCGCCGGCGCTAAATCCGGCGGGTCCGGTGATTCCTGGTGTAGTCATCATATTCTCCTCTTCTTAATGCGCAGCCCTACGGGGCGACTGCGGCTTGGGGCAATCCCAAAGTTTCTGTCCATCCCAATGCAAGGTTCATGCATTGCACGGCGGCACCGGCGGTACCCTTGCATAAATTGTCGAGCGCCGCGGTGATGATGAGGCGGTGGGAATTGTCATCGACGTGGACTTGGATATGCACCATGTTCGTACCCACCACGTTCTGGGTTTCCGGTTGCTGGCCTTCTGGCAGCACGAGGCAGAAAGGCTCATCTGCATAAAATTCTTCGAAGGCGGTGCGCACCTGCTGCTTGCCGATTCCCCCTTTCAGCTCCGCCGTAATCGTCGCCAGAATCCCACGGGGCATGGGTACAAGCACCGGGGTGAAACTCACGGATACCTCGTCGCGAGAAAATGGTTGCAGGTTCTGCACGATTTCCGGGGTATGCCGGTGAGTGCCGCCTGGTTTATATGCCTTAACGTTTCCCATGGTCTCCGCGCCCAATTGCGCGACGGATGCCTTCTTTCCCGCTCCGGAGACGCCGGTAATAGCGATCACGGACAGGGCGGGGTCAACGAGCTCGCGGGCAATGGCGGGCAACGCCCCCAAGGTAATGGCCGTGGGGAAACAACCAGGCACGGCTACCCGGTTTGTACCTTTGAGGTTCGACCTATTATCAGGGATCTCCGGGATGCCGTACGGCCACTGCCCCGCATAATTCCCGCCGTAATAGGCAGCCCAATCACTCTCCTTGCGGAGCCGAAAGTCAGCGGCGCAATCGATGATGGTGACCTCACCGCCCAATTGCTCCGCCAGCCGCGCCGAGTGTCCGTGCGGCAAGCCCAAGAAGACGACGTCATGTCCCGCAAGTTCCTCGGGCGTGGTGTCAGCAATGACGCGATCCGCCAGCTGCGGGAGGTGCGGCATAATTTCTGCGACGCGCTGGCCCACTTGGGAATTTCCCGTCAAGGCACCAATGCGCAGGTCACCGGAGTGATAGGCAGGGTGGGATAGCAGCAGGCGCAGTATCTCTCCGCCGGCGTACCCTGTGGCCCCTGCCACTGCTACTGAAATCGTCATAGGAGGAACTATAGCAAGAAATACGCTCCACTGTATGTTATTCAGTGAACTGGATTACTTTTCGCAGCTCATAGGGCATGAAAATAATTAAAAATCTGCATGAAAAAGCAGAACGGCGAAGACCCAAGACCCGAGTGGCTTATGTGCCACCAAAGTCTGGTTCTTCGCCATTTAATGCAAAAGGCTAGGCTTCTGGCCCGTCCTATGCTCGCATTTCTGCACCGAAGCGCTGCTTGGCCAATTCGGCTGCCGTCGTGCGGTGCTCGTTGACCTCTTCATCGGTCAAGGTACGGTCCGCAGCGCGGAATTGCAGCTGGAAGGCCAAGGACTTCTTGCCCTCACCCAATTGCTCACCGCGGAAGATATCAAACAGGTCGACCGACTCGATGAGGTCTCCTGCGCCCTCTTCCACCGTTGCGCGCACCTTTTCCGCTGGAATATCTTCATCCACCACCAGCGCGATGTCCTGGTGCAAGGCTGGGAATGCCGACAATACCGGCGCTGGGAAGCGCTCGGTCAGCGGCAGCGCGGTGATATCAAGCTCCATCGCGCACGTGCGCGGTGGCAGGTTGAGGGCTTCGAGCACCTGCGGATGCAATTCACCGGCATAGCCCACGATGTCATCTGTTCCTGCCACCTTGATGGCGGCGCACCGGCCTGGGTGCCATGGCAGGTGGTCCGCGGCTTCAACCTCGATATCCAGGCCAGCGGCGCGGGCCACCAAACGCGCGGATTCAATCGCGTCCGCGTAAGTGTAATCGCGGCCTTCGCCCCACGGGCCCTCGTGCTCCATCTTGCCGGTTGCAACGGTTGCCACGTGCAAGGGCTGTTCAGGAAGCGTGCGCAGGAGTTCTTCTACCACTTCATCGCCAGGGCGCTGCGCAACAGACGGCATGGGTGAAGATTCTGCGCGCTTGAAGGCCACCTGTTGCAAGCCATAGAGCGCCAGATCTTTGCGGCCGCGAGCTACGTTGCGGCCCAAAGCCTCAAGCGTTGCGGGAAGCAAGGTCGTGGCCAAGATGGCTTTGTCAGATTCCAAGGGATTCTGCACGGCGACGGTGTTGCGGCGGGCATCGTCAGCCGCAAGGCCCCACACATCAAAGGTGTCGTTTGCGATAAACGGCGTGGGCAAAACCTCTGCATAGCCGGCATAAGCCAAACCGTGGCCGATGGCGCGGCGGCGCTTTTGCGCTGGGGTCAAACCGCGACCGCCTGCCGGGGTGGGCAGAACGGTGGGGATATCTTCCAGGCCTTCCAGGCGCAGGACCTCCTCGATGAGGTCAACATCCATGGAAATATCGGTCCGCCACGTCGCGGGCGTGACCTGCAGAACCGAATCCGAACCTTCCTCGACCGTGCAGCCCACCTCTTTAAGGCGAGAGATAACGGTCTCGCGGGAGTATTCGACGCCGGCGTATTCACTCGGCTTTTCCGCACACAAGCGAATGGCTTGGGGCTCGGCTACCTCTCCGACGAGGGTACGTCCCTTTTCCACCGTTCCGCCCGCGATGGAGTGCAACAATGCACACGCAATGTCGAGGGCCACCTCAACGATGGCTGGATCGACGCCGCGCTCAAATCGGCGGGATGCCTCAGAGGAAAGCTTGTGGCGGCGAGAGGTACGGGCGACGGTAATGGGATCCCAGATAGCGGATTCGAAGTAGACATCCGTGGTCTGATCAGAAATCTCTGAGTGCGTGCCGCCCATAACACCGGCCAAAGATTGGATGCCGTTGTCATCGCAGATGACCACGTCCTCACCAGAGAGCTCGCGCGTGACGTGATCAAGGGTCTCAAACTTCTCGCCCTCTTGTGCATTGCGCACCGTGAGATCGCCCGCGACTTCATTGGCATCAAAGGCATGCATCGGGGTGCCCAAAAGCAACATGACGTAGTTGGTCACGTCCGTTGCCACATTGACGCTGCGCTGGCCGCACAGCATGAGTTCGCGCTCCATCCAAAATGGGGTGCGCGCCTGCGGATCGATGCCGCTTACCTTGCGCACGCCAAATCGCTGCGCCTTGGTCTCCTCGCGCAGATCGATGTTGATAAGCGAGCCTTCTGCCTCTGGAACCGCAGAGGTATCGATCCCGGCCACCGCTGGAGCATCGGCGACGTCCTTAAACTCCAAGTCAAAGGAAGAGGCGATTTCGCGGCTTAAGCCACGCGCAGATAGCGCGTATCCGCGGTCCGGGGTGATGTTGACGTCAAAGTCGGTATCGGACAGGCCGATGACTGGACGGGCATCTTCGCCTACCATATCCGCGACTTCCTCACCCAGCACGATGATGCCGTTTGCCTGCGCGCCAAGGCCCAGCTCAGCAGCGGAGCACATCATGCCATTGGAGATGTGATCATAGGTTTCGCGCGCCGCGATTTTGAACCCACCGGGCAGCTCTGCGCCGGGCAGGGAGACTACAACGTAATCGTGCAAGCGGAAGTTACGCGCACCGCAGATAATGCCCTGCAATTCACCGGTGCCATTTGCCTGGCCAACGTTGACCTGGCAGTACCGAATGGGCTTTTTGAACTGCGTGAGCTCTTCGATTTCTACGACCTGGCCGATAACCAACGGGCCAGTGGTCTCAGGGATCGGCTCATATCCTTCGGTTTCAAACCCCACGCGGACGAAACCGGAGTCCATATCGGCAGCGGACACGCTCCAATTCGGATTGGAGGCGCCAAGGATACGGGTAACCCAGTCTTGGGAAATAAGCATGATGTATCTATCCTTTCTGGGTTTTAAGCCTGTACGCCAAAGGGCAGGGTGAAGCGGACATCGCCTTCAACCATGTCGCGCATATCGGTCAGTCCATTGCGGAATTGCAGGGTGCGCTCAAGGCCCATGCCGAACGCGAAGCCCGTGTATTCTTCCGGGTCAACGCCTACCGCGCGCAGCACGTTGGGGTTGACCATTCCGCAACCGCCCCATTCGATCCAGCCGGCGCCGCCCTTTTTATTGGGGAACCAGACGTCCACCTCCGCGGAAGGCTCCGTGAACGGGAAGTAATTCACGCGCATGCGCGTCGTGGTTTCGGGTCCGAAGAGCACCTTGGCTAGGTGCTCGAGCGTTCCGCGCAAATGAGCCATGGTCAGGCCCTTATCCACGGCTAGGCCCTCCACCTGGTGGAAGACTGGGGTGTGGGTGGCGTCCAGCTCGTCCGTGCGAAAAACGCGCCCTGGGCAGGCGATGTACAGGGGCACATCGCGCTCGAGCATCGTGCGCACCTGCACAGGCGAGGTGTGCGTGCGCAGCACCTGCTTGGAGCCTTCCTTGCCCACGTGGAACGTATCCTGCAGGGTGCGCGCTGGGTGATCCGGCTTGAAGTTCAGGGCATCGAAATTAAAGTACTCGGCCTCAATCTCTGGGCCATCGGCGATTTCCCACCCCATGCCAACGAAAATATCGGCAATGCGCTCGGATAAGGAGGTAATGGGGTGCAGCGCACCCGTTTGCGCCCGGGTCGTAGGAATGGTGACGTCGACGGTTTCGGCCTTGAGCTGGGCCTCGCGGGCCTGCTGCTCCAATTCCTCCTTGACCTGCGCAAAACGCTTTTCCATCTTGCCGCGGGCCATGTTGACGGCCTTGCCGGCGGCTTTGCGTTGCTCCTTAGGTATTTGGCCGAGGGATTGACGGGCTTGCGGGATATACCCGTTATCGCCTAAGTGCTCGCGGCGGGCAGCGGCGAGATCCTCCAGGGTCTCTGCTGCTTCGAAGGCTGCGATAGCCTTATCGGCCGCGGCCCCCAGGGCCTGTTCGGTCAATTCGATCTGCGGTGTATCGGACACGTACTTCGTACCTTCTTCTCGCGCGAAAACTAACGCGTGCAATCTTACTCTGTCACTAGGACACGGACAGCCCCAGGGACCCCCTTTTCATTCGCTACCGCGGAGCAACGCGATTGCGGCCTAGTTCTGGTCCTGCGCCTTCGCGGATTCGTACAAGCAGATGCTGGCCGCGGTGGCAAGGTTGAGTGACTCCGCGCGCCCCCGCAGCGGGATGCGTACCCGCATATCGGCCTCTTCAAGCAGCTCGCCCAGCCCGTGGGCCTCATTGCCGAAGAGCCAGGCGGTGGGTTGGGAGAGGTCGGCATCGGCAAGCTCTACTTCCCCATCCGCGGCTGTGGCGACGATTTGCATGCCAGACTTGCGCAGCTGCCCCAATACGTCCTTGATATTTGGATCGCGCGCGACGGGGACGTGGAATAAGGAGCCGGCCGAAGCGCGAGCAACCTTGCTACCTAGAGGATCCACGGTCTCGCCCGCGAAGATCACGCCATCGGCGCCCATCGCATCCGAAGTCCGAATCAACGTCCCCGCGTTTCCGGGCTCAGAGGTAAGAACCGGTACCGAAATCAACTTCGGCTTCCCGTTGAGGATCTTTCCCGCAGACCACAAGACGGAGGAACTGCACAGAGCGAAAATTCCCGTCGTCGTCGCGGTATCGGCCAGGTGCTTGGCGGCCTTGTCCGTAATGGGGTGGACGTAGACATTCATATACCCACAGGCCGTAACGATGTCCGCAAAGCGCTCGGCAGCCTTCTCCGTCACGAATACGTCCGTCGCCGCACCCGTAGACACCGCAGCATCCACCGCATTTTCGCCCTCGATAATGAACTGCTTGGCCTTCTTACGATTAGCAGCCCGGTGCAATTTCGCCGCGTTGACGATGCGCGGAGTGCGTTCAGTAAAGGCGGAGTCAAAGTCTAAATTCATAGGCCCTACCCTACCTTGGGCGCTGAACCGCTCGTTTCACGCCATAGGCATGACAAAGCCCTGCCAGAAATCCGGCAGGGCCATGGCAAAAAATTACTTCTTTAACGGGACTCCGCGTGCGTCCTTGTCGTAATCGCCCACGCCAAGGAGAATCATGAAGAACTCAATGAACACCCAGATTCCTAAAACGGTCCAGAAAAGGAAGCCCAATAGGAACCAGAAGGTAAACCAGCCAAGAATATTCAGCGACAACTGCACGACCCCATAAGTTGTGCGGCCAGTGTAGAAGTTATGCGCGCCGACACTGCCCAAGAAGAAGCACAGAAGCAACGCAGCTACCCAGGACTTTTGGTTACCTGCCGCCGCATATTGTTGCTGAGGATAGCCCTGCTGCGGGTAGCCCTGCTGCGGATAGCCACCAGAGTGGAATTCCTGGGAGTAATACGGCCGATCCTGGCCAGGAAATTGACTCGAATAAGGGTTGCCTTCTGGTTGCTCGCGGTTATATGGGCTCGTCATGGCGCGGAGTTCTCCTTGCAAATGCTGGGTTTATAGCCCCATTAATTTAGCACACACATCGGACAGGTTATTAGCAGGCTTGAGGCAGTGAGATAGCACAGAACCCACCCCTCACCGTGTCGAGCGGTGTGGAGTGGGCAATCAGCTATGTAGCTGGAGAGGCTTACGCAGCCTTCGGTGCGTTGACGTCCTCAGGCAGGGCGGCCTTAGCGGTCTCGCACAGTGCGGAGAAAGCCTCGAAGTCGTTGACGGCAAGCTCGGCGAGGATCTTGCGGTCTACCTCGATCTCAGCCAAGCGCAGGCCGTGGATGAGGCGGTTGTAAGTGATGTCGTTCATGCGGGCAGCAGCGTTGATGCGCTGGATCCACAGCTTGCGGAACTCGGACTTACGCGCGCGACGATCGCGGTAAGCGTAAGTCATAGAGTGCAGCCACTGCTCCTTAGCCTTACGGTACAGGCGGGAACGCTGACCACGGTAGCCCTTGGCGGACTTCAGGATCGCGCGACGCTTCTTCTTTGCGTTAACTGAGCGCTTTACTCGTGCCACAGTAATACTTCCTTAAATTCTGGTTGAGATGGTGGATGTGGGTTGATTGGGCGCTATTAAGCGCGACCGAGCAGGCGCTTGACGCGCTTGGTGTCTGCCTGGGAGACGGACTCGGTGCCCTTGAGGCGACGGGTACGCTTGGAAGGCTTGCCCTCCAGCAAGTGGCGACGGTTTGCCTGCTCGCGGCGCAGCTTGCCGGAACCGGTCACCTTGATGCGCTTTGCGGTGCCCTTGTGGGTCTTCTGCTTCATGAGTATTAAGTCCTTAAATCCTACGTGGAATACGGTTTACTTTTTGCCCTTACGAACCGGACCCAAAACCATGGTCATATTGCGACCATCCTGCTTGGGGCGGGACTCAACTACGCCAACCTCGGCGACGTCATCGGCCAACCGCTCCAAAAGCCGGAAACCCAGCTCCGGTCGCGATTGCTCACGGCCGCGGAACATGATGGTCACCTTGACCTTGGATCCCTTTTCCAGGAAGCGAACTACGTTACTCTTCTTGGTCTCATAATCGTGATCGTCGATCTTCGGACGGAACTTCTGTTCCTTCACCACGGTCTGCTGCTGGTTCTTACGAGATTCGCGAGCCTTCTGGGCTTGCTCATACTTGAACTTGCCGTAGTCCATGATTTTGGCAACTGGGGGCTTAGCCTTAGGAGCTACCTCGACCAAATCCAGGTCAGCTTCATAGGCAAGCTTGCGGGCATCATCGGTACGGACGATACCCACCTGTTCACCACCGGGGCCAACAAGACGGACCTCGGGTACTCGGATACGCTCATTAATGCGAGCTTCAGCGCTGATTGTGGTTCTCCTCGATTAGGGGGTTATGGGTAATGAGTTCACCTACCGTGGCCCACAAACGAATTTAACCCGGTCTGCCATAGACAGCCGGGAGATCTCACAGAGCCAGACACGAATGCCTGGTTACCTTTACCGTTATCCAACGAACCTGAAGTTCGCGGCATCGGGTGGGAGAATCTCCGCTTGTGACCCAGGTTCCTGCAAAAGGTACCTTGGGCGGTAGTGGATATGACAGTAGCAGCCGCCACTACTTAAGGCAAACCGCGGCGAACTAGCTATCCTTACAGGAGGAATCGGGCTCTAATTTTTCATCCGCGATGGCTTTGTCGATAGCCTTGAGGACGTCATCGGCAAGGTCATCGATCGCGGCGGAGCCATTCTCGTAGTCCTCGCCCTCGACGATGACGCTTAGGGCTACCCCTACCCTTTTGCCGTCCTTTTCATGCACGCCGAATTGCCGGAAGGTGTAGTCATCGCTATTTTCATCGAGTCCCCAGCCGCTTTTTGCCCGGGTGCTTGTGTGTTTGGAGAGGCCAACGTTTTGCCATTCCACGATGTCATTTAATACTTCATGGACGTATTCGGCTTCCTTAATGCAGGGCAATTGCGCACCGAAATTTGCCTGCTCCTGCAATGGCCAGGTGGCATACCCGAAAGAACCTTCCTCGATGGAGGCTTTCGAGCCGTACTCGCGCAAGAGCTTTTCCACCGCCTCTGAGGCCTCGCCTTCCTCCCACTGCACCTGCGACCACAATGCGTAGGCGGCGTCATTGTCGGATTCCTTTATGGCCAAATCCACCAAGGATGGATCGGCGCCGTCTTGCAGCGCCGTAATGGCGATGGGCACTTTGATGGTGGACCATGCTGGGCTCTCACCTTTGTCTCCCGCGGAGATTTTTTCTTCGCCGGCGGAGATGGCCACGCCAACCTTGGCATCGTAGTCCTTGGACACTGCGTCAACTGCGCGGTCTAGATCTTTGGCGATTGCGGCATCGGCATTATCGCTAGCGCTTGCCGATGCCCCTTCCCCCGCCGTATCCGGCGCCTGCTCAGGCGACGAGCACGCCGACACGGCAGCAAGCGATACCGTGGCCAGTATCGCTCCTAATCTCTGCCGCAGGTTCATTCCTCACAGACTAGTCCATGATTTAAAAAGAGGACAATTTTTCACAGAAACTATCGCCCTTATTTTTAAGGCAGCATTTCCTTGAGGTAGCCGCCGGTATAGGAACCTTCCACTTGTGCAACCTTTTCCGGAGTACCCTGCGCGACCACGGTGCCGCCGCCGGCACCGCCTTCGGGCCCCATATCCACAATCCAGTCCGCTGCCTTGATGACATCGAGGTTGTGCTCAATGATGAGCACGGAATTGCCCTTATCTACCAAGCCTTGGATAACCAGCATCAACCGGCGAATATCTTCAAAGTGCAGACCAGTCGTCGGCTCATCCAAGATATAGATGGTGCGGCCATTGGTGCGCTTTTGCAGCTCCGAGGCAAGCTTCACGCGCTGGGCCTCGCCGCCGGACAACGTGGTGGCGGCTTGGCCGAGGCGGACGTAGCCTAGGCCAACATCGACAAGCGTGGCCAAGTAACGGTGGATGGAGGTGATGGGCTCAAAGAAGTCCGCGGCCTCAGAAATCGGCATGTCCAGCACTTCCGCGATGTTTTTGCCCTTGTAGTGGACCTCCAGGGTCTCGCGGTTATAGCGCGCGCCCTCGCAGACCTCACACGGGACATAAACATCCGGCAAGAAATTCATCTCAATCTTGATGGTGCCATCGCCCTGGCAGGCCTCGCAGCGCCCGCCTTTGACGTTGAAGGAAAAACGGCCGGCCTTGTAGCCGCGCACCTTTGCTTCTTGGGTCTCCGCAAAAAGGTTGCGAATCTTATCAAAGACGCCGGTATAGGTAGCCGGGTTGGACCGCGGGGTGCGGCCAATCGGGCTCTGATCCACCTGCACCAATTTATCCAGGTGCTCAATGCCCTCCACGCGCTTGGCGCGCCCAGGAACCTGCCGGGCGCGGTTCAAGTTATTGGCCAAGGTCTTGGCCAGGATTTCATTGACCACGGTGGACTTGCCGGAGCCGGATACACCGGTAATGCACACCAGCACGCCGAGCGGAATCTCAACGTTGATTCCCTTGAGGTTATTTTCCCGGGCACCAACCACCTTCAGGGTGCGGTCCTTATCGATCTCGCGGCGGTGATCCGGAACGGCCAGGACCTTGGAACCGGATAGGTACTGCCCCGTTAAGGACTCCTTTACCTGCTCCACGCCGGCGGGCTCGCCTTGGTAGACCACTTCGCCGCCGTATTCGCCGGCGCGCGGGCCCACATCCACGAGCCAATCGGACGAGCGAATGGTGTCCTCATCGTGTTCGACCACGATGAGCGTATTGCCGATATCGCGCAGGCGCTGCAAAGTCGAAATCAGGCGGTGATTATCGCGCTGGTGCAAACCGATGGACGGCTCATCCAAGACGTACAGCACCCCGGCGAGCCCAGATCCAATCTGCGTGGCCAGGCGGATGCGCTGGGCCTCGCCGCCAGACAGGGTCGAGGCGCCGCGGTCCAGGGTGAGGTAGTTAAGGCCCACATCCAATAAGAAGCGCAGGCGGGCTTGGGTCTCCTTCAACACCGCCCCGGCAATGATTTCCTCGCGGTGTCCTAAGACCAGCGAATCCAAAAACTCCGAGGCATCCTCGATGGACAGGGCGCTAAGCCCCGCGATGGACTGTTCGCCATGCGTGGTCGACGCCAGGCGCACGGCGAGGATTTCCGACTTCAGGCGCGTTCCCTTACAGGTGCTACACGGCACCCGGCGGGTGTATTGCAGCAGCCGATCCTTTTGGGACTGCGAATCCGTCGTATCCAATTTGCGGTGCAGGAATCCGACGGCACCCTCAAAGGGCGCGGTCCAATTGCGCTGGCGGCCATAGCGGTTCTTATAGCGCACCCGCACCTCGGTTTCGGTGCCGTAAATCAACGCATCGCGCTGCTCCTTGGTCAGCTCGCTGACGGGGGTCTGCGGGTCAAAGCCCAGGGCCTTGCCCAAACCTTCCACGAGTTTGACGAAGTACCGGGAGTTCGGGCTGGAATGCCACGGCTGCACGGCATCAACGGCCGGGGCATCCGGATCCGGGATGAGCAGGTCTACATCCACTTCGAGCTTCGTGCCCAAGCCATCGCAGACCGGGCAGGAACCAAAGGGCGCGTTAAAGGAAAACGCGCGCGGTTCGTATTCCTCGATGGTAAGGGTATGGCCATTGGGGCAGGCCGCCTTCTCGGAATAGGTATGCGTGAGTTCTTCTTTATCAACGAACTCGATGGTGACGAGGCCATCGGCAAGCCGCAAAGCCGTTTCCACGGAATCGGTCAGGCGCTGCTTCTGCGATGCCTTAACCTGCAGCCGGTCCACCACCACCTCGATGGTGTGCTTAACCTGCTTCTTCAACTTCGGCGGATCACTTAATTGATGGGTCTCACCATCCACGCGCACGCGGGAGTAACCCTGCGCCGAAAGATCTTGGAAGAGGTCAACAAATTCACCTTTGCGCTTGCGGGCCACCGGGGCAAGCACCTGGAACTTCAGCTTTTCTTCCTGCTCCAGTACGGCATCAACAATCTGCTGCGGCGTCTGGCGCTCGATGACGGCATCGCACTTGGGGCAGTGCGGGGTGCCGGCGCGCGAGAAGAGCAAGCGGAGGTAATCGTAAATCTCCGTAATCGTGCCCACGGTCGAGCGCGGGTTGTGGTTGGTGGATTTCTGATCGATGGACACCGCCGGCGAAAGGCCGCCGATGTATTCCACGTTGGGTTTATCCATTTGGCCCAAAAACATCCGGGCATAGGAGCTCAACGATTCCACGTAGCGGCGTTGGCCCTCCGCGAAGATGGTATCGAAGGCCAGCGAGGACTTACCAGAGCCCGAAAGCCCAGTAAAAACCACCATTTTATCGCGCGGAATATCGATATCCACGCCCTTGAGATTGTGTTCCCGTGCGCCTCGCACAATCAATCGTTCTGCCACTGCGCTCCAGCCTCCACATCATAGATTTTAATCTCCCCTTGAATGTACCCGTAGGCTGGGACGTATGACTAACGAGCTACATCTTCACCAGATCTCCGTTTCGGAGATGGACAATAACTGCTACCTGCTCACCGCCGGCGACCAAGGCTTGCTTGTCGATGCCGCCGATGATGCCCCCGCCATCCTCGACATGGCCCGCGAGGCAGGCGTTGACATCACCGCCGTTCTCACCACGCACCGCCACTGGGATCACGTGCGGGCGCTCGGCGAGGTCCTGCAGGCCACCAACGCAAAGCACTACGCCTCCTTCATTGATTCGCCGGCCATTCCAGAAGACGTAGACGTTGAGCTGCGCGAGGGCGATTCCATCGAGTTTGCCGGCATGAAATTGCCCATCATCATCCTGCGCGGCCATACCCCCGGCGGCGTGGCGCTCGTGGCCACCGTTGACGGCGTCACCAACCTGTTTGTGGGAGACTCCGTTTTCCCCGGTGGATTGGGTCGAACGACCTCTGAGGGCGACTTTGTGCGGCTATATAAGGACGTCACCAAGCGCGTCTTCGAGGAGTTCCCAGATAACGCCATCATTCGCCCGGGGCATGGCAAGCCCACCACCTTGGGGGAAGAACGCCCCAAGTTGGGTGATTGGTGGGAGCGCCGGTGGTGATCTAGGCGGCTATTTCAGCGTATAATGGTCAATCACACGATTGGTCTAGAACAACGAGCTAAGGAGCTTAAAGGACTATGATTCGCAAGTTTGCCCGCCCCATGCTGGCATCGGTATTTGTATGGGAAGGTGTAGACGACCTGCGCAATGCCTCGGAGCACACCAAGGAAACCGAAGGCTTCCTCAAGACCCTGCGCAAGTTCGTCCCCTCCGGTTACAAGAACCTCATTCCCAATGATCCGGAGCTAGCTACCCGCGCCCTTGGCGGCGCAAAGATCGGTGCAGGTACCACCTTGGCTCTGGGCAAGGCACCCCGCACCTCCGCAGCCGTGCTGGCTGCCGCTACCCTGCCCAACTTGGTGGGCAAGAATAACTTCTGGGCCGCAGATAATAAGAAGGACAAGGAAGACCGTCGCAACGGCTTCATTACTAACACCGCCCTGCTCGGCGCGCTGTTTATCACCACCCAGGACACCGAGGGCAAGCCGTCCCTGCGCTGGCGCGCACAGAAGGCCGGTGAGCGCACCAATAAGAAGATTCAGCAGGCGCTGCCCACCAAGTCTGAGTCTCAGGAAAAGCGCGAGGAGCTTTCCGCTCGCGCCAGCGAGCTGTCCAATAAGGCCGGCGACTGGTTCAATGAGACCTCCCAGAAGGCTCAAGCCTATGTGGATGACAACAAGGATGACTGGCAGTCCACCGGTCGCGGCCTCCTGGATACCGCCAAGTCCTATGTCGATGACGCCAAGGACTACGTCGATGACAACAAGGATGACTGGCAGGATTCCGGCCGCGACTTCTTGGACAACGCAAAATCCTTCATCGAGGACTCCGTAGATAGCGCCAAGTCCTACGTTGATGACAACAAGAAGGACTGGCTGAAGTCCGCTGAGTCCAACGCCAAGACCGCCCGCAAAGGTGCCGTCAAGGCCGCGAACAAGGCACAAAAGCGCGCCGATGACGCCGCATCGAAGCTCGACAAGGCAGACTCCAAGCGCGCTGCTAAGAAGGCTTCCAAGCAGGCAGACAAGCTGCAAAAGAAGGCTAATAAGAAGATCGACGCCGCTATCAAGAAGATTGAAAAGCGCGCTAAGTAATTCGCCTTAACCCTCGCACACGGCCCAGCCCTACGCTGGGCCGTTGTTCTTTGTCACGGCAAGGTCTAAACTCGAACCTCCCCTACGCGGCACGCGGATGCGCGCCCACCCATATTTTCGTGTTTCATTCTGAGGAGTCTTGTGAACTCTGCACCGAAGAATTCTCCTGCCACCCATTCTCCCGCCACTGCATCTTCATCCAGCCGCGCGGAAAACGCTGGAATTTCAGCCATCGAAGCCGAGCAGAACTATGTCGATGGCCTCTTTGACCGCCTCGATGACGAGGTAGCCGCGGCAAACGCGCGCCTGAATGAGGTCCAAGCCGAGGTCGACCCGGCGACTCCCGATGCCGATGCCTTAGTGCGCCGCGAAACGGAATACCACGGCCTCCAGGCCAAATTGGACCGCCTCAACGTCGCACAGATGGGGCTCGTCTTTGGCCGCATCGATATCGATGCCCCCGGCGATAACCCGACGGAAGAAGGACTCGATCGCCGCTATATCGGCCGCATGGGTTTGGATGCGCGCGAAGAAAACTACCGCACCCTGCTGCTGGATTGGCGCGCGCCCATGGCCCGCCCCTTTTACCTCGCCACTACCGCACAACCTGAAGGCGTACACACTCGCCGCCAGATCCGCATGTCCGGCCGCACGGTCACTGATGTCAATGACGAGGCATTAAACGGCCCAGGCGTGCGCGAGGAAGAGACGGGCGTGGCGAGCGAGTCCGCCCTGTACTTTGCCATGCAACGCGCCCGCACGGGGCACATGACGTCCATCGTGGAAACCATCCAGCGCGAGCAGGACGAAATCATCCGGGATAATACCCGCGGCGTCATGGTCGTAGAAGGCGGCCCCGGCACCGGTAAAACTGCCGTCGCGCTACACCGCGTTGCCTACCTGCTCTACACCCACCGCGAGCAGCTATCTTCCACCGGTGTACTCATCGTTGGACCCAATACCAACTTTTTGGACTATATTTCCCGCGTGCTGCCCGAGCTCGGCGAGACCGGCGTCGTGCTCTCAACCATCGGTGGGCTATTCCCCGGCATCACTCCCACCCATACCGAGGGGCTTGTGGGCCGCGAAATTAAGGGCAGCGCGGCCATGGCGGAAATCCTGAGCGCCGCCGTCAAGGATTATCAGCAGGTGCCAAGTGAGCCCCGGGACATCACCGTAGATGGCCTGACCCTGACCATCACGCCGTCCATGGTGAAGAGGGCGCGCACCCGCGCTCGCCGCTCACGCAAGCCGCATAATCAGGCGCGCGAGGCGTTCATCGAGCACTTCGTAGAGGACCTGGCCCAGGAGATGGCCACCAAGGTGGGCACGGATCCCCTGGGCGGGGAAAACCTCCTAAGCCGCGCGGATGTGGATCAATTCCACGACGATCTTGCCATTGATGAGTCCGTGGTGGGATGCATCGATGATTTTTGGCCCGAGCTCGATCCCTCTGAGGTACTCGCCGCGTTATTGTCTTCCCGCGAACGCATTGCCTCGGCTGCCCGCGGCTACGATGAGGAAACCCAGGCCGCCTTATACCGGCCCGATGGTTATACCTGGACCGATTCCGATGCTGCCCTTTTGGATGAGTTGGCCGTCCTCATCGGGCTGCCCAATCCTGAGGAGAAGAAGGCGGCCAAGGACGCCAAGTGGCGCGAGCAGATCGCGGATGCAGAAGATGCGCTGGATATCCTGTCCTCCTCCGAATCCACCGATAACGACGATGACATGTTTGAGGCGGAGATTCTTTCGGCGCACGACGTGATCGACGCGGAGACCCTGGCGCAGCGCCAGGAGGTACGGGATACGCGCACCACCGCGCAGCGTGCCCGGGAGGATCACACGTGGGCCTTTGGCCACATCATCGTGGACGAAGCGCAGGAACTAACCCCGATGGAATGGCGGATGCTCTTCCGCCGCTGCCCGTCGCGGTGGATGACGCTGGTGGGCGATACCTCGCAGACCGGTTCCCCGGCCGGCGTGGATGACTGGGGCGAGGCCCTAGAGCCGTTCATCGCCCAGCGCTTCCGCCACCACCTCCTTACCGTCAATTACCGCACGCCAGAACCCATTACCGAGCTTGCCAATCGTCTGTTGGCCTCCATCGATCCGGATGCCACCCCGGCCATTGCCATTCGCGATGGCGAGCCGGTGCGCCGGCTTGCCGATGCCGACTTCACCCCCGGCGTGACCACCGAGGACGATGGCCGCCTGACCGCGGTCATTGATGCTACGAACGCCGAAGCAGTCAAGGGCCTCGAGTTCGACCACGTTATCGTACTTAACCCGCGCGAGATTGTCGATGCCTCCCCGCAGGGGCTGCAGAACCTGTACGTCTGCATCACCCGGGCCACGCAAACGCTAACCCTAGTGGGAGATACGTCCGGCGTGCTTTAGCTCGCTGGGATCACAAAACCCACCGCGCGAATCCAGAGGTGGACTCGCTGCGGTGGGTAAGGCGAAAGCCGGTCCGGCGAAGGCCTAGATTAATTGACGGTGTGAACAATCATGACGTCACAATCGGACTGACGCGCCACATCCGCTGGCACCGAGCCGAGTA
Organism: Corynebacterium sp. KPL1986; assembly: GCF_000477975.1. Taxonomy (NCBI): domain Bacteria; kingdom Bacillati; phylum Actinomycetota; class Actinomycetes; order Mycobacteriales; family Corynebacteriaceae; genus Corynebacterium; species Corynebacterium sp. KPL1986. The sequence goes on along the minus strand of NZ_KI515719.1, from coordinate 459,356 downwards.
GACGACCGGTTAGGGAATTAATGCCGCGGTTACCAACGATGAGCAGGTCTGCATCATTGTCATTGACAATGGACATCAGGGCTTGCACCGGCGTGCCAGGGCGGACGGCGGTTTCTACCTTGGAAACCCCGTGCTTTTCCGCTTCTTCCTTGCCTGCCTGCAGGTTGGCTTCGGCTTTCTCATCACCAAGAATAGTGACGGAATCCTGACGCAAGGTCTTCGAAGCCTGCTCTTGATTCTCGTAGTAAGCACAACCGATGATCAGCGTGGCATCGAATGCAGCGGCAATCTTGGCTGCTCGCTCCACGGCGAGGAGGGAGGACTTGGAACCGTCAGTACCGACAACAATCGTGCTGTAGTCGCTCATGATGACCTTTCTTTGTGGGTGTGTACCCTAACTATTCTAGTGTGCCAACTTGGCGTTACTGCAAGTCTAACAATGAAAAGTGATTAACGTTTTTCACTCGTGTTAACCACCACGACATCCACCTTGGATTTATGGGTAAGTTCCGTCGGCACCGAGCCAAAAACGCGCCCGCGCACGGAATTAACGCCGCGATTGCCCACGACTAGTAGCTCAACGTCGTATTTCTCCGTGACCTCGATTAAGGCGTTGACGGGGTCACCGGGGGTGGTGACCACTTCAATGTTTTCCGCACCTTCGGACTCGGCAATCCGCTGCGCGTTCGTGAGGTAGGTATCGGCCATTTCCTCGCTGACCACCGGTAGCCTGGAGCCCTCACCGCTGGGGGCGCCGAGCATGGAGCCAGAATGGTTATAGGCTGCGGAGACGATGATGAGCTTGGCATCGTATGCCCGCGCCATGGATGCAGCCGAGCGCACGGCGCGCAGGGAAGTTTCGGAGCCATCGGTACCGACGGCGATGGTGTGATACGTAAGCATGATTCTCCTTGCTGGTGAATTACTAGGTCGGCACATTGAACCGGCTGATTAAGTCGCCCCCAGTATAGTCAGGACGCCGAACTAATAAGCCTATGGTTGCAGTAGTGCGCACTTTTAGGGGGAGCCTGTTACTGAGACACTGCGAGCGGCGTTAAATTCCGGCTTCCTTTAGGCCGCGCAGCTCCTTCTTCAAATCAGCAATCTCATCGCGCAGCCGGCCGGCTAGCTCGAATTTCAACTCGCGTGCGGCAGCGCCCATCTGTGCCTGCAGGTCATTAATGAGAGCCTCAACCTCATCGGTGGCCATGCTGGAGACATCGCGCTTTTCCACCACCGCTGCAGGATCCGACTCAGCGGCCTCTTCCCCATTATTCTCATAGACTTGGTCCAAGATATCCGCGATCTTCTTGCGCAGGGGCTGCGGATCCACGCCGTGTTCCTTGTTATAGGCAATCTGCTTCTCGCGGCGGCGCTCCGTTTCATCGATGGCTTCTTGCATCGAGTCGGTGATTTTATCCGCGTACATGATGACCTCGCCCGATACGTTACGGGCAGCGCGGCCAATGGTCTGGATGAGCGATGTTGTCGAGCGCAAGAAGCCTTCCTTATCCGCATCGAGGATCGCCACGAGCGAGACCTCGGGCAAGTCCAAGCCCTCGCGCAAGAGGTTGATGCCCACGAGCACGTCGAATTCGCCCTGGCGCAATTGGCGCAGCAACTCCACGCGCTGCAGCGTATCGATATCCGAGTGCAGGTAGCGGACCTTTATCCCCTGTTCCAAGAGGTAATCCGTCAGGTCTTCTGCCATGCGCTTGGTCAAGGTGGTGACCAGAACGCGCTCCTGAGAGGCAATGCGGCCGCGGACCTCATCAATGAGGTCATCAATCTGGCCCTTGGTGGGCTTCACCGTGACCTTAGGATCGACCAGGCCAGTCGGGCGAATGACCTGCTCGACAAACTCGCCGCCGGAGGAGGTCATTTCGAAATCGCCCGGGGTGGCGGACATATAGACCGTCTGGCCAACGCGCTCTTCGAATTCGTCAAAGGTCAGTGGCCGGTTATCCACCGCGGAGGGAAGGCGGAAGCCAAACTCCACCAGGTTTCGCTTGCGCGACATATCGCCTTCGTACATGCCGCCGATCTGTGGCACGGTCACGTGGGACTCATCGATGATGGTAAGAAAATCCTCTGGGAAATAGTCCAAGAGCGTGGCTGGCGCGGACCCCGCCGGGCGGCCATCCACGTGGCGGGAGTAGTTCTCAATGCCGGAACAGAACCCCACCTGCTCGATCATCTCTAGGTCATATTCCGTGCGCATGCGCAGCCGTTGCGCTTCCAACAGCTTGCCACGGTTTTCTAGATCTTCTAGGCGCTCAGCCAATTCTTCCTTGATATCGGCCACGGCTTTTTCCATGCGCTCTGGGCCGGCCACGTAGTGCGTTGCGGGGAAAATGCGCACTTCATCGACCTGCTCGATAACATCACCTGTCACTGGGTGGATATAGTACAGCGAATCAATATCATCGCCGAAGAACTCGATGCGCACCGCGCGTTCCTCATATGCCGGAATGATATCGACCGTATCGCCCTTGACGCGGAAGGTACCGCGGGTAAAGCCCACATCGTTGCGCTCATATTGGATATCCACCAAGAGCCGGAGGAAACGGTCCCTGTCGAGCTCCTCGTCGACGGCGATAATCACCGAGCGATCCAAATAGGATTGCGGAGTGCCTAGGCCGTAGATACACGAGACCGAGGAGACCACCACGACATCGCGCCGCGAGAGCAATCCAGAGGTGGCCGAATGGCGCAGGCGCTCGACGTCCTCATTAATGGAGGAGTCTTTTTCAATATAGGTATCGGTCTGCGCGATATAGGCTTCTGGCTGGTAGTAGTCGTAATAGGAGACGAAGTATTCCACCGCGTTATTGGGCAATAATTGGCGCAGTTCATTGGCCAGCTGTGCGGCCAAGGTTTTATTGGGCGCCATCACTAGCGTGGGCCGCTGCTGCTTTTCAATCAGCCACGCGGCCGTCGCGGATTTACCCGTACCGGTTGCACCCATGAGCACAACGTCGCGCTCGTCGCGGTTGAGGCGCTCATTAAGTTCCTCGATGGCCGCAGGCTGGTCACCTGCGGGTTCATATTCAGAAACGACCTGAAACTTGCCGGGGGTGCGTTCTACCTCGCCGACGACGCGGTGTTCAGAATTTGGAATAAGGGGATGTTCAGCAGCAAAAGCCATGCCCGCTATTCTACTGCTTGGACGCTCCTGCTAGCCATTTCACGGCAGCGCGGCCTGGGCGGTGTGCAACCACTGGTCGAGCTCCCCTGTCGGTTCCCATAGCGCGTAGACCGACGAGGAATCAGAGCACATCGCTTGATTGATGCGCCGGCGCAGCCACGCCTTAGATTGCGGCGTGTACAGGGACGCTAGATCCGTCGGGGCTACGCCGTCTGGCAGGCCATCGGCAGGCAGCTTCGTCAGCGCCCCTAATGCGATGACCGCTTCGGCTTCATCGGAATCGAGCACTCCAGTGCCGCACGAGCGCTGAAAGTGCCGGAGATCAAAAGAACCATTCCGCAGGCTATCGAGTACGTCTCGCGCCGCGTGATTATCGAATAGTCCAGTGCCCCAAGTTCCCACGCTCAAATAGTGTAGGGACCAAAAGTAAACGTTAATAGGAAAAGACGTTAACGCTACTTACCAAAAAGGTTAAGGTTAAGAAGACGCCGCCTCAATCTCATCGCAGACCGCCGCTGCGCGCTCGGCCAGTTGTTCCTGCGTGCCGTTATTATCTATGACATGGCTTGCTGCCGCGAGCCGCTTGTCATCAGAAATCTGGGCGTTAATCCTTTTGCGCGCGTCTGCTTCATCGAGTCCGCGGAACTCCACGAGACGACGCACCCTCTCTTCTGGATCCACGTCAACGACGATGACAAAATCCATATCCCCGTCGAGCCCATTATCCACGAGTAGCGGCATGTCATAGACCGTAAAGTCAACGCCTTCTTCGCGCGCGGCGGCAAATTGTCGCTGGGTCTCTTCTTGGATGCGCGGGTGCGTAATCGAATTGAGAAGCTCGGTATGTTCCTTGTCCACGAAAGCGCGGCGGGCGAGTTTCTTGCGGTCGAGGCTGCCGTCTTCCTGCAGGATGTCCTCGCCGAATTTCTCCGCAAGCTCGGCCAATGCCGGTTGGCCAGGCTTGACGATGTCCCGGGCAATGCGATCTGCGTCCACCACCCGCCAGCCGCGCTGGGCGCACAGCTTCGCTACCGTAGATTTTCCGCTGCCGATTCCCCCGGTTAATCCGATTAGCTTCATAAGATACCAGGGTACGCGAAAAGGAGCCCGGCACGACTGCCTGGGCTCCTTGCTGCGGAATTTAAGAGTGCCTTTAGGACTCGAGTTCTTCTTCCGGCTTTGGATGAACCTGCAAGAGTTCATCGCTTGGGGCGACAGCGCCGGTAGCGCCGCTCACGGAACCAAATTTCTTGGCGTTAGTAACAACGACCGGGGTAATCAGGTTGTAGTCCTTGGACTTGATGAAGTCTGCGTCAAAGCTGATGAGCTTATCGCCAGCGGAAACGCGCTGCTTCTTTTCCACGTGGACATCAAAGCCCTCGCCGCCGAGTTCCACGGTGTCTAGGCCAACATGGATGAGCAGCTGTACGCCGTTATCCAGGTTCAGACCGATCGCGTGGCCGGACTTTTGGACGGTGAGCACGGTGCCATCGGCAGGCGCGTAGACGGTATTGCCGGTTGGCTTCACGGCAGCGCCCGGCCCAAGCTTGGCGCCAGCGAAGATGGGATCCGGTACCTCGGACAGGTCCACTGCCTCGCCCTCCAGAGGAGAGTCCAGCTTGATGATTGCCTGTTCTGCTTCCTTGGTGGCGATTCCGGTGGCAGCCGCGACCCCGGCAGCCTGAGCGTTATCGGAACCGTCAGACTCATCATCGGATCCGCCGATGATGCGGGACTCGGAGCGGCTAGCAACCTCTTCCACGGTCTCGTTATTTTCGCGGGCGATACGCTCGAGGTCGGCCTGCTTTTCCTCTGCGGTGCGGTAACCAAACAGCAGCGTGAGGGAGAAGGAGGTGAAGAATGCCACGGCGATGCCGATGACGTAGCCCACCTGCGGGGTCATGGCTGGGGTGGTCAAGATGGAGGTGAAGACGAAGGCGTTAGCGCGGACATCGAAAAGCCCCATCACTGCGCCACCGATGGCACAACCCGGCAGCAGGCGGTAGTAGGTGCGGCGGAAGCGGAGCAAGATGCCGTAGAGGGACGGCTCCGAAATACCGCCGAGCATGCCGGCTGCGAATGCACCGACGGAAACCTGGCGCATGGAGTTGTTCTTCTCCTTCATGGAGATGACCATTACGGCGCCGGTGACGCCGAAGCAGGCAAAGTTCCACGCACCCATCGGGCCTTGGATGAAGTCGTAGCCGTAGGTCGTGATGTTTTGAATCATGATCACATTGAGCGGCCAGTGCAGGCCCATGGGCACCAGGAATGGGTACAGCAGCGGAATGACAATGGCCAAGATGAACGGCGAGAAGTCATTGATCTGGAACAGTACCCAGGAGATGCCGTTGCCCACACCGATGCCGAATGGGCCGAGCAGGAACGCCGTGGCCGGAATCATGATAAGCAGCGAGAAGAACGGCACGAAGACCATGTGTACGGCGCTCGGAATGATCTTCTTCAAACCCTTTTCCACCCAGAACAGGCCGATGGCGGCCAAGATCGGTGGGAATACCTGGGAGCCGTAAGAGTTAATCACCAGCGGCAGGCCGAATACGTTCACGGTATCGCCCTGTTCACCCAGGGACATGAATTCCGGCGTGAGCAACGCGGCCGGGATGGCGGCCGAGACCCACATATTCGCGCCCAGCTTCTGCGCGGCGGTAGCGCCCACCATCACCGGCAGGAAGTAGAAGACCGATTGGAACATCGCGTGGGCCAAGCGGTAGCCCTCAGGCTGTTCTTCCAGCGGCGCGCGGAAGTCTTGAATGCCAATGGTATCCGCCAGCACCAGCAGCGTGATGATGAGGGAGGCACCAAGCAGCGCCCACAGAATCGGGCGGAAGGTATCAGAGAGGAACTCGAAGCAGTAGTCGATCCAATCGTACTTACCGCGCACGCCGTCGTAGTTCTTCTTGGATGAGGAGGCCTCCTCATCCGGCGGGTTTACCCCAGGGTCCTTGATGATTTCGCCGTAGTAGTTGGCCACGCCGCCACCCATGACCACCTGGTAACCATGCGTACCCTGCGTGACGGAACCGAGAACGGCCGTATCGCTTTCCAGCTTTTCCTGATCTACTTTCCCCACATCAGCGAGTTGAAAACGCAGGCGCGTCGCACAGTGCGTCAGCGACGTGATGTTATCGGCGCCGCCCAAGCTATCGATGATGTGTGTGGAAGTGTCCTTCACAGATGCCACTTCATACTCCTTGCATAAAGACAAAACAATAGTCAGTACTCAACTGGCTATTACGTCACACTTGGATTATAAGTGAGAGGCAACACAAACAAAAGCCCAATTTAGTGGTCTTAAGTGGGGATAGTTGTCTTTTTTGCAGGCGCCATTGCTTTGCCGCAGGTCAAGAACCCGCAAACGAAAAATACCGGGCAATCGTTTGCATATACTGTCATAAAAGTCACAAAGCCCCGTCCTGCCTCCCCGAAGGAGAAGGACGCGGCTAGTGCAGCTGCGTGGAGTTAGGGACTATCTCACCCTAAGCTCCAAAGGCGTCTTAGTTGCCGGCGAGCTTGTCGCGCAGTGCGGCGAGCTGCTCGTCAGAAGCCAAGGATCCACCGGACTCTGCCTGAGTCTCCGATGCCGGAGCTGCATCGGTGGAGTCAGAAGAGTAGTTGGAGGATGCTTCAGCGGACTCTGCAGCCTCTGCGGCGGCAGCGCGGTTGCGCTCGATCTGAGCGGTGTGCAGGTTGAAGCGGCGCTCGGACTCTGCGTAGCGTGCCTCCCAAGCCTGACGCTGCTCGTCGAAGCCTTCCTTCCACTCGTTGGTGTCCGGGTCGAAGCCTTCTGGGAACACGTAGTTGCCCTGCTCGTCGTAGGAGTCAGCCATGCCGTACTTGGACGGATCGAACTCTTCGGAGTGGTCCTCGTCAGCCTGCTTGACGGACAAGGAGATACGACGACGCTCGAGGTCGATGTCGATGACCTTGACCATAACTTCCTGGCCAACGGTGACAACCTGGTCCGGCACCTCGACGTGGCGCTGTGCCAGCTCGGAGATGTGAACCAGGCCCTCGATGCCTTCCTCGACGCGAACGAACGCACCGAACGGAACGAGCTTGGTGACCTTGCCCGGCACGATCTGACCCACAGCGTGGGTGCGGGCGAAGACGCGCCATGGGTCTTCCTGGGTTGCCTTCAGGGACAGGGAAACGCGCTCGCGGTCCAGATCAACGTCCAGAACCTCAACGGTTACCTCGTCACCAACGGTGACAACCTCAGATGGGTGGTCGATGTGCTTCCAGGAAAGCTCGGACACGTGAACCAGGCCGTCGACGCCACCAAGATCGACGAAGGCACCGAAGTTGACGATGGAAGAGACAACGCCCTTGCGGACCTGACCCTTCTGCAGCTGGTGCAGGAATTCGGAACGGACCTCGGACTGGGTCTGCTCCAGGTATGCACGGCGGGACAGGACAACGTTGTTGCGCTGCTTGTCCAGCTCGATGATCTTAGCTTCCAGCTCCTGGCCAATGTAGGGCTCCAGGTCGCGGACGCGACGCATCTCAACGAGGGAAGCAGGCAGGAAGCCGCGCAGGCCGATGTCCAGGATGAGGCCGCCCTTGACGACCTCGATGACGGTACCGGTAACCGGCTCTTCCTTGGCCTGCAGCTCCTCGATGGCGCCCCAAGCGCGCTCGTACTGTGCGCGCTTCTTGGACAGGATCAGGCGGCCTTCCTTGTCCTCCTTAGTCAGGACAAGCGCGTCAACCTCATCGCCGACCTCGACAACTTCGTCGGGATTGACGTCGTGCTTGATGGACAGCTCGCGGGAAGGGATAACGCCTTCGGTCTTGTATCCGATGTCCAGCAGTACCTCGTCGTGGTCAACCTTGACGACGGTACCCCCGACAATGTCACCATCGTTGAAGTACTTGATGGTGGCGTCTACAGCTGCGAGGAAGTCCTCTGCGGTTCCGATATCGTTGATCGCAACCTGAGGGGTAGTAGAAGATGGCATATTGTAAAAATGCTCCGAATAAATGTAGGAAATCGTTCGTGGACAACTGCGTGTCTCTCGAATTAAAAGCCCATCTGCGCTGCACAAATACAGGAGATAGAGGCCACATTCGATCCCGCCGCGTGATTGCCCCAAGCTTTCCTACAATAGCCTGCAACAACCCGTGGCATAGACATGCTTGTAAAAGCCTACATCTGTCCAGCTTATACGGCAAATATTGGACGCCAACCAGAAAGGTAACCCACCCCAGTGACTTCGCCTTCTCACGCCAATCAATCCCACTGGGACGGTGATGCGGCCAACTACCATGCCGAGCACCCCGAGTACCTTTCCTCTTTTTATTGGTGCCCAGAGATGCTCCACGAAGCCGATGCGCAGCTGCTTGGCGATGTCTCCTCTGCCGCCGTCCTCGAAATCGGCTGCGGGTCTGCCGCCTGCACCCAGTGGCTCAGCACCCGCGCCCGCTTTGCCACCGGCTGCGATATTTCCCGCAGCATGCTCGCCCACGCAGCACCTGGTTTGGCGCTCACCCAAGCCGATGCGCTGGCACTGCCCTACGCCACCGACTCCTTTGACGTGGCATTCTCTGCATTCGGCGCATTCCCCTTCCTCGCCGATCTCGATGCCGCGCTCGCGGAAGTTGCCCGCGTTGTGCGCCCAAGTGGGCGCTTCGTATTCTCCGTGACCCACCCAATGCGCTGGATCTTCCCCGATGATCCCACTAGCCTCACCGCTGAGATAAGTTACTTCGACCGCGCTTATCTGGAACACGATTCCGCCGGGACGCTAACCTATGCCGAATTTCACCGCACCATCAGCGATTGGTTCCGCGCGCTCCAAGGTCGCGGACCATTTCTGATCGAGGACATCATCGAACCGGAATGGCCCGAAGACTTGGACATTACGTGGGGCCAATGGTCCCCGCAGCGCGGGGAAGTTTTCCCAGGCAGCATGATTTTCATCTGCCGCGCATACAGCTAACGTAGAGAACATGATTGCCGAAAGACTAGGAATTGCCCTGCGCCGCGCCGTGGCGTGGTGGATCGACGCCTTTCTCGTGGCCGCCATCGTCACCGTGGTGCGGTGGGTGATTAATGCTCTTGCCGGTACCCCCTTATCCGGCCGCCCCGAAGAGATCTACGAGGCGGCCGCTCTCGCCGTGGTCTTTTACATCTACCGCGTGTGGGTGGAAACGAAGAAGTCCACCTCCCTGGGCAAATGGTCGATGCAGCTCGAAATCATCCCGGCCCGCTCGCCGCTTGTCACCGCGTGCCTGCGCAATTCGTGGCTACTGCTCACACCCCTGACGCTTACCGGCTGGAATATCGACGGCATTATCGTTGCGATTCTAGGCCTTTCTGTTTTAGCCATCGGCCAAACGCCCTTTGACCTCTTGGCCGGCTGCCTAGTGGAAAAGCGACCTCAGGAGGATTCCACCGCGATGCGCGGCCAGAGGTAGTACACCACGGCAGCAATAGTAATGAGCGCAAATACCCACGAATACGGGAAGGCCACGGCAATGACAGTTACCGCGATCATTACACCGGCCGCCTGTATTCGGTAGCGCCACGGGTTCTCGCCTTCTCTGGCGGCGTTGCCAGCAGAAAGGAAAAACCCAAAAGTTATAACCGCATAGAAAATGAAGTAAGATTTATCGCTGCTTACTGCTTCTTTTAAACCGCTCTCAGCAATTTGTCCCGCCGGGTATGCGACCATGACTGCCCACGTAGTCTCAAAAAAGCGCAAGACGTAGGGATGGGACTTCCAGGTAATACGTTTTCCGAGAAACTCCATGGAACTACTTTAAAATCCTCATCTGCTTCACGCACTTCTCAGCAGTCTTTCCACTGCCGTTCCACGCGGCGTGACGCGTAGGCGGGAATACCCCAGTCCTCAATCCCCTGCTTATTCCACATGCCGCGCACTTGGCCGTCAATAACGATGGCGCGGCGGAAAATGCCCTGGTTCCCGGGAACGAGCGCGTGGTGCATATCCGCTGACATGGCAAAAAGTCGATCTTGGTAGCCCAAAATGTATTCATCAAAGGCGCCCAATAGCAGCACCGATTTCTTCCTTCTCACCTCTGGCAGCTCCAGCACCTCTGTAGAGACCAGCTCCTCGCCTTCCCTACCTATCCGGATGAGGTCATCCGGCAAATTCTCCGCTGCGGGACGAATGAGCTTTTGGGGCAGCTTGGACCACCACGCAAAGTCTTGCAGCGTCGCCGGACCATGGGCGCGAAAATAGCGCGTCATCAATTCCGTCGTGGCGGCCACCGAGTCGCCGTTAAATAGGGCCTCCAGGCCGTCTAACTCCACCGGAGTAATGAGCTGCTCTTCGCCTACATAACACGCATGCCCGCTTTCCATGGCGATGCGTACCACGTGCCAGAAAGATAGCTCGGGCAAGGCCCGGGCGGCGCGTGCTTTCAATTCTGCGCGCGTTAATGGGGCATCGATAAGCTGCAGCACGGCTTCCCGTACCGCTGCATCGCCTTTTCGAGGCTTCGCGCATAGCTCGGTAATCCAGCCCATATCCTTGACGGAGGCGGCGAACAGCGTATTGCGCATCGCATAGCCGCGCACGATCTCGGACTTATCCGATTCATCCGTTGCGCGCAGCGCCAAGGACCGGCGCACCGAATGCAGGTCCTGGCCTTGCGTAACGCCAAAGGCGCGAACCGCCTCCGCAGCGGTGCGCCAGCGCTGGGCCGTAAGCCCCTGGGCGGCCAAGCGCATGCGGGCGCGTTCGCGCCGGTTAAGCGTCATCATCGAACTAGTGGGCCGCGGCGTCCCAATCCGTGCCGGCGCCGGCAGAGACTTCGAGTGGCACGTTCAGCTCGATGGCAGAATCCATCTCGCGCTCAAGAATCTCGCGGACTTGATCGGCCTCGCCGGGGGCGACTTCCACCACCAATTCATCGTGGACCTGGAGCAAAACACGTGATTTCATATCGCGCAACGCACGGTCCACGCGAATCATCGCGACCTTGATGATATCCGCGGCCGTTCCCTGGATCGGCGCATTGAGAGCAGCGCGTTCCGCGTTTTCACGGGCCAGCCGGTTATCGGAGTTGAGCTCTGGCAGGTAGCGGCGGCGGCCAAAGAGCGTGGCCGTATAACCATCCTTGCGGGCTTGCTCCACGACATCATCCAGATACTTCTTCACACCGCCAAAGCGCTCAAAGTAGCTTTCCATGATGGACTTGGCTTCACCGGCAGGGATTCCCAGCTGCTGCGAAAGTCCAAACGCGGACAGGCCATAGACAAGGCCATAGGACATGGCCTTTACTCGGCGGCGCAGCTCAGGAGTCACCTGATCCACGGGCACATCGAAGACCCTAGAACCAACGAAATTGTGCAGATCTTCGCCGGCCTTGTAGGCCTCAATCAGCCCGGGATCGGCAGACAGGTGCGCCATAACGCGCATTTCAATCTGCGAGTAGTCCGCGGTCATTAGCTGCTCAAATCCCTCGCCTACGATAAACGCCGAGCGAATCTGGCGACCGGCCTCAGTGCGCACCGGGATGTTTTGCAGATTGGGTTCCGTCGAAGACAAACGCCCCGTCGAGGTCACCGTCTGATTAAAGGTGGTGTGGATGCGGCCATCCGGTTGGACGGTCTTGATGAGGCCCTCCAACGTGGTCTTCATCTTTTGGTACTCGCGGTGAGCCAAAAGGTGATCCAAGAACGGGTGCGGGTGCTTGATAGCCAGCTGCTCGATTTCCTTCGCGGCCGTGGAATAGCCCGTTTTCGTCTTTTTCGTCTTGGGCATATCAAAGGTCTCAAAAAGCACCTTTTGCAGCTGCTTAGGAGAATTTAGGTTGAGCTTTTCATCGCCAGCAAGCTCGCGCGCGGAGCGTTCCTGTTCCGCGACCTGCTCCACAAAGGCATCCTTTTGGGTTTCCAAAATATCTACATCGACCGCGATACCCGTAGCCTCCATGCGCGCCAGGATGGTCACCAGCGGCAGTTCCAGGTCGGTGTACAACTCGAAAGAGTCGATGTCCTGCAGCTCCGCGGTGAGTTTTTCCGCCAGCTCCATGATTGCCGCCGCCTGATCCACCAGGGAGGAACTATCGAGCAACGACATCTGCTCCGTGGCGGCGCCGAGGGACTTTTGAAGGTGGCGCTGGTAGACATCGGAAAGCTCGTAGGTACGCTGGCCTGGGCGCAGGATATACGCCGCCAAGGCCGTATCGTGCGCAAGCCCGTTGAGCTCGATGCCGCGCCCTGCCAGCATGTGGAACGCGGCCTTTGCGGCGTGGAAATACTTAGGGGCCGACGATTCTAGCCACTGGACCAAGGCCTTTTCCTCATCGGCGGAAAGTTCCCCGAGTTCCACCTGCAGGCCATGATGGTTGCGGTCCACAAACGCGATGGCAGAAGCATCACCCTGACTTGGGATGCCCTCGCCCTGCACATACACAGCTACGTGCTCGCGGCCAGGTAGCCACTCGCTCAGGGAGGCATCATCGATGGTGAGCTCGACATCGGGGGAATCCGCGGCTTGCTCAGCGGCCTCTGCACCATCGTTGGGGATGGCGGATAAGACACGATCGCGCAGGTTGGTGCCAAACTCCAGTTCATCGAACTTCGCGGCAACATCGGCAACCTTGACTTCCCTGAATGCCAGATCATCCGGGCCGACGTCTAAGTCCATATCTGTAATCATCTGGGTGAGCTTCCGGTTCATCTGCACCTGCTCGATGCGTTCGCGGAAGTTATTTCCCACCACGCCATTGATTTCTTCGGCGTGCTCTACCAGCGAAGCCAAGTCTCCATACTTGACTATCCACTTGGTGGCGGTCTTTTCTCCCACCTTGGGAATGCCGGGGAGGTTATCGGAAGGATCGCCGCGCAAGGCAGCAAAGTCGGGATACTGCGCGGGGGTCAGCCCGTATTTATCCTCGACGGCTTCTGGGGTAAACCGGTGCAGCGTGGATACGCCTTTCATGGGATAGAGCACCGTGGTCGAATCCGTAACCAGCTGCAGGTAATCGCGATCACCGGTAACGATCAGCGTCTCGTAGTCCTGCGCCTCGGTGGCAAGGGTGGCCAAAATATCGTCGGCCTCGTAATTTTCACGCGAGAGCGTCGTAATACCCAAGGTCTCTAAGGTATCGCGAATGATATCTACTTGGCCCTTAAATTCCTCCGGTGCGGCCTCGCGCTGCGCCTTATAATCCGGGAACATCTCCGTGCGGAAAGTCTTCCGGCCAACGTCAAAGGCAACCGCGATAGCATCCGGCCTTTCCTCAGAGACAATATTGGACAGCATGGATAAAAAGCCATACACGGCGTTGGTGTGCTGGCCGCCGGAGGTAGAAAAGTTTTCCACCGGCAGGGCATAAAAGGCACGAAATGCCATGGAATGGCCGTCAATGAGCAAAAGGCGAGTCTTATTGGAAGTCACCTGCCCCATACTAGGCAACACCGTGGACACGGCGACACCCCACCCAACTTCACCGCCTTGAGCAGGACTTTTTACCGGAAGTGGACCCCAATTAGGAATTGCACCAAACCCTGCGCTAATATTTCCATCAGTCAAAGGCGCTCGCTTTTGATTGCCCCTGTAGCCCAATTGGCAGAGGCAACGGATTCAAAACCCGTCCAGTGTGAGTTCGAGTCTCACCAGGGGCACAGTACAACCCCGCTTCCTTCCGGATAAATATCCACGGAGGAAGCGGGGTTTTGCCCGCATATCCGAATTTGTTGAGTTGTGGGGTTCGCGAACTAGACAACATTTAATGTTGGCGCGGTGAGGTTTCCAAGGTTTTCTCTTCTACTTAAACGGAACAGATCCTGGGACACTTCATTTGGCAACACGTCGTCGATGCGTCTACTTGGTACATCAGCTTGCTCTAGCTTAGCCTCGGCGTGAGCATGGTCGCGGTATTCGGTCCAGTTTAATGGTTACTCTGGCAATGGCTCTGGAACGAATGGAAAGCGATAGAGAGTCCTTAGCAGTTCCAAAATACGCAGAAACTTAAGTGGAAATAGGTTCTTCTGCGGTTACAGTGGTTCCATATCTATAGGCTATGCGAAGTTTCCATAGCCAGAAATGGTGCTCACCCATAAGAACGCTGATACGACGAAAGCCGCAGCGAATGTGAAGGCAAAAGCACGCCATGATCGGTCGCTAAGCCGACCCTTTTTCAACATGTAGACAGACATGGCTAATACACCCAACACCACCAATGAAGGAAGAGGTAGCCCATAGAAGACGAAAGGTATTGGAAGCCATGTGGACAGGACCACTCCGCCGTAAAGGGTTGCGACGCCTACGACAATTCCAAAAAGTATTCCCGGAATGATCGTTCTTTCTTTCACAACAAATTCCTTACCAATCAGTTTATCTTTATCAGACCACCGTTTTTAGCCTGCGCATGACATTCATTGATGGCGCCCGCTTCATCTCCTTCGTGTCGCAATCCAATGTCTCGACCAATGGCATTGTTTGTTTGATCCATGTGCCCAGCTTCAGGAGAACCAGGATGGTCTGTTTCGTGGGCATCGCCAATTTTTCGTGCAAAATCTGCGTTAGCCCGGATCGTTGTCAGCGCCTGCCATACACAATGCCTATCAGCGTCCTGAATGTTATCGTTCGTTACTTTGTTTGGAAACGTTTGCGAGGAAATACGTTCCGCGTCCCTGATTGCTGATTTCGCGCGCTTACAATCATAAGGATTGGTCGCGCAGGCTGCCGCTTCATGCCTACCGATGTTGGTTCCATAATTGTCCCCGGAGTCTCGAAGGCCTGTTTTATCCCCTGCAGAGCCGGATTCATTTAAAACTTGCTGTACGATATGGTCTGGAGTCTCAGCCTTCGGATCAATGTGCTCTTTCTCACGCAGTTCAATCGTCGTCTGAGCGATGCGCTCGTAAGAGTCAGTTTCTGCTGGTGTGGCATGTGCTGGCGATGCTGCCAAACCATTCGCCGTGACGCCAATCGATAGTAGTGCTACTACACCCAAAGCCTTCATAGCCTTCATAGCCTTCATATTTAAGCCTTTCTCGAATCTTGATGGACTCGGCTAGTGCACCACACCCAAAGCTCTAATACAACCGATAATCATTATTGTTACGGTACCTTTATGTGATCTTATATATCTGTTCACCTTCCACCATCCCGAACTACCTTGGCGAACATGTCAAGCAAACGCAGACCACGAAAGCTCTAGTTTCAATTCAAAAAACGAAACAACCCCGCTGCAGTGATACAGCGGGGCTAAATACGTAAGGATTCTTACTTCAAGTCTTGATTGAACCCATTAGGAAGCTTTCGCATGATATTGCTGAACTCATCAGCGTCCTTGGAATCATCCTTGATAGGCGAAAGATCGAGCTTGTAGAGTCCCTCGTCACCTTCAACACTGAAGTAGAGGTTGTTTGGATTGTTTGGATCGACCGCCACAGCAGTGACATCAGCTTCGTTATTAGGTAGGCCATTAATGCTGATCATATGAGTGATGTCATTACGCTCTCCGGGGGCCTGCCCCCGGAAAGTAGACACGTCGGAGGGTAGCTATGCTACTTGGCTCAATGTAGCTGAATTAAGTGCTTCGAAGTCATCGGGGGCTTGAAAGTTGCACCAGGAGTGTCGTCTGCGCGTGTTGTAGCGTATGCACCACTGGAAGACTTCCTGGCGGCAGCTGATTGGACTTTCGAAGACTTTCCGATCACGCAGGACTTCACGCTTGAAAGCGGCGTTAAACGATTCTGCTAGGGCGTTATCGGCACTTGTACCCACCGCTCCCATGGATTGGCGCACACCAAGCTGGGCGCAGTGGTCCCTAAATGCCTGCGATGTGTAAACACTGCCGTAATCGGAATGGAAAATTGCCCCTGTAAGGCTTCCGCGGACCTTTCTAGCATGAGACAAAGCTTCGATAACCAGCGATACCCGCATGCGATCCGCGAGTGCATGGCCAACGAGCTTGCGCAAGTAGGCGTCGATGACTGTGGCCAGGTACATATTCTTGCCGCCCTTACACGGCAGGTACGTAATGTCGCCTACGTACACGTGGTTGGGCCTGTCCGCAGTGAATTTGCGGCCTACTAAATCTGGCATGGCTCGGTCGCCAGGCTTACGCCGAGTGGTGATGCATCGACGCTGTTTTGAAAAGCCTTTAAGCCCCATGGATTTCATGATGCGTGCGACCTTCTTGTGATTGATTGGGCGAATGCCCGAATCGTTGTTGAGGCTTGCAGCGATGCGTTTAGCACCATAAAGCCCATGCTCATCATCGAAGATGGTCTTGATTCTTGCGCCAATAAGAGCATCAGCACACATCTTTAACCTGCGCTTTTCGCGGGTATTGAGCCATTTATAGAACGAGGAGCGATTGAGCTTTAACACGTGACACATCCGCTTGACCGAGTACTCGGTTCGGTGGCCATAGACAAACTGGATGAAGTGTCCCAGGTTTTGTTCCGGTTGAGTAGATGGGAAAATCTGGAACATGCCAAGAAAATTTGACCAGGATGCAAAGGACCGCGTGGTCCGTCTCGTGGAAGACCGCATCTTGGCGGAAAACATGTCGATGCAGGCCGCGTGCCAGGCAGTAGCTCCAAAGTTGAGGGTTTCATGGCACACAGCTCGTCAATGGACTTAAGCCTGCTCGCCGTGCAGGAAGCACCCCAGAACCAGTGCCTGAAGATTTGGCTGCCGAAAATGCCAGGCTACGCCGCGAAAATCACCAGCTTCGAGATACCAACGAGTTACTGAAGGCCGCGTCAGCTTTTTCGCGTCGGAACCAGGCCCAAAACGTTAAGAAATGATCCGGTTCATCGATAAATACAGGAATCATTTCTCTGCCGAGTTCATCTGCACTGGCGTTAAAAGAATAACCGGGCTGGTGGGTTCATCACCTCGCGTGGTTATCGCCAGTCCAAAGCCCGTGGGCTAAGTGCTCGTCGCCTTCGTGACGGCTGTTCTAGTTGAACGCATTAGTGCTGTTCATCGGGATAATTACGGTGTCTTAAGCGTGCGGAAAATGTGGCATGCACTTCACCGTGACGGAATCGACATCGGTCGTGAGCAAACCGCCCGGCTGATGCGCCTGGCCGGTGTTTCTGGCAAAGGCAAAGGCGGATCACCTATCACAACCCGCAAACCTAACGTGCCAGATCTGCGCCCGGATTTGGTCGAGCGTGAGTTCAAAGCCCAAGGCCTTAAACAGGCTGTGGGTGGCCGACATTACGTATGTGCGTACGAAGAAAGGCTTTGTGTACACCGCGTTTGTCACCGACGTTTACTCCCGGCGGATCGTTGGGTGGGCGTTATCAGATTCCATGCGCACCGAGGCATTGCCACTGCAAGCACTCAACCAAGCGATTGTAAGTGCGAGGGAAACAACAGGCCTTATTCACCATTCGGATCACGGCTTATAGTACGTCAGCGTTGTCTACAACGAGCGTCTCGCCCAGCACGGGATTGTCGCTTCCACTGGGACTGTCGGTGACTGAAATGACAATGCTCTAGCTGAAAACGTTAACGGCTCCTACAAGAACGAGCTGATCCATACTCGCAGGTGGAATGACGTTGTCGAAGTGGAAATCGCGACGTTTGAGTGGGTGTCATGGTGGAACGAGGTAAGGCTCCACCAAAGCCTGGGATATCGAACCCCGGCCGAGGTGGAAACCGAATTTTGGAAGAAGAACCCGCAACAGGGAATAATAGAAATCAAGGCAAATGCCTAGGAACAAAAGGGGCACTTCAATCCTAGAAAGCTTCGAGGCTAACAAGCATCGCTACGGCTACCGGCGAGTGTTGCTGGACCTGCGCAACAAGGGCTGGGTGGTCAACCACAAACTCGTCTACAAACTCATGCGCCAGATGGGTCTTCGAGCCAAGATTCGCCAACGCAGGCCGTATATTTCCTACGCAGGAACTATAAGCCACATCGCTGACAACAAACTCGACCGCAAATTCACCCCAGACACGCCAAACACCGTCTTTGTCAGCGACGTCACCGAGTTCAGGGTCGCAGGCCGAAAAGTGTATTTGTCACCGGTGATGGACTTGTTCGACCGCTCAATCGTCGCTTACACCGTGGCCACATCGCCGACGGCAGCGTTTACCGCCGATTCTTTGTCCAAGACGATCGCAGCCTGTGCACCGAAGCCTGGGTGGATGATGCACACCGATCAAGGATTCCAGTACCAGCATTCCTCCTAGCGTAACCTGATCGGTGACAACGGTAGTGTTCAGTCGATGTCGCGTAAAGCCAACTGCTACGACAATGCAGTAATGGAGAACTTCTTCGGGCACGTAAAGACCGAGATGTACCACGGGGAAGTCTTCGACACAGTCGAGGACTTTAACCAAGCCATCGAAGACTACATCCAGTGGTACAACACCGAACGCATCCAACAACGACTCAAGGGCCTGACCCCGATGCAATATCGGAATCAGACCCTTGAACCCCTCACCGCCTAGAATTAAACCAGTCCAACTTTCGGGGGCCAGTTCACCACGCGCCGCGGGGCCTCCTCGACGGTAAAGTCACCGAACTTGGTGGCCACTGTGACCGGATAGGCCGCGGCGTCGCCGTCAGCCGATGCCGACTGCGCCAACGATGCCGACGATGCCGACGATGCCGCCACCGAGTTGTCGGCCGCACCGGAATCGGGGTCCGACGAGCATGCGGCCACACCCCAGCCGACATGGGCGAGCGACAGGAATACCGCGGCCGAGCGACGAGTGCGGGAAGTCCGCAGAGACACAAAAGACTGTCGAATTGAGAAAAGTTAGCCTAACCAACATTAGGTGAACCTATCTCAAGCCGACGAACCTCCAGCAAGGAAAGACAATTCACGTATATCGGAGCAATTAGGGTAACCTTACCTACATGACATCGACGACTCTGCCGACACCGGCCGCGGGCACCCCGCGCGCCGCGGGCCACAGCAGACGACTCCTCGGCCTAGCCCTCCTCGTGGCCGCACTCGCCGCCCTTGTCTTCGCCAGCCTGGCACTGGGCGCCAAGGCGACTTCCATCTCAGAGCTCACCCAGGCCTGGCCCACCGCCTGGGAGATCCTGCGCGGGCACACCGACACTGCCCAGGCCGCCGGCACCGTGGGCAGCAGCGTCGCCGAGATCGCCGGAATCCTTGCCACAATGCGCATCCCGCGCACCGTGCTCGCCATCGTCGTCGGAGCTGCGCTCGGACTAGCCGGCACACTCGTTCAAGGCCTGACCCGCAACCCGCTCGCGGACCCTGGACTACTCGGCGTCAATGCGGGCGCCGCACTCTTCGTCGCGGCGGGCATCTTCCTCTTCGGGCTGACGTCCATGCAGTCGCACCTTTTCCTCGCCTTCCTCGGCGCGGGCCTGGCGGCGCTGCTCGTCTTCGGGCTCTCCGCCGGCGGCATCGGTCGCGGCGACACCCTGGGCCTCGTCCTCGCGGGTTCCGCCCTGTCCGCCGTCCTCGCGGCGGCCACGTCGGCCATCGTCTACATCGATCCCAACGCGCTCGACACCCTCCGCTTCTGGCAAGCGGGGTCCGTCACCGGACGCGGCTTCGACATCATCACCCCTGCGCTCGTGCCGCTCGCCATCGGCGCGGTACTAGCGCTGGCGCTGGGCCCGACGCTCAACATCCTCAATCTGGGCGCGGAGGCCGCGCAGGCGCTGGGCACCAACGTTGCCCGCGCCAATATCCTGGGCCTCGTGGCCATCACCCTGCTGGCCGGCGCGGCCACGGCAGCCGCGGGCCCCATCGGCTTCATCGGTCTCGTGGTGCCCCACGTCGCCCGCGGCATCACCGGCCCGGACTACAAGTGGGTCACCCCCTACTCCGCGCTGGCGGGCGCCTGCCTGTTGCTCGGCGCCGACATCGTGGGCCGCCTCATCATGCGCCCCGGCGAGCTCCAGGCGGGCATCGTCATCGCGTTGCTCGGCGGGCCGGCGTTTATCTGGCTCGTCCGGCACCGAACGGTGGTGAGCCTGTAATGAAGTACCTCAGCCTCGGAAAGTTCAGCTTCCTCTACCACCCGCGCACGCAAGCCTGGACCGCGGCCATCGTGGTCGCGAGCGCGCTCGTGTGGGTCATCAGCCTCGGCATCGGCGAGTTCCCCCTTAACCCCGTCGAGGTCATCGGCGTTCTGGCGGGCGGCGGAAACAAGCTCGAGCGCACCGTCGTCATCGACTGGCGCCTGGCCCGCTCGCTCGTGGGTCTAGCCGTCGGCGCCGCGCTGGGGCTCTCCGGCGCCATCACGCAGCGCATCGCCCGCAACGGCCTGGCCAGCCCGGACATCCTGGGCATCAACCAGGGCGCCACCGTGGCGGCCGTGGCCATCATGGTCTTCGGAGGATCTGCCGGGGCCGGCGGCGCGTTCGGTGCCTACGTCGGCATCCCGCTCGCCGCCATGGCCGGCGGTCTCGCCACCGGCGCGGCCATCTGGATGCTGTCCCGGCGCGGCGGGGTGGATATGTTCCGCCTCGTCCTCGTGGGCATCGGCGGCAACGCCTTCCTTCACGCCTTGGTCACGTACATGTTAGCCGCCACAGATCTCAACACCGCGGCCGCGGCCAAGGTGTGGATGGTCGGCTCGCTCAACGGCCGCACCTTCGAGCACCTATGGCCCACCCTGGGCATGCTCGTGGTGTGTGGCCTAGTGCTAGCCCGCATCGCCATCGATCTGCCCGCGCTGGAGCTCGGCGAGGATTCCGCCCAAGCCCTCGGCGCCCCCTTGAAGAAGATCAACGCGGCACTGCTCATCGTCTCAGTTCTACTGGCCGCGGTGACCGTCTCCGCCGTGGGCCCGGTGGGCTTCGTGGCCTTCGTCTCCCCGCAGATCGCCGCGCGCCTGGCGCGGGTCGGGGCGCCGCCCCTGGGGGCATCGGCGGCCATGGGCGCGCTCATCGTGTGCGTGTCCGACCTCATCGCCCGCTGTGCCTTCGGCTGGGAGATCCCGGTGGGCATCATTACCTCGGTCATCGGCGGACCTTTCCTCATCCGGCTGCTCTGGCAGCAAACTCGAACACGAAAGTAGACAACCATGCAACGACGTAACTTCCTCAAGATCACCGCCGGCCTCGGCGTCGCCGCCTTCGCTGCGGCCTGCTCCAAACAGGAGACTGCGCCGAGCGAGCAGGCGGCCACCTCCGCGGCATCATCCAGCGCCGCCGAGCAGCACCAGCGCGTGATCGCGCTCAACACCGGCCAGCTGGACAACCTCCTCATGCTGCGCATTCTCCCGGTGGGCGCGGCTAAGGCCAAGAACCTGGGCGTCGTCCCGGACTACATCCGCAACCGCTTCGGCTCCGACTTCGATCTGGACTCCATCGCGGACTGCGGCCTACGTGCTAACCCGGATCTGGAGACCATCGCCTCCCTGAAGCCCACCCTCATCTGCGCTAACTTGCGTACGGACGAGGCCATCCTGGAGCAGCTCAAGGCCATCGCGCCCGTCGTCACCGGTGAGGGCGGCGGCGAGAACTGGAAGCAGGACCTCCTCACCATCGCCGAGGCCGTGGGCAAGAAGGACTCCGCCGAGACCCTCCTGGCCGAGTACGAGTCCAACGCCAAAGCCTGGGGCGAGGGCTTATCCTCCAAGCCCACCGTCTCCTTCCTGCGTTCCAAGGACGACCAGTTCCAGCTCTACGGGGTCAACTCCATGGCGGGCTCCGTGGCCGCCGATGCCGGCCTGCCCCGCCCCGCCAACCAAAAGCAGATTAAGAAGGCTGGCCAGGACATCTCCGCCGAGCAGCTCTCCGAGGCCGACGCCGACTGGATCTTCTACGGCGTCAACGCCGGCGCTGCCGACCCCTCGCAGGCCGCCACGTGGCAATCTCTCAAGGCAGTGCAGGCCAACCAGGCCGTGTCCGTGGACTACGAGTCCTGGTACATGAACGCGTCCCTGCTCTCGGCCACCATCATCCTCCAGGGTCTGAAGGACAACATCAAGTAATGAACGCTCGACTTTCCGCGCACTCCGTCTCCGTCGGTTATGGCGATACCGTCATCAGCCGCGACGTCACGCTCGACATCCCCGACGGCCAGGTCACCACGCTCATCGGCGCCAACGGCTGCGGCAAGTCGACCCTCCTGCGCGGCCTGTCCCGCTTGCTCCCACTGTCGGAGGGCTCCGTCACCCTCGACGGGAAGAAGCTGGGTGACTACTCCTCCCGGGAGCTAGCCACGCGCTTGTCGCTGCTCCCCCAGTCCCCCATCACCCCTGCCGGCGTCACCGTCGCAGACCTCGTGGCCCGCGGCAGGCACCCGCACCAGTCCTGGCTGCAGCAGTGGTCCGCCTCCCACTCCGCCGCCGTGGACGAGGCCATGGCGCTCACCAACGTCTTTCAGCTGCGCGACCGCCCCGTGGACTCCCTGTCCGGCGGCCAGCGCCAGCGCGTATGGATAGCCATGGTCCTGGCTCAGGACACCGACATCGTCTTCCTCGACGAGCCCACCACCTATCTGGACCTGGCGCACTCCACAGACGTCCTCGAGCTCGTCTCCACGCTCAATAAGGAACAGGGCAAGACCATCGTCATGGTGCTCCACGATCTCAACTTGGCCGCCCGCTACTCGGACAACCTCGTCCTTATGAAAGACGGCTCCGTCACGGCCCTGGGCTCGCCCGAGTCCACCATCACGCCGCAGGCCCTGCGCGACGTTTTCGGCCTGGACTCCCGCGTCATCGAGGACCCCGTCACCGGCGGGCCGCTCATCGTGCCGGAGCGCCCATAAGCCCCGTCGTTCCCTGCGTTTTTCGATCATGGGAAAGGCGGCGGGAGTTCATCATGTTCACGCTTTCAGTCACAGGACGGCTACTGCACACTGTGTGACACATTCTGCGAATCGTTGCTCATTGCTAGCAAAGACTTAACAGACTCGTGACCAGTAATCTCTAGTCCCCGTCGTGCTGTGAAACTATCCTGTGGGCATGAAGAATCTGCGCGTACTCCTGTCCCTCAGCCTGCTGCTACCACTCGCCGCGTGTTCCGCCGGCGAGGAGGACACTGCGGCACCGTCGGCAGTCACGACCACCGTCGTTCACTCGGCCGACGCCCCTGCGGGTGACGATGCCGCCGACGGCACTGTCGGTGCTGGCGGTGCGGACGCCGCCGATACCGCCACGGCCGACAACGTTGCTTCCGGGGCCGCTCCCGGCGCGTCCGGCACCGCACCAGCCCCAGCATCCTCCACTATCCCGCCCTTGCCCGAGGGCGCCTGCGCCACCTCCCAGCTCTCCGCCGAGATCACCAACGAGCAGGGAGCCGCTGGCTCCCGACTCGTCGACATCGTGCTGACCAATACCTCTGGCGAGGAGTGCACCCTCACGGGCTTCCCCGGCGTCTCCGCCGTCACCGGCAACGACGGCACTCAACTAGGCCCCGCCGCGCTGCGTGAGACCGGCACCGAAGCTGCCACCGTGACGCTGGCGCCAGGGGCCCAGGCCCGCGCGGGGCTCAAGATCACCAACGTGGGATTGCTCGACGCGGCGGCCTGCCAACCTCAGGACGCCGATGGCCTGCGGATCTATCCGCCCGAAAACACCGACAGCCTCTATGTCGCAGTACCGGGCCTGCAGGGCTGCGCGGGCGAGGTCGACATCTTGTCTGTCCAGCCCATTACTGAGCTCTCCCCGTAAATCATTTCGATCTCCTAACAATTTCCAGCTGGTGATAGAACTCGGCTTCGCGCTTCGTTAGTCTCGGCCACGAGTTCGCCCCCTCGGACGAAGGACATACACCATGACCACTCTCCCTGTCCTCCTGCCCCAACGCACCGCGCGTGCCGCAGTAGCGGTGGCATCAGCAGCCGCGCTCGTTGCGTCCTGCTCCCTCCCCGACACCCGGCGCGAGGCAGCCCCGTCGGAATCCGCAGTGGCACCTGACTCGACCACGGCGACCGAGTCTGCCTCCAACCCAACAGCGACCTCGAGCACTTCCTCACGCGCGACTCGCAGCAGCACCAGCCCAGCTACGTCGAGCAGGGCGGCATCGACACGCAACTGGCCCGTATCCTTGGCCGAAGAAAGCTGCGACCCGAACGCCAGAGTCGCCGACACCGAAGTCGGCGAATTCGTTGACAAAGGCGAAGCACCAACGGCCATCGTTCATTTCCTGTCGACGGGAGGAGCCTGAACGCGGAGCGCCTCTCAAAGACTTCAAGGTCACCCAAGATTCTTTCGATGCGTGCGAGTGAAGCGTCCTCGGTTTAGTTCCTACCTCAGCTAAGGAAGGATTGAACTATGCCTAGAAAGTATTCCGTCGAGTTCAAGGAGAAGGCGATCCATCAGATCATCGAAATGGTCCGCCTGGAGTCCTGCGCACTGCAACGTGCCTACACAGAGGTCGGTGAGCTGCTAGGGGTATCTCACCACACGTTGCGGGCTTGGTACCGTGACAGCGCTTCAGTACGTGATGACTCTGACGCTTCAGGCGGCGAAACAATGGAAGAAGAGCTTGGGGCGTCTGCGCCGAGAAAACCGCGAACTGAAACGAGCAAACGGGATTCTTAAGACTGCTTCGGCTTTTTTCGCAGCGGAACTCAACCGACCCACGACCAAATGATCTCCTACATCGACGCGTATAAGGATCAGTTTGGGGCCCGGGGACATCTGCCGAGTCCTTAAACAAGCAGATCGTGGATTCATCACCTCACGCGGTTACCGCAAAGCCACCACACGCGTTCCCAGCGCAAGAGCCTTAAGCGATAGCCTTCTCATCCCAGAAATACAGCGTGTGCATGCGCAGAATTTCTCGGTCTACGGCATCCGCAAAATGTGGCACACTATGAACC
This sequence comes from Corynebacterium sp. KPL1986, assembly GCF_000477975.1. Lineage (NCBI taxonomy): Bacteria > Bacillati > Actinomycetota > Actinomycetes > Mycobacteriales > Corynebacteriaceae > Corynebacterium > Corynebacterium sp. KPL1986. The sequence goes on along the minus strand of NZ_KI515719.1, from coordinate 434,469 downwards.
GTGAAGGCTATCATATCGGCCGCGACAAGACCGCACGTCTGATGAAACTCGCAGGTGTTTCCGGCCGCCGACGTGGACGAACCCCTGTGACAACGATTAGCCCGAAGGCACCGGATCATCGCCCAGACCTTGTACAGCGAGACTTCCGTGCGCAGGCGCCAGGCAGGTTGTGGGTTGCCGACATTACCTACGTTCGCACCCTGTCAGGATTCGCCTACACCGCATTTGTCGTGGATGTATTCAGCCGAAAAATTGTTGGTGTCGTTACACGATCGACAATGCGCACCGACGCGCTGCCGATGGAGGCTTTGGAGCATGCGTTAACGACTGCAGGGCGAATTCATGGAAACCAGTTAATTCACCATAGCGATCGGGGCAGCCAGTACGTGTCACTGAAGTATTTCAGGTTAAGGGTCAGAAAGTGTGTCTGGGATCGGGGATTTTTACGCCCTGACCTTTAGGTTAGCGTCAGATATACGCTTTGGGAGCGTATATCTGGCCTTGGGGACGTAAATCCACGTTGTGGCTGACTGCCTGTGGTAGTCGGCGGTGGTGTGGTGCCCCAATGCCAAAGAGTCGACCACGCTGCCACTGCGGCGCCGATACCAAACGCAATGGAACAACCGGCCAGCATTCCTCTGGATGGCTGCGTAAGGCCTACGCTACACCCCAAAATAGGCCGTCCGGAATCCCCAGCGCCGCAGTATTTATCCAGCTCCTCGTGCGTATTGCACCTCTCGGACAGCTCAGGCGTAGCCAGCTCAATGAAATGAGGCTAGTGCCACACCACGTCGGGGCGGTGGTTAAACCGGTCTTGATTGGTGGCGTTGCCTAGGTACCACGACCGAGACTGCTCCAACACCATCTACGCCCCGTCAAGGGAGCGTGTCAAGTTGTTTGTGTGTGGGGCTAGGTTTATAGGTAATTGTCGAAGCGGTCGGGGTAGGCCACGGCCATTTGGTTGATGGCTTGTTTCCAGCCGGAAACTCGGGCTCCTTCCATGAGTCTGCCGGCTGTCGCTGAGACTCGTTTTCCCTGCTTCGCCCTCTTGGCAGCTCGTTTGTCTTCGATATTGCAGATCATCAGCCATAGCGTTTTGAGCGCTGAATCATCGTTGGTGAACTGCACCCTGTTGCGGGTAGCTTTACGCAGTTCATTGTTGAATGATTCAATCGAATTCGTCGTATAGATAACCTTTCTGGCCGCTGGTGGGAACTGGAGAAACGGTACGAAACGCTGCCAAGCATCTCGCCAGACCTTGACTGAGCGTGGATACTTTTCTCCCAATTCAGAGGCTTCAAATTCGTCTAAGGCAGCCTGAGCTGTTGTTTCATCCGCGGCGGTGTAAATCTTTTTCAACGCGGCCGATACGCCCCAGCGATCCCCATAGGCTACCCACCGGTTAGCGGCGCGAATCAGGTACACGATACAGGTTTGCACCATAGAGTTCGGCCAAGTTGCCTCAACTGCTTCAGGCAGGCCTTTAAGCCCGTCACAGCAGACGATAAAGACATCTTTGACCCCACGGTTAGAAAGATTGGCGCATACCTGCGCCCAAAATGAAGCGCCTTCTTCTTTGGCAATCCACAACCCCAAAATATGCTTGATACCGTCGAGATCCACGCCGATAGCCATGTACGCGGACTTATTGACCACCCGGCCACCATCCCGGACTTTAATGCGCAGCGCATCCAGAAAAACCACGGGGTAGAACTCATCTAACTGGCGGTTTTGCCAGACCATGACCTCATCGAGCACGGCGTCAGTAACCGCGGAAATCGTCTCATGGGAAATATCAACCCGCATCGCCGTTGCCATATGGTGCTGGATGTCCCTAATTGTCATCCCACCGGCATACAAGCTGACGATCATGTCATCGACATCAGTCAAACGCCTAGAACCTTTAGGAACCATAGTCGGCAAGAATGTACCAGCCCGATCCCTCGGGACATCAACGGTTAATGGCCCATAGTTAGAATCCACGGTCTTTGGATACGACCCGTTGCGGTAATTGTCTGTCCCAGCAGCAGCTTTAGCGCTCCTGTCGCCAGACTCGTAGCCCAAATGGGCATCCATTTCCGCGTTGAGTCCCCTGGTAATCGAGGCCTACAACATGCCGCGAACCAAGTCATTGGCATCCATTGTCGACCTGCCTAGGTCATCAATCAGCTTCGCGATCTCAGGGTTAGCAAGCAGCTTCTTTTCAATCGCATCAATCTTGGCCTTATCAGCCGGATCTCGTCGTGCCACACTAGTCATTCTGATCCATCTCCTCGTGCAGGTTAGGTACCCACACACAAACCATCAGACACTCTCATCATAGTTGTCAATTCGTTGTCACAAACCGGGTCATCGTAAATTATCCCCTGGTCAGACCATTAAATTACGGCAGGCCGCGTGAGTTCGAGTCTCACCAGGGGCACGGTACAACCCCGCTTCCTTCCGGAAAAATATCCACGAAGGAAGCGGGGTTTCGTCATGCCACTTTCTTTCTCTTACCACGGCCTCGATTCAGCGTATATCCTTCCGCGAATTGCATATTTACACAACGGCTAAGAAGCGTTATCTCTGCAAATTAATACCTTCTTACCTCGAGACTTTAAGCACAAGCCCATCTCATATAAGGTAGATAACCGTTAAAGTAATGAAAGATATGCAGGCTTAAGCCACCACGGGCGGTGCTACACCTCGCCGTACGGTCTTGAGCAACGAGCTTTTTGGCATCCCGAGTGGCCCGTCAACCGCAGTCATGTCTTATACCCAGGTAGATTTCTAATTTATGCACTATATTTTGAACGCCGTTCGTGGCGCCCTCATCGGTATGGCCGAGCTGGTTCCCGGCATCTCCGGCGGAACTGTCGCCCTCATCGTGGGGATTTATGAGCGCGCCGTCCGCAATGCCAATGACCTCATCTCCGGCAACTTTAAAAAGGTCGAGTGGTCCTTTCTGGGCTCCGTCGCCGTCGGCATGCTCATCGCCGTTTTCGGCTTTTCCACGCTCCTGTCCAACTTCGTCGACAACAACGTCTCTGCCTCCAGCGCGCTCTTTTTAGGCATGGTGGTCATCTCCATCATCGTTCCGCTTTCCATGTTGTCTAAGGCGGAGCGCACCGCCCCCTCCTCCATCATCGCGTTTATCGCTGCTGCCGTCGTGATTTTTATCGTCACGGGCTTTACCTCCGAGCCGCAGGATGACCCGAGCCTTATCGTGGTCTTCTTTGCCGCAGCGATTGCTGTATGCGCGCTAATTCTGCCGGGTATTTCCGGCTCGCTCATCTTGCTGACCATGGGGCTGTACCAGCCGATCATCGGCGCGGTATCGGACCGCGAGTTGGGCACCATGGGCGTCTTTGCACTTGGTGCCCTGTGCGGGCTCGCCGCCTTCATCAAATTGCTCAACTATTTGCTGAGTACCCACCGCGCTCCCACCCTGGCCGCCATGGCGGGCTTCATGCTGGGATCCCTGCGCGCCCTGTGGCCCTGGGGTGCGGACCAGGACGCCTCTTCGGGCGCCATCATCGGATACTTCATCCTCGGTGCCATCATCGTATCCATCTTCATCTACGTAGACCGCAGGAACGCACAAGCCATCGATGAAAGGACGGCGGAATATTAATGCCCTGGGCGATTAATCATCGACCACTAACGGCCGCCATCATGGCGTGTGTACTGCCCTTGAGCGCGTGCGTTGTCAACGAGGAAGATTCCACGCCGGAAGGCTGGGAAGAGCCAGATACTGATGTTGTTCCCGAAATCGCAGCGATGTACCACGACGATGATGGCGTGCTCACGGCGGGAACGAACCCGCCCTATGCCCCATTTCAGCTCAAGGACTCACACGGCGATCTGCAGGGCGTAGAGCTCGACCTCGCCCGTGCCGTAGCCGGGGTATTGGGCCTGAAGTTCCAAGCCTTGGAGCAAGATTTCTCCATGATCCTGCCAGCGGTCCAATCCGGCCAGATAGACATGGGCGCCTCCGGGTTTACGGATACGGCCGATCGCCGCGATGAGTTCGACTTCGTGGATCACCTCTATGCGGGCATTCAATGGGCTGAGCTTGTCGATGGACCGAATAAGGTCGATCCCTCTAACCCATGCGGGCTGACCGTAGCGGTTCAGCGCACCACCGTGTCCGAAACCGACGATGTGCGCCCCAAACAAGATGCCTGCGACGGCGACCTCACCGTCTTGTCCTATGACACTGGGGATAACGCCGCGCTCGCCGTCCTTATGGGCCGCGCCGATGCCCTATCCGCGGACTCGCCGGTGACCGCCTGGGCGGTCAATCGCTCCGAGGGAAAGATGCGTGCGGTGGGAGATATGTTCCAAGCCTCCCCTTACGGGTTCGCAGTACCGAAGGACTCGGACTTGGCAAAAGCCTCAGCTGCTGCCCTCCAACACCTCATTGATACCGGTGAGTACGCGGAGATCTTGGCCCGCTGGGGAATTGAAGATGGATTAGTAGACCAGGCGATGATTAATGAAAGGCCCATCAATGGTTAACGAGCACAAAGAGGAAGCCAGCGCGACTGCGCACCAGGAAGCACCCGCCAAGATTGAAGCCCGGCCACTGCGCCACCCTTGGCGGTGGCTCTGCGCGGTCGTGCTGCTCATTCTTGGTCTGTGGTTTGTCATTGCCTCCGCGCGCAATGAGGCCTTTGGGTGGGATACGTACTTCCAGTATCTCTTTGACCAGCGCATCGCCATCGCCTCCCTGCACACGATTGCAATCACCATCTTGTCCATGATCATTGGCGTGGTAGGCGGCGCCATCCTCGCCGTGATGCGCATGTCGCCCAATCCCATCCTGCGCGCCATTTCCTGGATCTTCCTGTGGATCTTTCGCGGCACGCCGATTTATGTCCAGCTGGTTTTCTGGGGCTTGCTATCTGCGATTTATCAATCCATCAACTTGGGCTTTGCAGAGGTCTCCCTGCAAAGTGTGTTGACCAATGCCTTCTTCTTGGCGGTCATGGGCTTGGGCCTCAATGAGGCCGCCTATATGGCCGAAATCGTGCGCTCGGGCATTTCCTCGGTGCCAGAAGGCCAAAAGGAAGCCTCCAAAGCCCTCGGCATGTCTTGGTGGATGACCATGCGGCGCACCGTATTGCCGCAGGCGATGCGCATTATCATCCCGCCGACAGGCAATGAGTTCATTTCCCTGCTCAAGACCTCGTCACTGGTGGTGGCCATCCCCTATACCCACGAGATCTTCGGCCGCGCCACCGATATTTCTGCAGCCCTCTTCCAGCCCATTCCGCTCTTGATGGTCGCCGCCTCGTGGTACTTGGTCATTACTTCCCTGCTCATGGTGGGCCAGTACTTCCTCGAGCGCCACTTTGAGCGCGGCGCCACCCGCGAGCTCACTGGGCGCCAACTTGCCGCGCTTGCCGATGCCGAAGGTACTATCCCCCGCAACGTCTCTGTAATCCAGGAGGGTAAAAAATAATGACTACTCCCATGATCTCCGCACAGAATGTGCACAAATCCTTCGGGCAATTCGAGGTGCTCAAGGGCATCGACTTAGAGGTCCAACCCGGCGAGGTAGCCTGCCTTTTAGGCCCTTCCGGTTCAGGTAAGTCGACCTTCCTGCGCTGCGTTAACCACCTGGATAAAGCCACGGCGGGCCGGCTTTATGTCGACGGTGAGCTCATTGGTTACCGCGAAAAGAATGGAATCCTCTACGAAATCAGTGAAAAGCAGGCTGCGCAGCAGCGCTCCGATATTGGCATGGTATTCCAGTCTTTTAACCTCTTCCCCCACCGCACGGTGGTAGAAAACATCATTGAAGCACCGATGCAGGTCAAGAAGGTGCCAGAGGATAAGGCCCGGAAGCGTGCCATGGAGCTGTTAGATGAGGTGGGACTGGCGGCGAAGGCCGATAACTACCCAGTCCAGCTTTCTGGTGGCCAGCAGCAGCGCGTTGCCATCGCTCGCGCCGTGGCGATGGATCCAAAGCTCATGCTTTTCGATGAACCTACTTCCGCCCTGGATCCCGAGCTCGTCGGCGAGGTCCTCCGCGTGATGAAGGATCTCGCGGCCCAGGGCATGACCATGCTCGTGGTGACCCACGAGATGGGCTTTGCGCGCGAGGTGGCGGATAAAATTTTCTTCATGGACGGCGGCGTAGTCCTCGAATCCGGTACCCCGGTTGAAGTGCTCGACAACCCACAGCAACCGCGCACCAAGGAGTTCTTGTCCTCGCTTCTTTAGGTAGGCCTCGCGCGGTGCCAGCCGCGCCCTAGGCTCCGTAGGTGACGACGCCGCGAATCAGCGCACTGAGAGCGCCGAGGCTAGCTACCGATAGCGACAGTGCGCGCGCGATATCCCTGGACACGATATGCGCGATGCGCGAGCCCAGCCAGATGCCGATGAACATGCCGGCAATGCCTGCGGGCCAAATAACCCAGGGCAGGCCATCGAATGTCGCGGCGCCGAGCGCGGTCTTGGTGATAACGGAAAAGAGCCCGCCCACCACAAAGATCGGTTGCAGGGTCGCCGTATACATGGCTTGGGGCCATTTGGCCGCCTGGGCGTAGACGGTAATGACCGGGCCGGCCACTCCGGCCAAGGTATTGGTAAATCCGCCAAGGATGCCCGCGGAAATGGCCGGCCCCTTGCCTTCCATCGGCGGGACGAACCTAGCGCCGTAGGTCACCACCGCCAAGGCGATGAGCAGTGCTGCACCCACCACTATCAATAGCCCTGCGGTATCGATCTTGCTAATCAACGCCGCGGCCGCCAGAGAACCGATAATCATCACTGGCGCAATGAGCCCGAACATTCTCCAGCTGACATTGCGGCGGACAGTGACCGTAGTAAGCAGAGCATTGACCGCCGCCAAGACGTTAATCACCAGGATGCCTTCTACCGGGCCCATCACCAGCATGAGAATGGGCCCGCCGATAAGGCCAAGCCCCATGCCAGAGACGCGTTGCAGCGTGGATCCCGCGACAACGACGGCAAAAATAATCAGCGCCAAAATCATCGGCGGTATTTTTCCTTCACCGCTTGTACTACCGGATCAGGAAGCATGCCAGTGACCTCGCCGCCGAATTGCGCGACCTGCTTGCACAGCGAAGAGCTGATGTAGCCGTACTTTTCATCGGTAAGCAAAAAGACCGTATCGATGCCGGACAAACGCCTGTTCATCTGGGCCATCGGCAGTTCGTACTCATAATCCAGGGAAGAACGCAGTCCCTTGACCAAAACGTCTACTCCGTGCTGCGAGGTATAGTCCACGAGCAGGCCGGACCAATAGTCCACGTTAATGCGCGAATCCACGCTCTGGCGGATGAGATCCATGCGCTCGTGCACGCTAAATAACCCTGAAGGCTTTTCTGGGTTGCCAGTAACGAGCACCGTAACCTCATCAAACATCTGGCTGGCGCGCTCAAAAATATTGACGTGGCCAAGAGTGATGGGGTCAAAAGACCCGGGGCACACGGCTGTGGTCATAAAATATCGCTTTCTCTAGTTATCTAAGGTGTCATCGGTTTCGTCGGCATCGTCGGTACCGGGACGGGTATAGACTGCCATATCCATGCGCGCGATGCCGAAGGTACGCTTCTTTAATTTCTGCCCCGTCGGCTCAAAACCTTCGGGCCAGTCGGTCTCGGGCGATTCGACATGGCGTTCAATGACCACCATCGCAGTATCTGTAAGCACTGGCTCTATTGCGGCGATGAGCCCGGCGACATCGTCAAAAGCATAAGGCGGATCGGCTAAAACCAGATCAAAGTAGCCGCGCGGGGCGCTGGCCAGATACGTCGATACCTTCCTTTCCTCCACGCGGGCACCAGGATGTTTCACCACGCCGATGTTGTGCTTGATGATAGAGACCGCCGCAGGGTTGGACTCCACCAACACTGCCTCATCTGCCCCACGGCTTAATGCCTCCAAGCCCAAGGCGCCGGATCCAGCGAACAGGTCAAGCACCTTGGATCCCGGGAACCCCCACCGGGCATTCAACGAGGAAAAGAGGCCTTCCCTCGCGCGATCGGCGGTCGGGCGGGTTCCCTCTGCCGGAACTTTAATCGTCCGCCCCCGCGCTTCGCCTGCAATAATCCGCGTCATTTACGCTTCTCCAATCTCCATAATTAAGTCTCCGCCAATTACATCGCTAAAATCCGCCACCGCAATGCGAGAAATCGTCCCTGGACCAGGGGACACGACCGGCGATTCCAGCTTCGTTGCCTCAACGGTAGCGAGCTCCTGACCAGTACTAATTTTCTCACCTACATCGACATGGCAGCGAACGATGCCCGCGAAGGGGGCGTAGATTTTCATACCTATAGCCTATCCCCTCTTAGTTTTTCTCCAAGTATTCCTGCTCGCTTTGGCTCAAATTCCGCGTCAGCTCCTCTGCCAACTGGGGATTGCGCTGAACCATGGCATACGCATCCGCGTGAGTACGCTCCACAATATCTTGGTCATCGGCAAGGTTGAGCAACCGCAGCGTCCGGTGGGTACCAGATTGCACCGCACCCAGAATATCGCCCTCGTGGCGTTGCCGAAGGTCTAATTCCGCAAGGTCAAACCCAGACGAGGTCTGGGCAATCTGGGTAATGCGCCGATACGAGGCCGAGTTCTCCTCCGCTTTCGTATGCATCAGGCAAATGGACGCATTGCCGCCACGTCCTACGCGTCCGCGCAATTGGTGTAGCTGGGAGACGCCGAAGTTTTCTGCCTCGCGGATGAGCATGACCGTGGCGTTGGGAACATCGACGCCCACCTCGATGACCGTGGTAGATACCAAGATATCGATTTCACCCCGGGCAAAAGAGGTCATGACCTCATCCTTATTCGGCATCTTGCCGTGCAAGATATCTACCCGCAGCCCCTTAAAAGGGCCAGCAGCAAGCTGTTCCGCCAGTTCAAGCACTCCGCCCTCGCCTTCGATGCGCGGGCAGACGATATAGGCTTGGTGTCCATGCGCCACTTCCTCACGGATGCGCTCGAGCGCCCGCGCCACCCAAATGGGCCGCCACTCCGCCACCACGGCGGACTGGATCGGTTTTCTTCCGCCCGGTAGCTCGGCGAGCATCGATACCGCGAGATCGCCGAAAATCGTCATGGCGATGGTACGCGGGATGGGGGTTGCCGTCATGACCAAGACGTGGGGACTTATCCCCTCGCGCGTCTTAGAGCGCAGGCTATCGCGTTGCTCTACGCCAAAGCGGTGCTGCTCATCCACGATCACCAAGCCCAAATCGAAGAACTCAACCGATTCTTGAATGATGGCATGCGTGCCGATGACGATATTCGCCTCACCCGAGACGATATCCAGGAGCGCTTGGCGCTTCTCGGCGGTCCGCATGGATCCGGTTAAGAGCACAACCTTGACGCCTTCTGGCACGGACGTACCAATCGAGGCCGCATGCTGGGAGGCCAAGACCTCAGTGGGAGCAAGCAGCGCCGCCTGGCTTCCGGCATCGATGGCCTGCAGCATGGCGCAGGTGGCGACCATCGTTTTTCCCGAGCCCACCTCGCCCTGCAACAGACGCATCATGGGTAAGGAACCGGACAGGTCATCATCAATCTCAGTAATGACCCGGCGCTGGCCTTGCGTGAGTTCAAAGGGAAGATGGGTCAATAACTCTTCGCGGAAACCGCCCAAAATAGCGGGCATCGCCGGCGCCGTGTGCGCATGCGCATCGCGCTGGCGCAGCGCCATGACCAGCCCAATGGAAAGCGCCTCGTTGTACTTGAGTCGCTGAACCGCGCGTTGCGGGCCAGCCGCGCCGGGCTCATGGATTTCGCGCACCGCTTGATCCAGGCTGATAATCATCTGCTGGTCCAAAGGCTCCCGGATGGTGGGGGTATGCGCGAGCACGTAGTGGATGGCTCCCATGAGGTACCACGAGGTGATCTTTGCCGTGGCGGGATATACCGGTATCCATTCCCGCTCGAGCAATAATTTATCGAGCCGGCCGAATTGGGACAGGTTGCGCAGGGACCCGGTCGCCTTCTGTGGCTTTTTCTTTCCCGCCGCAGGCGCCTGGTAGGCGGCAAGTTCCCCGTCTGGGCGCCCGAAGGCATCGATTTCTACGAAATCCGGCTGTTGTAGCTGGGGCTGCTGGCGGAAATATTTCAATTTTCCGCTCATCATAACCCGCTGCCCACGGTGGAGCATGCGCAAGACGTACATGGCATTAAAAAACGTGGCGATAATATGACCATCGAGCTGGACGTTGATGATGGTGGTCTTGCCCGTATCGCGGGTCGTTATTCCCGTTACGGTTCCGGTAATGGTGACGATATCGCCCTCGGCGGCATCGCCAAGCCCCACGTCTTGATTATGACGGATGTAATCGCGCGGATAGTGCGCCAAGAGCTCCCCGCAGGTCTTATATCCCAGCGCCTTGGTGATCTTGGTAGCGTCTTTTTTATCCAAGACATCGGTCAACGGGCGATCATCTTGCCAGCCAAGCATCGCTATTCCACCCCGATCTCGGTAGGAATATCCGGCACTTGCAAGGCCACTACATCGACGCCTAGCTCGGCCGCCAGCTCTTCTTGCGAGATGGCAAGCGGGCTAATGACCGTGACCTGTTCCCCGCCGGCGGCCAACAACTGGCGGCACGTCTTAGCGATGGCTGCCGCAGATTCTTCTTCCGGGTGCGCCACCCGCATCGACTGCGCAGCATCGCGCATGGATTCTACGACCGCGGCGGTATCCGCATTATCCGGTTCATAGACGGAGATGGCGGCCAGCCCCGCCGCAAGGGAAGAAATGTCCACGGTATGCGCTGCAGTTGCGTGTTCTTCTAGCCCGCTGGATAAAACGATGTCCTCGCCCGCCGCGTGGATGGTTTCTCCTGGTTCGACCACCGTAACCCCAGCGGACTGCACCAGCTCGGCCATGGGGCCGGCGGGCACCGCGGCATAGACGGTGCGCGTATGACCGGCGCCAGTGTCTCCGCGCGGGGCCGAGGTTTCCGGAAGTGCCTCAAGGCGCAGGTTGCTGACAGATCCTGCGGCAAAGGCGGTTTCGATGACCTTGCCGGCTTGGGTGGAATGGATGTGGATCGAAGCGCTATCGTCACTTGCTTGCGCGATGACCAAGCTCGTGCCCAGGGGGGCAATCTTCTCCTTCAATGCTGCGCTATCGCCTTCGAAAAAGAAGACCACCTCAAGTTCGGTGACGGCCTCCGGCATGGATTCGGCTGCGTGGCTGGTAGTGCCCTCGATTTCTGCGAGGAGGGCTTCTAAAAGGATGACCAGGCCGGCACCGCCTGCATCTACCACCCCAGCTGCACGCAGTTCTGGCAGCTGCGAGGGCGTTTCCGCAAGGGCTTTCTGGGCGGCGGAAATCGTCTCCGCTACGACGCCGTGAAAACTAGATTCGGGTTGCCGCGCGGTGCTTTCCGCTGTTTCTGCGGCGCATCGCAGTACGGTAATAACCGTTCCTTCCACCGGTTCCGCAATCGCGCGGTCCACGAGCTCTACCGCATGCATAAGCGAAGCTGCAAAGATGGCGCCATCGATGGTGGAATCCACGGTGGCCTCCGCGACCCCGCGCAAGACCTGCGAGAGGACCATTCCGGAATTTCCCCGCGCCCCGCGCACGGCCCCCATCGCAAGCGCGGCCGCAACGTCGCCTCCGCCCTTTTCCACCTCGGCGACGGCGGCTTCCATGGTGTGCGCCATATTCGAGCCGGTATCAGAATCCGGCACCGGAAAAACGTTGAGCGCATTGATTTCGGCGCGCCGATGAGAAAGCTCGCCTACAGCGCGGTGCGCCCAATTGCGCAATCCGTGAGCGTCCAGCGTGCTGGGGTATGACATGCGCAATAGTTTACAAGTCCCACGCGATCTCCCGCGCGCCTTGGTCCCGCAAAAGGGCGTTTGCCCGGGAAAATGGGCGGGAACCAAAGAACCCCCGGCTGGCCGAAAGCGGCGACGGGTGCGGCGAGGTAATGCAGGGCACATCGGGAAGGAAGCGCTCGCAGGATTGGGCATCGCGGCCCCATAAAATCGCGACCATCGGGGTGCGGTTGAGGGCGCGGATGGCGGCCTCGGTCACCTCTTCCCAGCCGATGCGCCGGTGCGATCCCGCCTGCCCCGGCGCCACGGTCAGCACCCTGTTCAGAAGCAGTACCCCCTGGTCGGCCCAGGCGCTCAGATCGCCGTCTTCGCGCCCGCGAACGCCCACATCGTCATACAGCTCACGGTAAATATTGACCAAGGAGCGCGGGGGTTTGACCCCCGGCTTGGTGGAAAAGGCCATCCCCATCGCGTGGCCCGGGGTGGGATAGGGGTCTTGGCCAACGATGAGCACGCGGACATCATCAAGCGGCATCTGCAATGCCCTGCACACGTCTTCTGCCGGCGGCAGGTAATCCTGATTGTCCAGCGCCTGAGATATCCGTGGCCACTGCTGCTCCAGCACCGGCGCGAGGACCGGTTCCCACGAGGGATGGTAAGTCGGGTGCATATCTAAAATCCTGCCCACCCTTCTGCATAACGGGGTTGTTTACCATCCACTGTAACGCCGCTGCCGCGCGAGACGGTGCCAATTTCCCGGAACCCCGAAGGCGCCTGCTTTGCGGTGGTTCCAATTAAGGTATGGTCCTCGCCGCCGGCCAGGACCCACTGCCAAGGATCGCAATCGAGGACGGTGGCCGCGGCGTGCAGGAGTGGATCGGGCTGGATGGCATCGGCATCCAAATCGATGTGGACCCCAGAGCGCTCCGCCATGGTTCCGCAGTCTTGAATGAGGCCATCGGAATTATCTGTCATGGCGGTGACCTCGGCGGCGCGGGCGATAACGCCGCGGCCGGGGCTGAGCCAGGGGGCGCAGTGGGCATCAATAAGTGGGTACAAATCCGCATGCTCTGCCGGCAGGTCGCGGCCAAAGCGCTGCAGCAAAGATAAGCCTGCCGCCGCGTGGCCAATCGCGCCATGGGCTACGACCTTCTGGCCCGCGCGCGCCGCATCAAGGGTCAACGCTGCCCGGCTACCGCCCAAAAAGCCGACGGCGGTGATGTTGATAACCAGCAGGTTCGATTTCGTAATATCTCCGCCCACCAGCTCGGCGTTGTAAAAAGAGCAATGCTCGGCGATGCCCTTAGCCACGCCCCTGACAAAGCTCACCGACGTATCCCCCGGTGCGGCGATGGCTAAAAGGGCCGCCACTGGGCGCGCGCCCATGGCCTCGATATCGGCGAAGTTGCGCAGGATGGCCTTCTTGCCAATTTCGCGCGGGGTGGACCATTCCCGCAGGAAGTGCCGGCCATCTACCATCAGATCGGTAGAGGCCACCGTGCGCGAATTGGGTGGCGCCGCAAAAAGCACAGCAGCATCATCCCCATTCAAGCTGCTGGGAGCGGCCGCTGTGATTTCTCGAATCACCGCCTGCTCCCCCACGTCCGCGAGAGTCTGACTTAAGTTCACCGGCATCCTTTCGATAAAATGAACCCCTATGACATCCCAATTTAACCGCACCGCGATCTTCATTTCACTTGGGTTGTCCATAGTGATGGTTTTAGCGGTCCTTTTCGGCGCGAAATACGTATTCACAAACACGGCCAAGGCCCCCGTGGCGGTCTCCCCGGTGGATTCGCCAGAGGCCGATTCACAGGCGTGCACGGACTTTGTGCATGCGCTTCCCGATGAAGCCATGGGCCAACCGCGCGCCGATATTGCAGAGCCCGTCCCCGCCGGCGTTGCCGCCTGGGCCGCTAACTCCCAGGAAAAGGTGACGGCGCGCTGCGGTGTTGCCATGCCCTTCCAGTACACCGATTACTCCACGACGCAAGACGTCGACGGTGAGCAGTGGTTCAAGGTCAAGGATGCGACCTCTGGTTCTAACCTCTCTACCTGGTATTCGACCCAGCGCTTCCCGGTCGTGGCGGTAACGACCTTTAATGATGAAAAGCCGCAAGACCTCAACGAGGCCGTTGCCACCCTGGAGAACAAGCCGGCCGAAACCCACCCGGCACCCTTGCGCGATCTAAAGGCGGCAAAAAATGACCGCTGTACCGCGGTAGAAAAGGCGCTACCGGATGAGATTGCGGATGGCTACCACCGCCGCGAGGTGGACGACAAGGACACCTACGTGTGGAGCTCTGAGGGGCACGAGGACATCGTCGTGCGCTGTGGCGTCGCCCAGCCGGAAAATTACGAGGCGGGCGTGCAGCTCCAGCAGGTCAACGATATTGCCTGGTTTGAGGATACGACCTTGGCCCAAGGCACGACCGCAGGAACCTGGTTTGCGCTCGGCCGCGAGAATTACCTAGCGCTGCACGCCCCGCAGGATTCCGCGCAGGCAGCACTGGTGGCGCTCAGCGATATCACCGCGAAGCACGTCCCAGAAAGGTAAAAGGAAGCCGCAGACCTATGCGGTGCGGGCCTCTGCGCTGGCGATGAGTACCTCAAGCAACGAGGGATAATCCACGCCAGAGGCCGCCAGCACCTGCGGATACATGGAAATCGGGGTAAATCCCGGCAGGGTATTGACCTCGTTGATGTACAGGCCCTCTTCGGTAACAAAGAAATCCACGCGGGACAGCCCGGTGCAGTTAAGCGCCTTAAAGGCCCGAATCGCCATATCGCGCAATTGCGCCGTGAGTTCTTCTGGGAAAGGCGCGGGAATTTGGGCCGTGACCACGTTATCTAGGTATTTGGTCTCAAAACCATAAAACCCTTCATCGGAGTCATCGATGCCCTTAAGCAGCGCCGGCACAGAGGCAATAAGCTCGCCATCTGGGTATTGCAGGACGCCGACCTCTACCTCGCGGCCGACGATCTCTGGCTCAACCAAAATCTTGTCATCGTCTTCCAATGCAATGCGCACGGCTCCTGGGAAATCCGCCCAGTCGCTTACCTTGGATACGCCAATCGAGGATCCCCCTCGGGCAGGCTTGACGAAGACCGGCAGGCCGAGGCTGTCTTTTTCCTCCGCGGTTAATTCCGTACGCCCCTGCACGATGACCTCTGGCGCCACCGGCAGGCCCGCTGCGGATAGAATCTTCTTGGTAAATTCCTTGTCCATTCCCACCGAGGACGCCAATACGCCGGGGCCCACATAAGGGATTCCGGAGAGCTCGAAAAGCCCCTGCATAGTGCCGTCTTCACCATAGGGTCCATGGAGAATGGGAAAGATAACGTCAACCTGGGCATACAGCGAACCGTCACTAATCGTGCGGATTTCGCCCTTGCGCGTTGGATCCGCAGAAAGCGCCAATTCCGTGCCGCGCTTGACCTCAGGCATGACGCCATCGACGATTTCTAAGCCCTCGGTATCGCCCGGTGTCCACGTGCCCTCGCGCGTAATGCCGATGGGCACCACCTGGAATTTTTCCGGGTCGAGGTGCTTCATAATTGCGCCTGCGGATACGCAGGACACGGAGTGCTCGGTACTGCGGCCACCGTAAAGGACGGCCACGCGGGTCTTTTCAGTCATGGGCGATGATTTTACCTTTCTGCTACTCCGACTTCTTGGAGCGCCCCATAAGGGCAATGATCATATCGTCTACAGCCATGCCCTGATGACACACGCCGTAGACGGCTTCCGTAATGGGCATCTCTACCCCAGCCTGCTGGGCTAGGCGGAAGATGGAATCAGAGGAAAACACGCCTTCTGCCACCTGTCCATTGGTGGCCGTCTTCGCTTCTTCTAGGCTGCCACCTTGACCGAGGCGGTAACCGAAGGTCCTGTTGCGCGAGAGCGTGGAGTTACACGTGGCGACCAAATCGCCCAAACCCGCCAGGCCGGAAAAGGTAAATGGCTCCGCCCCCAAGGCCGTGCCCAGGCGCGTAATTTCCGCCAGGCCGCGGGTAATCATCGTGGCCATGGTGTTATTGCCCAAGCCCTTACCCGAGGCCATGCCGCAGGCCAAGGCGATGACGTTTTTGCACGCGCCACCGATCTCCGCGCCGATGACATCGGTATTTGTATAGGGCCGCAAGTAGGGCGCGGCGATGGCCGCCTGTACCGCCTTGGCGCGCTCTTCGTCGGTGCAGGCGATGACCGTGGCCGTAACCTGCCCCGCTGCTACTTCTTTGGCTAGGTTGGGCCCAGAAAGCACCGCCACGCGCTGCGGATCCACACCCGCTGCATCCACGATGACTTCGCTCATGCGCTTGAGCGTGCTGGTTTCTACGCCCTTAGAAATGGAGACCAGCGTGGAATCCTCGGGCAATGCGGGCGCCCAGCGCTCCACGTTGGCGCGCAGGGACTGCGATGGCACACCGAAGACCACGATATCCGCGCCGGAAAGCACCTCTTCCTCATCGTGCGTGGCGCGCAGTGCCGCCGGAAGGTGGACATCCGGCAGGTAGTCAGGGTTGGTATGCGTTTTATTGATCGCGTCCGCCAGCTCGGTCCGGCGCGCCCACAGGGTGACATCATTTCCTGCGTCCGCAAATACCTTGGCCAGGGTGGTGCCCCAGGAACCGGCACCCATTACCGCTACTTTTACCATGGCGTCCTCCAAACGTTTTTCCTATTAGTTCCACCTTAAGGCATTTATCGCTCTGGGCGTGGCAAGGATGCGGCAGGGATCTCCCCCGTGAAACAATGATGATGAGGTTAACGCCAATTTTTCACTTACCGAAGAAAGGCACGAAAAGCTATGCCGAGCGCGAAGAAGATGCACGAGACCGATAAAGATAAAAAGTCCGAAAAATTCATTTCCGGCCGGCACCAAGAAATTCCGGTGGATCCTGCCAAGGAATTTCCCCGCACTACCCTTGCCGCCGGCGCCGTAGTCTGGCGCGGCGACCCCGCGAAGCCAGAGATCGCACTCATCCACCGCCCGCATTACGACGATTGGTCCCTGCCCAAGGGAAAGGTGGATCCAGGCGAATCCCTACCCACTACCGCGGCGCGCGAAATTGAGGAAGAAACCGGCTTCCACGTACGCCTGGGCAAGTTGATTGGCAAGGTCACCTACCCCGTGCAGGGGCGCACCAAGGTGGTCTATTACTGGGCGGCGTTCTACCTCAGCGGCACCTATACCCCCAATGATGAGACCGATGAGCTGCGTTGGGTCCCCATTGACCAAGCACAGCAGCTTTTGTCCTATGACGTGGACAACGACGTCGTCGCCAAGGCGCAAAAGCGACTGCAGCTCGCCCCCACAACGCGCGTCTTATACGTTCGCCATGCCCACGCCCACGACCGTAAGAAGTGGGAGGGCGATGACAACCTGCGGCCTTTGGATAAGAAGGGGCGTCGGCAAGCAGAAATGCTCGTGCCCATGCTGGCGGCCTATCATCCCACCGCGATCTATTCCGCTCGCCCGCACCGGTGCCAGCAAACCGCCGCGCCGCTTGCCGACGAACTGGGCAAGGACATCGCCATTAATAAGGACTTTGGCGACGAGTCATGGGAAAAGAACCCGGCGGCCGCCAAGAAGGCTTTCCGCCGCGTAGTTGAAGACGGCGGGGTGCCGGTCATTATCAGCCAGGGACAGACCATCCCCGGCATCATCGAGGATTTGGCGCCGCAATTCCTCAAGAAGCCACAGGAGGAATTGAAGTTTAAAAAGGCCTCGGTGTGGGTCTTGTCCTTCAATAATGGTGAATTAACCGGGGCAGATTATCTTCCCAGCCCCCTGCCGGTGCGCTAGCTGGCTTGGCGCTAGCTGGCTTGAGGCGAGCGAGCCCCCGCCTCCCTAGCCGTGCATGCCGAGGTTGCGGCGCACGAACAAGGTGGGGGCCAAAGCCATGAGCCCCGGCAGCACGACGATGCCCACCACGGTTGAGCCCAGCGCCATGTAAAGGATGATGAGGACGATGCCCACCAGGAAGGTGGTGCCGATGTTCCTCTTTGCGATCTCCGCGGAAAGCTTAAAGCAGGCCCCTAGGCCTAGGTCAGGGCGTGCTGCCTTGACGGCTGGGACCCACCACCAGAAGAACAGGGCGAAAAGTCCGGGGATTATGAGCAAGACAAAGCCCATGCCGATGACCACGCTGGTCACGAGGTATGCCAGCATGATGCCGCCCATGCCCTTAACGGTAAAGAAATCCCCGAAAGTTAAGTCCTGGCCGTTGACCTGCTTAGTAGCGGCTTGGTACCAGATGGCGTTTGCCCACAGATAAATAACTAACAGGGCTATTACCCCGAGAATAAGTAACAGCACGCCCAGTACGCCAAGGGAACCGTCTAAGGCTCCCTCGGTCGACGCCTCGATGGAAAGAGATCCGCCACCGGCGGCAAAGACTACGGCGATTACGGCGTAAGCGACAAAAAGGACGACCATCTGCACGAGCGGGGCAAAAAGCCACGGCACCCAATTGCGGCCGAAATAGCGGAAGCTATCGCCGATGATGCTGACGGTATCTATGCCGCCTGGGGCGGGCGGCTCGCCGGAATATCCCGGCTGCCCATTTGAATAGGGCTGCTGGGAATAGGGATTGTATCCGTCGTGGTCGCGTGAACCGGAATAAGGCGAAGTCATACCGCAGACAATAGTGGATAATCCCGTTTCACGGCTACGGTGCTGCCGCTATTCCGGGTGAACCGCGGGCTTAAAGCTGGCGCGGGAGTTCTCGAAGCTCGTGATCGCCTCTTCATCGCGCAGGGTGATGCCGATGTCATCAAGGCCTTCCATCAGGCGCCAGCGCGTGTAGTCATCGATGTCGAATGAGTAGGTGTTTTCGCCAACCTGAACGGTACGCGCCTCCAGATCGACCGTGACTTGGGTTTCCCCCGCTTCCAGCTGCTTCCAAATAAGCTCGATGTCTTCTTGTTCCATCAACCCGGTAAGCAAACCAGACTTTCCCGAGTTACCGCGGAAGATATCCGCAAAACGGGAAGAGAAGACCGCCTTAAAACCGTATTCGCGCAAGGCCCACACTGCGTGCTCGCGCGAGGAACCGGTGCCGAAGTCGCGGCCAGCGAAGAGAACGGAGCCGTCCTTGAACTGCTCCTGGTTAAGTACGAAGGTGGAATCGGCGCGCCAGTTGGAAAACAGCCCCTCCGCAAAGCCCGTGCGCTTGACCGATTTGAGGTAGCGCGCGGGGATGATTTGATCCGTATCCACGTTGGACGCCCGCAGCGGGACTCCGGTGCCGGTATGGGTGATGAATTTCTCCATTGTTTCAACCTTTCTCGCGTGCTTATTTCAGGTCAGCCGGGCTGGACAGGTATCCGGTGACGGCGGTAGCGGCAGCAACCTGTGGGGAAACGAGGTGGGTTCGCCCGCCAGGGCCCTGCCGGCCTTCAAAGTTACGGTTGGACGTGGATGCGGAGCGCTCCCCTGGTTTCAGTTGGTCGGGGTTCATGCCCAAACACATGGAGCATCCCGCCGTGCGCCACTCTGCGCCGAAGTCTTGGAAAATCCGGTCAAGGCCTTCCTTTTCCGCATCGGCCTTGACCACCGCGGAGGAAGGAACCACGATCATGCGCGTAGTGGAATCGATGGTGCGGCCCTTGACCACCTCAGCGGCGGCGCGCAGGTCCTCGATGCGGGCATTGGTGCACGATCCCACGAAGACGGTGTCGATCTTGATATCGCGCAGTGGGGTACCTGGTTGCAGGTCCATGTACTCCAATGCCTTTTTCACGGTGGCCTTGGAATTGTCATCACCGAAGTCTTCTGGATCCGGTACGGTTTCGCCCAGCGGCAGGCCTTGGCCCGGGTTCGTTCCCCAGGTAACGAACGGTGTCAGTGCTGAGCCGTCGATTTCTACGACGCGATCGAATTCGGCGCCATCGTCAGTAGGCAGCGTCTTCCAGTACTCCACCGCAGCATCCCAGTCGGCTCCCTTAGGGGCGAACTCGCGGCCCTTGACGTACTCGAACGTCGTCTCATCGGGCGCAACCATACCGGCACGGGCGCCGGCTTCAATGGACATATTGCAGATGGTCATGCGGGCTTCCATGGACATCTTCCGGATGGCTTCACCGCGGTATTCGATGATGTAGCCTTGGCCGCCGCCGGTGCCAATCTTGGCGATGATGGCAAGGATGAGGTCCTTGGCGGACACGCCTTCCTGCAATTCCCCGGTGACTTCGATGGCCATCGTCTTAAATGGCTTCAAGGACAGCGTCTGGGTGGCCATGACGTGCTCTACCTCTGAGGTTCCAATGCCCATGGCGATGGAACCGAACGCACCGTGGGTAGAGGTATGCGAGTCGCCGCACACAATCGTCATGCCGGGCTGGGTAATGCCCAGCTGTGGGCCCACGGTGTGCACGATGCCTTGCTGCTCATCGCCCATCGCGTGCAACCGCACGCCAAATTCTTCGCAGTTCTTGCGCAAGGTGGAAACTTGGGTCCGCGATACCTCATCCTTAATCTCTAAGAGGTTGCCAGATTTAATCCCCAGCGTCGGCACGTTGTGGTCCTCGGTTGCCAGGTGCAATTCTGGGTGCCGCATAGTGCGACCTTGCAGTCGCAGCCCATCAAAGGCCTGCGGGCTGGTAACTTCGTGCAAAAGTTGAAAGTCAATATAGATAAGGTCTGGTGCACCTGCATCACCCTCTTGGACAACGTGGTCGCGCCATACTTTTTCAGCCAAGGTCAGCTTCTGGTTCATAAACATCACTCCACACTTGAAATCTCATAATTTGGGACGTAGATTTCATTATATGGGAGAGTATAGCGCAGTTTCCGGCATTAAGGTACTAGATCGTGCAATGGCCATCATGATGGCCGCCGCGAACCATCCATCGACCCTTAATGAGTTATGCGAAACCACGGGGCTACCTCGGGCGACGACGCACCGGCTGGCCACCGCACTAGAGGCACACCGCATCCTTGTCCGCACCCCTGAAGGAAAGTGGAAGGCCGGCCCCGCACTTCCCGGCAACCGCGATCACATACTAGAAGTTGCGGGCCCCATCATGGACCAACTCCTCAACCGCACCGGCGAGTCCATTCAGCTTTATGAGTTCACGGGCACCACCCGCACCTGCATTGCCACCCGCGAACCCACGTCCGGCCTACACAACGTGGTCCCAGTAGGCCGCCAGCTGCCGCTGACCTCCGGCTCTGCAGCCCGCATTATCGCAGGCTATGTGGACTTTCCCCTAGACGCCGCGCAATTCAGCGCCGCCGATGTGGAAGCCGCTCGCCGCCAGGGCTATGCAGAATCCATCGAGGAGCGCGAAGCTGGCCTAGCCTCCATTTCCGCTCCCGTCTTTGATTCTTCCGGTGTTTTTCGCGCGGCACTGTCCATCTCCGGGTCCGCCGAGCGCTTCCGCCCCTCGCCCGCCAAGAAGTACGCCCACCTGCTTACCTCCGCCGCCCGAGAACTTTCGGAACTGCTCTAGCTTTACAACCACCTCACCACTACCCCTGGGCCACCCGCTGGCCTAGGGGTTTGTCATGTTTTTACCTCCACGCATCCCGCCCCACCGCGACCTAATGAAAAAATATCGAAAATCTCCCGCGCGCTATTGAAACCGTACTGAAAACATGATTTAATGAAAACAGAGTGAAAACGAAAAGGACACTCCCCAACCACAAAGCGCAGAAAGGATTCATGATTATGACTCACGCTACCCACACTGAACACGAGCACACTCACGGTGAAGGCTGCGGCCACGTTGCCTTCCCACACGAGGATCACACCGACTTCGTGCACGATGGCCACATCCACCGCGAGCACGAAGGCCACTGGGACGAGTGCGAGACCACTGAGCACGTCGAGGCTGAGCCACACAGCGAGCACACCCACGGCGAAGGCTGCGGCCACGTTGCCGTCCCCCACGGTGACCACGTTGACTACATCCACGACGGCCACCGCCACGCCGCTCACGGCGATCACTACGACGAGCACTAAGCCTCGCCGCCAAGCGCCCCGCAGTGCCCTAGCGCCGCGATAATCCACCGCTTCGATGCATGGATTATCGCGGTGCTTTTCTACGCATTAGCCCAGCGTGAATTAACCTTTTATTAACCCTAGCCGCATTGATGCGCAAAGCACGGTGACTGAGAGGTAACCAAGCTATCAATTTCGCGGAATCTGCCTGCTTGACTATTAGTTAACACCGTTTCGGTGCTACGGTCTTTCGAGTGATTACTAGTTGGAAGCTTTTTCTCCAAGACTTCGTCCGCCTGTGGCGGACGCCACAAGTCTGGGTGATTCTCATCGGTTTGATGATTACCCCTGCCTTATATTCTTGGGTCAACGTCTCCGGTTTTTGGGATCCCTATGGCAATACCGAACACCTCAAGGTAGCCGTGGTGAATGAGGACAAGGGTGCCTCGTCAGATCTCACCGGCGATATTGACGTCGGCGGGCAGATGATGGAAAAGCTGCACAACAACGACAAACTCGGCTGGCAGTTTATGGACCGCGGCGAAGCCGAGCACGCGGTGAAATCCGGCGATGTTTTTGCCTCCATCATCGTCCCGGAGGATTTTTCTTCTGACTTTGTCAGCCTCTTCGAGGGCACGTACTCTCAACCCACCTTGGAGTATCAGGTCAATGAGAAGATCAATGCCATTGCCCCCAAAGTCACTGACTCCGGTTCTTCTACTCTCGAAACCACGATTAGCGCCACGTTTAATGAAAATGTCGCGAAATCTGTAGCCACCGAGTTGAGGAATTCCGGCGGCGATCTCAGCGATAAGATCAATAGCACCGCGGGCAATACCGCGAATTCCTTCTCAGAGACCGCCGATACCGTGGCCAATTCCCGCAATTCCCTCACGGATGTCACGGCCACTATCGACGATGCCCGCCCCACCATCGCGCAGGCGCGCAAGTCCCTAGGCTCCGTGCAGACCACGATCGATGACGCGCAGCAGGCCTTAAACCAGGTCACCGCCTTGACCGACGAGGTGCAAAAGGAAGTAACCTCCTTCGCTGACGATGCCACCGCCGCTTATATCCAAGGCACGACTGCGCTTGCCGATGGCACCGCGAACGCCAATGCCAATATCGGTTCTGTCACAGGGAAGTTAAACGGCGCTCTCAACCGCGTCGATGCCGCGACCGACGGCGCACAGGGCATCCTTGGTCAAGCCGATAAGGCCATCGACCAATTAGCCGGTGTCGCTGCCCTTCCGGCCCTTCCCCCAGAGGTATCCCAGCAGATCAACCAGTCGGTCTCTGAGCTGCGCGACCGCAATAACCAAAACCGCGCGGTGCTAGGCGAGCTTGATTCCCTCAATAGCGATACCAATGCCACCCTGGATTCACTGAATAAGACCTCAGAATTGCTCAATTCCATGGCCTCCCAAGCGCGCGATGATTCCCATGGACTCCGCGATGACGTGGCCAACGGCCTGCCTAAGCTCAATTCCGCGCTTTCTAATGTCTCCGCTACGGCCGGGCGCCTATCTGCCTCGCTCAACAGCCAGAAGGCGCTGGTTGGGCAAACGGACGGGCTTCTCGGGGGCGTCGACGAGCAGCTGACCCACGCCCAAGAAGTGGTAAAGCGCTTCTCAGTCGACCTGGACCGCGTCGAGGAAGGCCTGCGTTCCGCGCGGACCGATGTCATTGCCTTGAGCAACACGGCCACTAATAACACCGTGCTGAAGTCCGTCAATGGCCTTGATACGGACCACGTATCTTCCTTCCTCTCCTCGCCCGCAGAGATGGAAAGCCACGCGGTCTTCCCCGTTACCCACTACGGCTCCGGCATGTCCTCGCTGTTTATCAACCTCACGCTGTGGATCGGTGCCTTCATGCTTTTGATCATTTTCCGCGCCGAGGTTGACCCGCAGGGCCGCCGGGATCTGACCATCAATAAGGCCTATTTCGCGCGCTTCTTGCTCCTCGGCTTTTTCGCCATTGCCCAGGCGCTAATCGTGTCCATCGGTAACTTGGTCATTGGCGTGGAGCACGTCAGCGCCACCGCCTATGTCCTTACCTCCGTATTCATCAGCCTGTGCTACCTCAGCATTACCTATGGCTTGGTCTCGACATTTGGCCACGTGGGCCGCGGTATCGCGGTGGTCCTCGCCTTCATCCAAATTCCCGGCGCATCGGGCCTGTATCCCATCGAGATGACGCCGGACTTCTTCCGCGCCGTCCACCCCTTCTTGCCCTTTACCTACGGCATCGACGCCATGCGCGAGACCGTGGGTGGGTTCTACGGCACCCATTACATCCGCGACATCGCCGCGCTGACCGGCATGGCGGCTATCGCCTACCTCATGGGCACCTTTTTAAGGCGCGGGTTGTCCAACGTCACCATGCTGGTCAATGACGAGCTGGCCAAGGGCGGGCTCGTCATCAACGAGCAGGTCCACCTCATCGGCAGCCGCTACCGCTTCACCGATCTGTTGTATGCCTCCGCGGACCGCGAGGGATATCAAAAGAGCTTGGATACCAAGTGGATGACCGCGCGGAAGAATTATTCTCAGTTGATGAAGTTGACCATCGCCATTGGCTTGGCCTTGGTTACCGTGCTCGTTATTTGCTCCCGGTTCATGCCGGATCAAAAGGCGATCATCTTCGGCATTGCCTGCCTCGTGGCGCTGATTGCGGTCGCGACCATTTGTTCGCTGGAATACGTGAAGCAAAGCATCGCGCACGATAACCGCCTGGCAGACCTCAGCGATGAGGAAATCCAGCAGCACCTTGAGCATCAACGCCGAAACCCCAATCAGTATCGGCTAGAAGATGTGCAGTCGGATAAACACGCCGAAATATCTTCTACCCCACAATCGCAGGGCGATACTGCAGATAAGCCCGCCGACGGCGGCGAAGAATCCGGAAAGGGAGATAAGTCATGAACAACATCCTGACCATTCTCCGCGATGACCTCAAGGCCATCCGTGGCAACGTAATGACCGCCGTCATCATTTTCGGCCTCGCCATTATCCCGCTGCTTTTTACCACCTTTAACGTGCTCGCCAGCTGGGACCCGTTTGCCAATACCAAACAGCTCAAAATCGCCGTCGCCAGTGAGGACAAAGGCCACCAAAGCGACCTAGCTTCGCTCAAACTCAACCTAGGCGATGAGGTTTTATCCCAGCTCAGCCGCAACGATGATATCAACTGGGTCCTTACAAATAGCGACGATGCCATTGAGGGCACCAAGTCCGGCGAGTACTACGCCGGCATCGTCTTGCCCAAGGACTTTAGCGCCAACCTCCTTACCTTCTATGTGGAAGGCACCGAGCCGAGCAAGCTGAATCTTTACACCAATGAGAAGAAGAACGCGCTGTCGACCACGATTACCCAGCGCAGCGCTACCGGCGTGATCGAAAAGATCGACGAGTCCTTCACCCGCGTCGTGTCCAATGTGGGCCTTGGCGTCATTTCCTCATTGGACCAGTACTTGGATGAGGGTGAAACCCAAGCCGCGCTCAATAACGTGCACCACCGCGTCAACACGGTGCAATCGCGCCTCGATGCGGCCTCAGGCACGGTCATGGCGCTAAGTAATCTGGTTGATTCCACCATTCCGCTGACCCGAGCCGCCAATAACATCCTGAATGAGGCGGGAAACCAGGCTTCCAGCACCACGAATGACAACGGCGAGTCCCCCATCGACATCCTCAAATCCACGCTGGATGAGTCCACTGGTTCTTTGGACGCGTCCCTTGCCGCGACGACGCAGAGCTACGAGGCCCTATCCTCGCAGATTGAGGAATTGCTCAACAACGCCAGCGCCACCTCCGCGCAAACTGCCCAGACCTTCCGCACTGCCGCGGACCGCGTGGGACAGCAAACCGCTGCTTTCCAAGGCGTAAAGGACAGCATCCAAAAGGAAGCGGATAAGGTCAATCTTCCCGCCCCCGTGGCAGCGGGATATAAGGCCGTCATGGGGCAACTCGATGCCAGCATCGCCCAAAGCAATGCGCTGCACGATTCCTTGACCTCCACGGCCAATAACATCGACAACGGCGGAAAGTCCCAAGAGTCCAAGCAACAAACCCAAGCTGCGATTGCCAGCGCCAAGCAGGCCGTACAAAACGCCCGCAACTCCTATAACTCCAACCTCAAGCCGCAGTTAGCAGCCTTGGGCGATAGCGTGGGCACGGTGGCCAACGATATCGATGCGGTCAAGCGCGATATCGCGGGCGTCCGCAATACCATCTCTAATGACAACGATGCCCTCGTCCGCGCCCGCGATATGACCGCCGGCCTATCCGGCACCCTGCAGCAGCAGGCGGCCCGCTTTGGTGAGCTCAGCCAAAAGATCGATGAGATCCGCGACGGCGGCGATCTCAGCCAGCTCGCCGATCTCATCGGCGATGATCCCGAGCTACTGGCCTCCCGCATCGCCTCACCGGTCAATGTGGACCGCCAGCCCATCTACGAGGTTGCCGCCTTCGGTGTTGGCATGACGCCGTTCTACCTCACGCTCTCACTGTGGGTCGGCGCCCTGCTCGCCTGCGTGCTGGTACACACCAACGCCGAGCGCAAATACTTGAAGAAGAACGAAAACCTCGACAAGAAGGATCACTTCACCAGGAACCAAGTCTTCTTGGGCCGCTTCATCACCTTCGGGCTCATCGGCATCGCCCAATCCACCCTTGTGGTCCTCAGCCTGATTTTCTTCGTGGAGATCGAGCCCGAGCACCCATTCATGATGCTCTTTGCCTCGTGGATAATCACACTGGTGTTTATGTTGATAATCTATTCACTGGTTATCACATTCGATAGCGCGGGCAAGGCGCTCGCGGTGCTGCTCTTGGTTATCCAAGTCTCCGGTTCCGGCGGCGCCTATCCCCTGCCGCTGCTTCCAGAGTGGTTCCAAAATGTCAGCCCGTGGCTGCCGGCCACCTACGGCATCGACGCATTCCGCAGCGCCATCGCCGGCATTTATGAGGCCGATATCCTCCGCGAGCTCGGCATGCTCCTCCTCTTCGCCATCCCGGCGCTTATCCTCGGCCTGTTCTTGCGCCCCGCCATGGATAACTATCACAAGCGCCTCCAGAAGGCGATTAAGAAGACGAAGGTCATGGCCTAGCCACCACACCTACACACAACGCCCAGTGCAGCCTGAGAGGCTCGCTGGGCGTTGTTTTTGCAGTGGCGGACCCATCCCCCTCCCTTGGCGCTCACAGGCAGCTGACCCCGCCCCAGTCCTCGCTGAGTTCGTGAGCGCGAAGGGCGGGCTGCGGCTAAAGCAGGCGCTTTCCGATGCCCCTTCCTCGCCCACCGTGCTCCCCAAAGCGCGCTGCTCAATGCGGCGCAGGAAGAGCCGTTTAAGCGCTCCAGGACACGCGAGAAGAAAATAGCAAAAGAAAAAGGCTGCGAGCTTTAACGCTCGCAGCCAATATATGTACCCCGTACGGGATTTGAACCCGTGTTACCGGCGTGAGAGGCCGGCGTCCTAGGCCGCTAGACGAACGGGGCTCGTTCGCGCGTAGCAGGCAAATCAAAAGCTGTATTGCTTAAAGCTTGCTTGCTGCGGACTCGTTAAACAGTAAACGATGGGTAAACACAATACAAATCAGCAGATAGTAAGGAAATTCGCACCAGTAAATCCCCCAGTTAAGACCCACTTTGGTCCCGATTAAGGCCTAAACGACAGGATGTGTTGGTGAAGTTATATGATTAGCACGTCTGGCCTGCTGATATTAGGACTATTTCACTTATCCGGAGGGATAACGCAGCCTCGGACCTGAAATACCGCCGGGGGGCATGCTGATGTGCTAAGCGCTGAGGTTCACGATGAATGGATGAGTAAGAATCATCCTCGATGCCCCGTCTGTAGCGAGGTGTGCACCAAAATACGGGACTACAAGCACCAATCCGCCAGCGAAGGCGATGGAACGCCTGTAAAGCCACTGACACTCGCGCTAGAGGCCGACCCAGGAAAGTGGACGCATCAGGGGGCAGACCCACATGCCAAAGTGGACACCCTAGCCAGCCAAGAAACACAAGCCACCAGCGGCCTTGAATACGGCCGACCAGCAACTTTCGACAGTGCCTACAACCACTCTATGGGAATACGCAAAGGCCACGTGCCCTAAACCACGCAGTCCACCAACACAAAATGTCGTTTACCCCGACACGCCGGAAAACAACACATTTTGTCGTTTAACCCCCGATTAAGCCGCAAGCGCACATACGAAAAATTCCTCCAACCGCAGTGGCTGGAGGAATTATTTTATTTGTACCCCGTACGGGATTCGAACCCGTGTTACCGGCGTGAGAGGCCGGCGTCCTAGGCCTCTAGACGAACGGGGCATAGAACTAGTGAGCCTGCTTTAAAAGCATTTTCACTGCTGGCCTACCAGGACTCGAACCTAGAATGGCGGTACCAGAAACCGCTGTGTTGCCAATTACACCATAGGCCATTTGCTCACTCGCTTGGAACCGCACCGTTACCGGCTGCGCTCCCTTGCTCGCTGCAACGTGTTATAACTATAATGATCGTTGCCCAATGCGCCAAATCGCCAGCACAACCGGCATTTTTAGGCGTTTTCTTAGAGATAAAATAAAGCGGCGGATGACATCTGTGTAAGTTCGATGTTCATCCGCCGCTTTAGCGGGGTTTCTCCGTCAGGTTTCTGACGGTTCCGGTATTACTCGGCGGCCGGAACGTACGGAGTTGCCTCGCGGGCAGCGCGCAGGCGCGCCAAGGTGGACTCCTTACCCAGAAGCTCCATGGACTCAAAGAGCGGCGGCGACACCTGAGCGCCGGAGATGGCTACACGCAGCGCGCCGTAGGCCTTGCGCGGCTTTAGCTCTAGGTCCTCGATGAGCGCCTTGGACAGCGCTGCCTCGATAGCGTCGGTCTTCCATTCCTCTACCGCTTCAAGGGTGTCAATGCCCAGCTCAAGCGGCTGGACGGCGTCCTCCTTCAGGTTCTTCTTGGCCGCCTTTTCATCCAGGGTGAGCTCAGCATCGGGGGTGATAAGGAAGCTGAGTAACCCGTAGGCATCGGCAAGTGTCTTAATGCGCGTTTGCACCAAGTCCGCGGCGAAGGCGAATTTCTCGCCGTCATAATCGGCCGGGAAGTCCGTGTACTCCGTCAGGTAGTTGCGCAGACGGAAGGCAAATTCCTCGGGTTCGAGCAGGCGAATGTGATCGGCGTTGATCGCCTCGAGCTTCTTCTGATCAAAGCGCGCAGGGTTGCCCAGAACATCATTGACATCGAAGTTCTCAATTAGCTCGTCCATGCTGAAGATGTCCTGATCCGCGGACAAAGACCAACCCAACAGTGACAGGTAGTTGAGCATGCCCTCCGGGATAATGCCGTTATCGCGGTGGTTGAAGAGGTTGGACTGTGGGTCGCGCTTGGACAGCTTTTTCTTCCCCTCGCCCATCACGAAGGGAAGGTGTCCAAACTCTGGGGTAAATTCCGCGATGCCAATTTCCTTCAGCACCTCATACATGGCCAGCTGGCGCGGGGTGGATGAAAGCAGATCCTCGCCGCGCAGCACGTAAGTGATGCGCATCAGCGCGTCATCCACTGGGTTGACCAGGGTGTAGAGCGGGGCGCCGTTGGAGCGCGCCACCACATAGTCAGGCTGCGTTTCGGACTTGAAGGACATCTCACCGCGTACAAGGTCGGTCCAGGACCAATCCTTGTCCGGCATGCGCAGGCGCCAGACGGGCTTGCGGCCTTCGGCCTCGAAGGCATCGATCTGTTCCTGCGTCAGGTCGCGGTCGTAGTTGTCATAGCCCAACTTGGGATCGCGGCCGGCGGCCTTGTGCCGCTCTTCTACTTCTTCCGCGGTGGAGTAAGCGGGGTAGACATGTCCGGCATCGATAAGCTTATTGAGCACATCTTTATAAATATCCATGCGCTGAGACTGCCGGTACGGTTCATGCGGGCCGCCTACATTGACGCCCTCGTCCCAGCCCAATCCGAGCCAGGTCAAGGAATCAATGATCGCCTGGTAGGACTCTTCGGAGTCACGGGCCGCATCAGTATCTTCGATGCGGAAAATTAGCTTGCCACCGGTATGGCGTGCATACGCCCAGTTAAACAGGGCAGTTCGGACCATACCTACGTGCGGCGTACCGGTTGGAGATGGGCAAAATCTTACGCGAACTTCAGTCATGGTGACCATCGTAGTGGAGCACGGACAAACACATGACACCAGCCCGAATGCCCTAAAAGAACGTCACTATCCACTAGTGCACCATCCTTCCCTACCCCACACAAAAAGGGGTAGCAGGCGATGATGTTCACTACGTCTACACAGGTTAAATGTAACCGTTTTCAAATCAACTAACACACTATGAGAATCATTTTCTATAGTGTCAGATGAACTGAAGAGAACTGCAGAAAGGGAACCGCTGGTGATTTCTACCCGTACCCGCATTATCGCCACATTGAGCACCGTAGCTCTCATCTCGCCAGCGACTGCTTTCGCCGGCCCAGATGACGGAAAGCACATCGCCACCCAAACCCACGTCGATTCTCCCAAGACGTTCTGGGAAGACGATAACTTCACCCTTCGCTCCGAGTTTGGTGGGCAAAAGCCGCTTATCGATGACACCGTGGCGTGGATTGGCAAGGGCTATCACCAAGCCGATGAGGAGGGAAATCGGCGCCAAAATTATATGTATGCCCTGCCCCAAAACGGCTCCCAAGATTATCTCGGCGAACCAGGAACCCTGTACTACACCGCTCCCTTTCAAGCATCAGCAAACCAAGAACCCATCTGGATGGGTTTTGGCGCCGATACTGCGCTTCCGACCCAAGATTTCCGCGATGGCAAAGCCTATCTAGATCTCCTGAGTGTTGATGGGCCGGGCGATGTCGAACTATTCACCAATGACGACAGTGAAGATGGCACCGGGCTTCACCGCATGCTGGGTTCTTTCCCGGACTCCCCGCATTCGGCCTTTCTCCACGCGGGTACCCACACCCACAATTACACCCTGTTCACCAAACCGGGGCGCTACCGTTTGACCTATCGGACCAGTGCTCGGACAAAGGATGGGGAGCTTATTGCCAATGAGCCACAAACGATCTCCATCCAGGTAGGTGGGCAAAAGCCAAAGGAAGAAGAAACCCCCAAGCTCGAGGATCGTTTCAACGAAAACTCGAGTGGAGACGCCTCCGAAGCCGGATACAGCCTCAGCATCGATAAAAAGGAAAATCCCAAGAAAGACGGCGACGATCAACTCACGACTTTCTCCTTCGACGCCGAAAATAACGCCAGCGGTACCCTGACGCTGTTTATCGATGGCTATTTCCTTACCGATCTCGACGTAGAAGACGGCCAGGCGCAGTGGGACGAGTTTATGGGTCCCGAAAGCTCAAACATCCAAGCTGTCTTTACCCCAGACGGAGAGGAGCCTTGGTGGATCTCGCAACAGCTGGAATTTACCCCAGGCGAGGCGGTCGAAACGGATTCCGCTACCGCTGCCGAAAAACAATGGGAAGAAGTATCCGATCCGCGCGAACTTGCTCCCACCGAGGAACGGGAACTGGGCGAGCCTGGCTATACCATCCGGATGCGCAAGCAAGGCAAAGACGGTACCAAAATCATTATCGATACCGACGATAAAGACTTTAATGGGCTTATGGTAGGCGGCTTATATAGCAAAAAGACCGATAATGCCCCCACGGTCGACATCGAGGCGCCTATTGTCAATGGCCACGGCGAAGCCGCCTTTCCTTACGGGCGCACTGGGGGCAATGAAGGCTATTTTGGCAAGGTCGAAATTCTCCCTCACCCCACGGTGAAAGCTGGATATGACAGCAAAGTCATCACTGAGTCCTTTGAATGGGACAAGAACTACGAAGTCACCGGAGAGCTTTCAACGGACAAAAGAGAAGACAGCACCTCACCTAGTGAGGAGTCCACACCTTCCCAAGAAAACGACTCCTCGGAAGGCGCCAAGCCTTCGCGGGAAAACAAGCCTTCAAAGCCTTCGCAACCAAGCAACAACCAGCGCTGCGGCGAAAAATACTTACTGGACCGTGGCCACGTAGACATCATGGCGCTGCCCACCGATGATGAGAAGGGTTACCGCACTGTCTTAAAAGACGATACCGCTCAGATCGATAAAAAGTCAGTCGAGCGCTCCCTCGATGATGTCGTCCTTGGTGTTCACGACAACGCATTGACGCCACGCACTAAGAGGCTCGAGGGCAAGAAGTTTGATTTCCTCGGCAAAGACGGCGACCGTTTCTACCACCTTCCACAGTCCCAGAATCAAAGCATTATCTGGCCGGGTTATAACACCGAGAAATTGGATTATTCCAATATCAAGGACAAGACCATCAACCTCAATCTCAAACCCACCGACGTTCCTGAAGGAGCCGAATGGGGTGCCTTCATAGGTGGAGACATAGGAAGTGATTTCCGGGTTCTCGCCAATTCGGCAGAAAAGGATTATTCCATCGAGACGACGTTTGCCTCCCACACTCATACCCACTGGGCCTTTACCAAGCCAGGTATGTACACGTTCGAGGCCACCTACTCCGCCACCACTAAGGACGGCAAAGAATTTTCCTCTGAGCCACAAACCTTGACCTTCGCCATTGGTGATGAAGCTGTAGAGTCCTGCTCCGCTAAAAATTCGTCCGACGAACCTTCCGAAGCTCCCTCGGAAAAGCCGTCTAAGCCAACGGAGAGCCCGTCGAAGCCATCGAAACCATCGAAACCCTCCGAGCCCAGCAAGCCAGCTGAAGCCGGATTCAACCCGTGGGGATTGGTTCTCCCGGTGGTCCTGGGAATAACGTTCAAGGCTTTCTACGACTTCTTCCGTAGCAACGATGAACTCATCAAAGAGCGCTTCGGCCTTTAAGCACTTTCCTTCCAGTCCAAAAGTAAATTAGGGAATTTCACATATGCACAACCACACGTCCACTCGCGCGGGGTCACGACGCCCCTTTACCCGCGCATTAGCGGCGCTTTTCGCAGGCCTTATCGCCTTCTTCGCGCCGTCTACCCCAGCTTTTGCCTTCGAGGAAGTCTTTGATTCCGGCCACATCGATGCCTTCTTTGTCACCGCGCCGGATGGGCAACTGCATTTGTCCATGCAAGAAGACGTAACCGGTTCCCACGTAGAGCGCCCTGGCGATGACGTCTTGCTCAAAGTCGTCGACTCCGCCTGGTCAGATGTCACCGAAAACGTCCCAGAAATCGGTCAACCAACCTACTTCCTGCCACAAACTCAGGACCCCAACCTCATTTGGCCGGGCTGGGATACCCAACCTGCACGCAACGGTGGCTTTTCCAATATCGACCTGGAGTTCACGAATATCTCCGGTCCGGGTTCTGTCTATGTATTCGAAACCTCGGGCTTCGGTGGTGTGGATCCCGTGACTAATTCCGGCTCCCTTGAACTCACCAGCGGCGAGGTAATCAACCAACCAAACCCCGCCCACCGGCACGTAAACTGGGGTTTTAGCGAGGCCGGCACCTATGAAATGACGGTGCAAGCCAGCTCCAATGGCTCTACCAGTAATCAAGTCACCTATACCTGGGAAGTTGGCGAGGGCGGAGACCCCAGCCCCGTAAGCGGCAATTCGAACTCGGGCGATTCCCACGCCAACGAAGGCGGCCGCAGCGGCGGTTCTAAGGAATCTGCTGGCGCCGGCGACCAAGGCGGTCAGTCAAGCGATCCTGACTGCAAGCCAGGCATGATTCCACAGATCAAAGACGATACGGTCTCTCCCTCTGAATGGCGCGATGCCGATGGGGCTACCTTCTACTTGTCGGATAAATCTTCCGTGGATCTGCCACAAGAAGTCGGACCGGTAGGTGCTGGACAGGCATGGATGATCGGTTCCACACAGGTAGAAGGCGTGCCGTGGCTAGGTGCAAATACCCAAAGCCCTTCTATGCGCGAGCACATCCCTGGCGATGTCACCTGGGAGCTCGTCGGCCTTAAGGGGCCAGGCCCGATGATGGTCTATAGCCAAGGCGGCTTGGGCAAGATCGTTGGCGATGAATGGTTCCGTGGAACGGATGGTGCCCCAGAAGGCGCCTTCGACATCGCGCCGAATACCCACGTACACCCCAACTGGGTATTCGGTGAGCAAGGAACGTATGACGTCACCATTCGCCAGGTGGCACAGACCAATGAGGGCAAGCAGGTTGCCGGCGAGGCCACCATGCACTTTGTCGTTGGCGGAGACAAGCCAGCTGACGCCTACAACGATGGGCACTTTGATTTGGGTGCTGCGGTCAACCCTGACGGCGGCGACTGCGGCTCGGGTGTTGCCGCCGGCGCTGGTTCCTCCGGAGGCGCAGGTGCGGGCGGCTCCTCTACTGGCGGGGGCCAGTCTTCCGCGGCACAGGGTAAGGGCGGTGCTTTAGCCAACACTGGGACTCCGTCTATGCCACTTGGCATTGGAGTACTGGGGCTTGGCATGCTCTTCCTCGGCCTCGGCATCGCACGACTAGCCGTAGCTAAGGCAGAGGATTAATGCGAAAGAGTACCTTCCCTTTTGCGGCACGCAGCCTGCAGGCGATAGGCGCGGTAGGCTGTGTCTCCGTCCTCGCCGCGGGCTGCACAACCTCCGCTGCTGTAGATGCCTCTGATCGCTTTAGCGTTGTCGCTACGACTCCGATTTTGGCGGACCTAGCAGAGCATGTAGCTGGAGAGGACGCCGAGGTAACGGGGCTTATCCCCAGTGGCAAAGACCCCCATACCTTCGAGCCCACCTTACGCACTGTGCGCAACGTTGCAAACGCGGATTTGTCCTTGAGCAATGGGTTTCTCTTGGAGCCGCAATCGCTTAGCGATACCCTGCGTGAGTCCTCCGATGCACCCGTCGTCGAGGTCGCTGATGCTGCCTCTACCCGTGGTGCTACCTTGGTCCCCTTGGTCGAAGACGTATCCCTAGACGCCATCTGGCTCGGATTGCGCATCAGTGGGGCGCAACAGCGTTCCTCTGGGGTCGACTTCCACATGGTCTCTGCCGAGGGCCCAGGCGATGTCGCTGCTTATGTGGTCTCCACCTTTGGCACCCCAGAAGTGCTATTTGATAGTGCAGACGGCATTGACGAGAAGGAAGATTCAGTTACGCTTCCGGCGAATGCGCACACCCACGTCTCGTGGGGCTTTTCTGAACCCGGCATCTACAAGCTCGGATTTCAGGCCGATGGCACCGAGGTACAACACCTCACCGTGGCAGTGGGTGTAAACCCTCCCGAGGGCATGGATGCCATCGACTCGGGGCACCTCGACATTGAGGCGGATCTAGCCGCCGGCGCCATCGACTTGCGCGATCAGGATAAGCGTTTTGATCCGGCACATACTGCGGTATCTATTCCGTCTTCGGTGCTTCAGCCCATTCCAGCAGATCCGGCCTACCGCTTTTTAGGTACTCCGGGTTCTGATACCTATCTCCTGCCCCAAGCGGTCCTAGGAAAACATATCCACGGTGAAGTCGATCCGCACTTATGGCACAACGTGGACAATGCCATCGCTTATGTGGATGTCATCGCTGAAGAAATGGCCCAGGCGGATCCCTCTCATGGTGCCGACTACCGCAAGCGCGCCGCAGAATATACGACGCAACTGCGAAAGACGGATGATTATGTCAACCATGCTATTTCCTCTATTCCTAAAGACAACCGGCACTTGGTGACCACGCACCATGGCTATGCCTATTTGGAGCAGGGATATGACATCTCGGTCGCAGGCTTTGTAACCCCGAACCCGGCTATCGAGCCCTCCCCCCGGGAGGTCATCGCCCTGCGTCGCACCCTAGAGAACCTCAACCTGCCTGCAGTCTTCGTGGAGCCAGTGCAACAAGCCAGCACAAGAACGCTAGAGGAAGCAGCGCAAGAACAAGGTGTTGCCCTCTGCCCCATATATGGCGACACCTTGGATTCCACCGTCCCGACCTATATCGACCTCATGAAATTTAACGCTGATTCCCTCAAGCGTTGTCTCAATCCTTCGAACGGAGAAAACCATGCTTAACTTTGCTACTCGCCCCGCTCACCGCGCCACGACCCGCATGGCCGCATGCGTGCTCACCGCAGGCCTCGCTTTGTCTACCTCCCCCGCTTGGGCTGGGGACCTGGCCCAGGTGGTCAGCGCAGATGAGTCTGTTGCTCCCGAAGGTGAAGAGAAGGTCATTGACTCCGGCCACGTGGATGTCGGAACGCTGCTCGATGGTGACGATGCCGAGCTGCTGGCACGCGATGATGCCGGCGATAAGCCGGTGTGGCGCCACTTGGACGATCTCGTCTTCTCTGTTGGCGACGCCGCGCAGCAGCCATTGCCCGATACCGATGACTTCGACTTTGTCGGTGCGGATTCCGGCTCGGAAGTCTGGGTAGTCCCACAAACCGAGCAGGTAGGCGTTCCCTGGCTGGGCTGGAATACCCAAGCGCCTTCTTTGGTCGATAACGCTGACCGCGGCGTCACCATGGAATTCTTGGGTCATTCTGGTCCAGGTGATTTCTCCTTGTTCCTCCAAAACGGCGGTTTCGAAGCCCCGCAGCTACTGTGGTCCACTGCGGCTAAAAGCGACAAGGAGTTTTGGGTAGATCTCAATACCCACACCCACGCCAACTGGACTTTTACTGAGCCCGGCGTGCACCAAGTAGGAATTCGCGTCAAGGGCACTACCAATGAAGGCAAGGACTTCAGCACCGATGGCATCCTCACTTTCGCCGTCGGGGATAACACCGACGTGAACGAGGCACAGAATGCCTCGTGGAGCGCCGAGGAAGCAACCACTGCGGATTCTTCCATCCCTAGCTGGGTCTACATCCTGGTCGGAGTCGGCGCCATCGTCTTAGTCCTGGGCCTCGGTGTAGCCCTGCGTTCGCGCAAGCGTGGTGATGGCCGTGCCTAAACCTCTTATCAGTGTCCGGGATCTTCAAGTCTCCTTATCGGGCCGGAAAGTTATTTCTGATGCCCACCTCGAGGTAGGCTCCGGCGAATTCATTGGCCTGCTTGGGCCCAATGGCGCCGGTAAAACCACGCTCATGCGTGCGATTTTAGGTCTTATTCCTTCTTCGGGAACCTGTCAGGTCAACGGATCGGTGGGGTATGTCCCGCAACGCCACGAGGTGGAGTGGGGGTTTCCCATCAATGTGTATCGCACCGTGTTGAGCGGGCGCACCGGCATTATTGGTTGGTTTAAGCGGCCAGGAAAAAAGGATCACACGGCCGCCGCTGAGGCGCTCAATTTGGTTCACATGGAAGAGTTTGCCGCCCGCCCTATCGAGGAACTATCCGGGGGCCAGCGCCAGCGCGTGCTCATCGCCCGCGCACTGGCAACGCAGCCCGATGTGTTATTGCTGGATGAGCCTTTTACCGGCCTTGACGCTCCCAATACCGAGTCCTTGTTGGAACTTTTTGAAGAGCTTTCTGAGCGTGGGAAATCCATCGTCATGTCGACCCATAACTTGGCTGAGGCGGCGCATTCTTGCCACCGCTTAGTGCTTTTTAACCACACAGTGCTTGCCGATGACACCGCTGCCTCACTGCTCGATCAATCAGAACCGTGGACTCGCACCTTTGGTGTCGGAGCCAACTCTCCCCTGCTGTCCGCGATTGGAGTTGCCCCATGATAGACATCTCTTTCCTTGACTTCCTGCGGGATCTGACTAACCCGCATTTGGATTTCCTGGCCCGCGCGGTGGGTATCTCGCTATTAGCGGCCGTCGTCTGTGGGGTCATCGGTTGTTATGTTGTTCTGCGCGGCATGGCCTTTATCGGTGACGCAGTATCCCACGCGGTCTTTCCCGGCCTAGCGATTGCGTTTGCTCTGCAAACCTCAGTGCTACTCGGTGGCGCGGTGGCCGGCGCGGTGGTTGCCATCCTTATCGCAGCTTTTTCACAACGCCGACACGTGCGTGCTGACTCGATTATCGGCATCTTCTTCGCCGCCGCATTTGCCCTAGGTATGGTGATTATTTCTCGTACCGATGGCTATAGCGCCTCTCTTACTAGCTTCCTTTTTGGCTCTCTTACCGGTGTTTCGCGCACCGATATCATCATCGCCGCAAGCGTGTGCGTCGTGGTCCTCATCGTCGTGGTGGCCTTCGGCCCGCAGCTCAATGCCACTTGTTTAGACAGGGAAACCGCCCGCGCTATGGGATTGCCGGTATTCCTGCTCGATATCATCCTCTACCTTTGCGTCACCGCCGCGGTAGTAATTTCCGTAAGCACCATCGGCAATATCTTGGTTCTAGCCTTGCTCATCACCCCGGCCGCAACCGCGCGCTTATTGACTGCGAACCTCACCACGATGATGTGGCTTTCGGCCCTTATCGGCGCCGTAAGTAGCTTTTTCGGAATCTACCTCGCCTGGGCCATCGATTTACCAGCTGGCGCCACTATCGTGCTCACCCTTACCGCTGTGTTCTTGGTGGTGTGGGCTATCCATCCATTGCTGAGTTCGCGGCGTCAAAAGCGCGGTGGTTGCCTACCAGCATCCCCTGATAACGCACTAGACCGTACTCCACGAAAGGAACCTGTCGAATCATGAAACGTATGTGCCGCTCCGCCCTTGCTGTAGGCACCGCCGGATTCCTAAGCGTGGGAACGATTGCCGGCGTTGGCCTGCCCACCACCGTTATTGCGGTGGCGCAGGCGGAAGAGACCTGCTCCGAATCCGATTTTGCACGCATCACGGAGGGCCACCAAGACATGGCGCTCAAGAGTGATGATGGTCAGCTGAAGTTCGTCCTCAAAGACGACCACTCTGAGAAGGAGCATGAGTCCGGGGAATTCGTCGTCCAGGTGTCGGACGAGACTAAAATGACCATCCCGGATACTGCATCTAGCGAGCTGCCCAGTGAGGGGTGGGTTTTGCCACAAACCCAGAAGGGAAATATACCTTGGCTCGGGTTTAGTACCCAGCATCTATCTGAGGACTATCTTGGCAAGAATGACACCGCCACACTGAGCATGGCCATCGCCAAGGGCCCAGAAAATGGGCGTATCGTGGCTTTTCAAAATGACGGCCTTGATGGTACGAAAATCCGGATGGATACAGAGGACGGTACCGCGTGGGACTTTCCTGGAAACACGCACGCGCATCCCTCTTTCCTCTTCACCGAGCCCGGTGCCTACGCAGTAAGCTTTACCTTTGAGCTTTCTGATGGCTCACGCCACAACCTGCACGCTGGCTTCCTCGTGGGCGATGATGCTGATATTTCGGAACTCTGCGACCTCGATTATGACGAAGCCGATGATGCCGAAGGCACCGTACCTTCGGACTCGAGCAGGCGAGCCCAAAAGCTTGCCCAGGACATCAAAGGGATCGATAAAGCCATTCAGGGACTCGATAAGGAACTAGACAACACCCTAAAAGAGGGACAAAAGTTCCTCGAGGGCGGTAACAAAGGTGACCAGGGTTCCAAGCCCAAAGACGAAAAGAATAACAGCGGGTCGAACGGCAACCAGTCCCAGGGTTCTAAGGACAATAACTCTGCAGGCAATAATAAGTCTGGCGGTTCCCAAAAATCTGGGCAGTCGCAAGGATCTCAACAGTCGGGCTCTAAACAATCAGGCGGTTCTAAGCAATCAGGTGGCTCGAAACCGTCGGCGCACAAAACCACCCGATCCACAGGCCACGGTTCCGGCGCTGGATCCGGTGCCGCCTCCCGCGGGTCTTCGTCTGGTTCTAAGCCGAAATCTTCGGGCTCGAAGTCGAAATCGAGCAAAAGCTCCAGTTCGGGTTCCAAGGGCGGAAGCACCCCTAAAGCAAAGCACTCGACTAAGAAAAAGTCCGAGGCCAGCAAGTCCAAATCTCCCTCGTCCAAGAGCGCAAAGCCAAGTTCCGAGGCGTCCGCCAAGGGCAATAACGAGAACAATGAGGTGCTTGCCGATGCCGCCTACACCGCCTCGCTCACCAAAAGCAGCTTCTGGGCCGGCATTTTGGCCGGCATTGGCGCCTTCGCCCTGATCTTGGGTATCGGCCTGCTGGTCTATGTGCAGTTCTTCCGCAAGAAGAAGGGCACAGACGGCGGGGAGACCCTAGATGACGAGGCCGCAGAACAACCTGCTGACCAGCAATCAGCCAAGGCAGCAGATGCCCACGCTGAGGATGCTACAACGCAGTTTCCGCGCGTCGACTAGCAGCAGCTAGAACACATAACGAGGGTCCCGGGAAATCTCCCGGGACCCTCGCCATATTCAGAATTCGTGGAACTTAAACGCGGGTCTTGGTGGAAAGGAAATCCCACACCACCTTCGGCGTATCTGGCTGCCAGAACCACGTATGCTCTCCCGGAACCTTGACCAGCTGCACTTCCTTGTGGCAACCGTTAAACATCAACTGCTCTGCATCGCCTGGTGCGGGAGAAACCTGAAAGGTCATATCGCACCGATTGCGTTGCAAATAGCCTCCGAGGACCGTGCGCACGGGAAGGTATCCAGCAGAGTGACGGTCACCGCCTTCATAGGTCATCATCTTGTCGTGGGTGCCGTGCATGATAAGCGTGTGCATGGGCGCGTCCTGGCACTTGCTTTCGACCGGGTTATAAAAGGCACCAGAAACCATCGCTACAGCAGCAAAAGTACTTTGGTCATGGCAGCCGAGGACCGAGGTAAACCCTCCACCATTGGACATGCCCATGGCATAGATGCGGTTTCGGTCAATGTGATAATCGGCATCTACAGCATTGAGAATGCGGTGGATAAAGCGGATGTCCTCGCCGTCGCGAGTCTTCGCATAGGGTGCTGGCTCCCAAGCGCGTTCGAAACCTTCAGGATAGACCGCAATCGCATCATCGGTGGCCGCGGTGGTTTCCATGCGCGCATAGCCAGAAAACTCCTCCGGGGAATCACCCCACCCGCCAAAACCAAATAACACCGGTGCTGGTTTATTGAGTTCGTAATTATCAGGGATGCGCACGAGGTAGCGGCGCTTTTTGCCTTCATGCTCCATCTCCAGCGACTGCGTGGTTCCTGGGGCAATGGGCGGATGGGGATTGATGC
This sequence comes from Corynebacterium sp. KPL1986, assembly GCF_000477975.1. Classification (NCBI taxonomy): domain Bacteria; kingdom Bacillati; phylum Actinomycetota; class Actinomycetes; order Mycobacteriales; family Corynebacteriaceae; genus Corynebacterium; species Corynebacterium sp. KPL1986. The sequence continues at coordinate 393,771 of NZ_KI515719.1, read as the reverse complement.
TGTCATCAGGCGCTGGGCGCGGCGCTGGTGCCGGGTCAGGTGTTGGTTGTGGCTCGCGCGGTGCAGGAGGTTGTTCAGGTGCAGGGGCTTGCGCAGGCTGGTGCGGGGTAGATTCCTCGACGCCTTCTGGCAGAAGGTGAGAGCCGTCAGCTGTCGGCGCAGGAGGAGCCGGTTTCCCGGTTGGCGCGGGCCTTTCTTGCGCCGAAGCTACTGCTGGTGCAGACAAACCGGTGCTGAATATTATGAGCGCTGCGAGGAGATAGCCGATCCGTAGGGAAAATTTAGTAACACTTGCCACATTATTAACACTAGCCACAGGCGCTGCGCCAGGTGGTGCCCCCACGCTTGGCGGAGGGCAATTTCTACCAACTTTTAATAAGGCACTAAGCTAGATCCTCATGCACGAAGACAGACCAAGCACCGCCCCGGATTTCTTGCTCTCCCGAGCAACGGGGTCTGTCCGTACCCAAGGTGCGCGGGCAACCTTTACCAGTGCCGAGGCCGCGGTTGACGCCTTGCGCCGCGGCGGTGCTGAGATGGTAGTTGGCGCCATTCCCTTCGACTCCGATACCCCCGCCGCCTTGACCGTTCCAGAGTTAATCATCCGGGAAGACGGCCCGCTGGAACCCCACGCGTTCTACCGCAACCAATCGCTCAATTCCCGTGTCGTGGGCTTTGACCCAGAGCCCGAGGAGCACCTGCGCCGCGTTGAGGCGGCCATCGGCACCATCGAGACTTCCAAGCTGGAGAAGGTGGTCCTCGCCCGCGCGGTCGATATCGAATTTGCCGCGCCCATCGATCCCCGGTTGGTGGCCGCGCGCCTTATCGATCTCTCCGTCAACCGCGACGGGTTCATTGCGGATCTCTCCCCCGCAGGCCGCCTAGGGTCCATGCTGGTTGGGTCTTCGCCGGAGGTGCTCATCAAGCGCCAAGGCTCGACCGTGTCTGCATTCCCACTCGCCGGCTCCACCCCGCGTCGAGCCAATAAGGCGGCAGACCACATTGCCAGCCAAGACCTCTTGCACTCCGCCAAGGATCTGCTCGAGCATTCCTTTGTGGTAGAACACCTGCGCAGGATGTTAGAGCCGCTGTGCAGCAGCCTCGATATCCCCGAGACCCCGCAGCTCATACACACCAATGAGATGTGGCACTTGGGCACGCCGGTCACCGGCACGTTGCGGGATAAAGACCTCACCGCCCTGGAATTGGCAGAAGTAGTCCACCCCACCCCTGCAATCTGCGGCACGCCGACGGAAGCGGCGCAGGCGCTTATTGAGACCGCCGAGACCGACCGCGGCTTCTATGCCGGCACCGTCGGCTGGTGCGATAGCTCCGGCGATGGCGAATACATGGTAGCCATCCGTTGCGCAGAAGTTGCCGGCGATGGCCTCTCCGCCCGCGCGTGGGCTGGCGGCGGCGTGGTCGGTGCCTCCAATGCCCAAGCCGAGCTGGAAGAAACCACCGCCAAGCTCCAAACGATCCTTCGCGCGCTCAGCCTTTAAAAGCGCGGTGTGGCTTAGCGCCTCTTCGCTACCAGGACCACATCACTGGTGTGATGGGCGCCTGCGCCGCTAGCTACATGGCGCGGCGATCGCCGCAAGGTCTGCACCGTCAATTCGGTCAGGTTTTCCGCCAGCCATTCCGGCATGGCGATTTCTTCTGATTCCATGTCGTGGTGAACATAGAGCAAGGTTCCACCCGGGGCAACGAGTTTTTCTAGCAATGCTACTTCCTCTGCGGTGGCGCGGACGCTGCCGTAGTGGACTGTAACCAGATCAAAGGGGGCGTGGCTAAATTCATCAAAGGTGGCAACCTCCGCGGGGACTCCACGCGCCCTAGTCCGCGCTACGGCCGTGGGAGCAAAATCGATGCCGAGCACCTGCCAGCCATTCTCGTGTAGCCACTGGGCGTCAGCGCCCTCCCCGCAGCCGATATCGAGTGCGGTACCGGCCGGAAGGTCGCTGACATAGTCCACCAGCGTGGCATTCGGACTCCCTGACCACACCTGCGCGGTGGCGCGGTAGCGCTCCTCCATCTCCTGCGCGCTGGGCGCGGACCCGCGGTGGCCCTTATGCGAATGTTCCGGCACGCCGTTCTCCTTCTACCAGTACCTCACCAGCGGCAGCTGCATTGCAGTGAACCTACTGCGCCCTGGCAATCGTATTGCGCAGGGTGCCAACCCCTGGAATCTCAACCTCAATGGTATCGCCCGGCACCATTGGTGCGGTTCCTGCAGGCGAGCCGGTAGTGATGACATCGCCAGGCAGCAAGGTATAGGCGGCAGAAATCTCTTCCAAGATGCCGCCCATCTTGACGATCATCTGATCCGTATTGGAATCCTGCTTCTGCTCCCGGGAACCATCGTGGGTCAGGTACGCATTGATCTTCTGATCATCAAGATCCAAGCTCTCCAGGTCCGTTTCAATCCACGGGCCCAGCGGGCAGAAGGTATCAATACCCTTGGCGCGCGCCCACTGGCCATCCTTAAATTGCAGGTCACGCGAGGAAACATCGTTACAAATGGTGTAGCCCAAAACGTGGTCTTTCCAGTTTTCAGCCTTGATATTCTTCGATGGCTTGGAAATAACCACGGCCAGCTCGCCCTCAAACTCCACGTTGGTGGCGTAATCGGGAATCTTGATGGCCTCATTCGGGCCGATAACCGCGGTCGATGGCTTCAAGAAGATGGTTGGCGGCAGCGAATCCGAGGACTTCTTAAAGACCTCCGCGACGTGGTCGGCATAGTTCCGGCCGAGCGCTACGACCTTGGTAGGCAGGGTCGGCGCCAAGAGCCGCACCTCGCCCAGCTTCCATTCACGGCCGGTGGGCTCCGGCGGGGTAAATGGCGTGCCGGAGATTTCTTTAGCTACAAGCTCCTCCATCGGGGCATCTTTCGGCCCGTCAATGATGGCAAAGCAAATTCCTTCTGGGTGTGCAATTCGTCCTAAACGCATAACGGCCATCCTACTAAACGGTAGCCTTTACATGTGTGCAAAGTTTGCGGTGTTAATTTGCGAAGATCCTTTAGGTCCCCGCCGGAACCGGATTCGCACTCAGGATTCCTTACGCTTAAGCCTTCAGGCTCCCCGCGATGCGGTCTCCCACCTCGACGGTCTTGATTGGGGCATCGCCACGCTTGGCGATGTCCTCCGCCACCGCCTTTTCAATCTTCTGCGCATTGCCTTCATCACCCAGCTGCCGCAAGAGCATCGCCGCCGACAAGATGGACGCGGTTGGATCCGCGATGCCTTGTCCAGCAATATCGGGCGCCGAACCGTGCACCGGCTCAAACATGGAGGGGTTCTTACCCGAGGCATCGATATTGCCCGATGCAGCCAATCCAATTCCGCCGGTAATAGCGCCTGCTAAGTCCGTTAAGATATCGCCGAAGAGGTTATCGGTAACGATGACATCGTAGCGGGACGGATCCGTCACCATGTAGATGGTCGCGGCATCGATGTGGTTGTAGTCCACTTCCACCTGCGGATATTCTGCCGAGACTTCTTCTACCGTGCGGTGCCACAGATCGCCGGCATTGACGAGGACATTCGTCTTGTGCACCAGGGTCAGGTGATTGCGGCGCTGCGATGCCCGCTCAAAAGCCTCCCGCACCACGCGCTCTACCCCAAAGCGGGTATTTTGCGAAACCTCGCTGGCTACCTCGTGCGGCGTACCTTCCCGCAGCGTGCCGCCATTGCCGCAGTACAGGCCCTCGGTGCCTTCTCGCACCACGACGAAATCAATCTCGCCCGGGTTAGCCAGCGGCGAGTGGGCCGTGGGATACAAGATGGAGGGGCGCAGGTTCACGTGGTGATCGAGTGCAAAGCGCATCTTCAATAACAGGCCGCGCTCCAGAACACCTGGGGGGACCTCGCCGGGCGCACCAATGGCGCCCAGCAAAATGGCATCGTGTTCGCGCAGGCTGGCCAGGTCCGCGTCCGTTAAAAGCTCGCCATTGCGCAGGTAGCGCCGCGCGCCCAGGTCATAATCGGTGGTTTCAATATCGCTCCGCACCGCCCGCAATACCTTCAGGGCTTCCGCCGTTACTTCCGGCCCAATGCCGTCGCCGCCAATAACCGCTAATTTCATTAGATAAGATTCCTTTCTCACATAGTGGATTAGACATTAGCCTACCAAAGGAAACCCGCCCATCGCAGCATAAATCTGCGCGATGGGCGGGCACACGTACGCGGTTAGGCCACTCTCCTAACCTGCGCTGAGGTTATTCATCCATATCGAATTGCTGGCACGTAGCGCCAAGGGCCGAGTTGATCTCCTCGATGAGAGAATCTGGCACCTCGGACTCCACGCGCAAGATGAGCACGGCATCGGATTCCTGCTTGCCCTGCGTCAAGGCCGCGGCGATGATGTTGATACCTGCTGCACCCAGCTTGGTACCCACGGTACCCAGCGCGCCTGGGGCATCGGCATAGCGGAAGAAGAGGTTGCGGCCCTCAGCCCGCATATCCACGCCGCGGCCATTGATGCGCACAAACTTTTCGGTCCCGTCGATGCCGATGAGAGCACCGGTAAGCGAAGAGGTCACGCCCTCTGCGCTAATGACCTTGACCTGCAAGGAAGAACGGTGGCCTTTGGATTCTGGGTTGGTGGATACCGAAACCTCGACCCCGCGGCTTTCGGCAATCTTCATCGCGTTGACGAAGGTAACCGGCTCTGAGGTCACGCCGCTAAACAGGCCGCGTACGACGGAAAGGCCCAGTACGTCCACGTCCTCAGTGGACAGCTCGCCGCAAGCCTCGATCTCCACGGCGACGGGAGCCTGGTCCAACAGGCGTCCGGCCGTAAGGCCCAGCTTGCGGGCGAGGTCGAGCCAGCCGGCAACCTCTTCTCCCACCGTGCCGCCGGAGACGTTGACCGCATCGGGAACGAACTCGCCGGCCAGAGCCTTGAGCACAGATGCGGCGACATCGGTACCCGCGCGGTCCTGTGCCTCCACGGTGGACGCGCCCAAGTGCGGCGAGACCGTGACCTGCGGCAGCTTAAAGAGCGGGGAATCCGTGCACGGCTCCGTGGAGTAGACGTCAAAGCCCGCACCGCGGTGGTGTCCGGAGGTAATGGAATCCGCCAAGGCCTGCTCGTCTACGAGGCCGCCGCGGGCGGCGTTGATAAGAATCTGGCCTTCCTTTGCCTTGGCCAGAAGCTCCGCGTTGAACATTCCGGCGGTCTCGGGCGTCTTTGGCAGGTGAATGGTGACAAAATCTGCCTGCGCCATCAACTCTTCCAGCTCAACCAATTCCACGCCAAGCGCTGCCGCACGCGCCGGATTGGCATAAGGATCGTGGGCAATAATCTTCGTTTCAAAGGCGCTTAACCGCTGGGCAAAAAGCTGACCGATGTGGCCGAAGCCGACGATGCCAATAGTCTTGCCGTAGACCTCGACGCCCTTGAAGGAAGAGCGCTTCCACTCGCCCTCGCGCAGGGACTGATCCGCCGCAGGAATCTGGCGGGCAGTGGCCAAAAGCAGGGCAATCGCCTGCTCGCACGCAGAGTGGATATTGGAGGTGGGAGCGTTGACCACCATGACGCCCTTATTGGTGGCGGTGTCAATATCCACGTTATCTAGTCCCACGCCTGCGCGGCCCACAATCTTTAGTTTGGGTGCTGCTTCTAAAACCTCAGCGTCGACCGTGGTGGCCGAGCGCACGAGCAGCGCATCCGCCTCTGGAACCGCGGCAAGCAATTCCTCGCGGTTCGGGCCATCTACCCAACGCACCTCGACGGAATCCCCCAAAGCCGTCACAGTGGATTGGGCCAATTTATCGGCGATAAGAACTACCGGCTTCGACATATCATCCTTCGTTTCACTTCGTTGTGCATTACGCGACAATAACCGCGTGTGAAGGAAGTGTAGTTCAGTTTGGGGTGCCCTGCCGTATTTTTTCCTTAAATTCTTTCACGTGACCGAATTCCGGGCCCAAAGCGATAAGCGAGCCTTCATCGAGCCCTGCCACCATGGCCATACTCCGCTTATCTTCCAGCGGATCCGCCGTCGGCATCACCAATACCGAGCCACCATAGGCCGCGGCAGTAATGACATTGGCTACCGGACTATCCGCCGTGGCCACGATATTGGGCGCCATCTGGCCATCGCGCCGCGACTGTGCCGGGACGGCCGGCAGCTTTTTGCCATCATCGTCAGGTTCGCCCTCATAAGGAATCCAGGCAGGACGCAACTCAACGTAGGGTGTTTTATCCAGCCGCGCGATGTCCTTGACCACCTGGTTCGGCGAGGCAACCACCTTGGACTCGTACTGGAAGGCCGTAAAATCCCCCAGCGCTTCATGCGTTCCCGGATCCTTGATGACAGTGAAATCACCGCTGGATTGCGTCCACGGGATATCGCCCACGATAACGAGTCGTTTTACCTCCAAGTCTCCGACCAAGTTGAGGATGTCACCGCGGCGCGAAGGATCGTATTCCACGGCCGGCAAGTGCTGGTTAATCGCCAACGTTGCCGCGCGCAACACGGATTTATCATCGGGCGCAAAGAGCACCATGGAATCTGAATCATCGAAGAAGGCCCGCGCGGCCTCGATGCCACTCGGATCGTCGATGATGTCCAGTTTGCCGGCGAATTTGGGATCGATAAGGCGGTTTTGATTCTCTGACTTGGCGCGCTCAAGCTCAACATCGGACTCGGAGAGATCCGACAGACCTCGCTTGACCAGTTTGGGTTCCTGCAAGGCATCACCGCAGCCAACAAGTACGAGGGAGGCTGCGATAACCACTGCAGCCGCCCGATACCTCTTAGCGGCCAAACGCATGTGGCCCCTCTTCACCGCCGGCCAGGTTTGCTTCATCGACATCTCGAATGACGGGAATGCCTAAGGTTTCTTCCACTAGATCCACGAAGCGATGGCGACGATCAGCCAAGAATTCCTGAATCTTTGACTCCCTTAGGTTAGCGACATCGAGGTCGTGCGATGCCAGGACGGCATCAAATTCCTCGTCTTCCATGATGGACTTGGACTGCACGCGAGGCAGGTAGCGGTTCGGCGCGAACCCATCGAGGACGACCTCTGTGCGCTTGCCCATCGGAGTGTAGTTCATGACCGAATGGGCCAGGACCGAATCCACCCCGTGGCGCTGGCACCAATTCAGCGGGAATACCGGGAAAAATCCGGGCTTCAACTCTTCAAAGGTGTGGCGGGTAAACTCGCTGCCCGTCCGCCAGTCCTTCGCGCCGCGGGCCATAAGCAGGGCGTAGATTCCGTGCCACACCCCATCGTTTTCATCGACCGAGAGCAGGCGGGATTCCCGGAATCCTGCATCCGCGACCGTTTTGGGAACATCGTCGGTGGCCCCGGCAACCCACTCGGTCACCTCATCCACATCGCGGGCGGCGCGCAGCGGCACCGCGGAAGAACCGTAGAGCTCGCCAAAGACGCCACACCAGAACCACTGGTCAATGCGATCCCATGCCTGCTGGCTGGAAAGGGCCCCAGGCCGCTTGGCCAGGCGCGCGATGATGACCGCCAGCGGCACGATCTGTTCCGTATAAGGAACCTGATCGAGGCTTAAAATGCGGCGCTGCGCCAAGAATTCGGCAACCTCGTGGAAGGTAATGCGCAGGTCGTGCGCGGCCGCCTTGTACTCGGACAGGGACAGCTTCAAAATGTCTTCGCGCTGGCCGCCGGCATTACCCTTCTCCCCTGTGACCAAGAGGGACACTGCGGAGAGGAATTCATTGCGTCCGATGCCATCGAGCGCAGGAGAATCCCGCAGATCCTTTTCCACCTGCTGCCAATCGTTGGCAAGGTGGAAGGTCGGATCTTCGGAGGCAAAGACGGCGGTTAAGAGATCGAAGACATCCATCTGTAAGCCTGCGGAATTTGCCTGGGCAAAGATGGAACCGATTCCGGAGCGCTCCGTTTCGCGGGATAGCCGGATCATGGGGATATCGTAGCCCGCTAAGGGGCGCACGATGCGGTTATTGAACGCGGCAAGTTCGGCGCTGTATTGCTCGTGTGTGGCGGCGAGCTCGAAAAGCATGCTGGTGCCTTCCTCGCTGAGTAGCGAGGCCACGGGGATGCACATATTGTCCAGCCCATCCTGGCGGCAGGTAATAGCCCCATCAACGTCGGGGCCGAAGTGCGAGCAGATCTCGCCGTTTTGGTCGACGGCGAAAATGGCGTCATCGGCAAGCAAGTCCCCGCTTACCGCGGCGCGGACGTCGATGAAAAAGCGGCGGTGGACCTTCTTTTTCCGGAAGTCAGTGGTCTTGACAAAACCCTCGCCATTAAAGCAGTGGTACAGGGAGGTAAGGCGCTGTTGGCCGTCCAAGAGCAGCAACCCGGGCTCGACGCCAACCTCGGGCGCACCCGCCAGCACCCTGGGGCGGAAACGCATCTTTTCATTGCGGGTATCCAGGGCCATCAGCGCGCCGATGGGGTATCCACGCAGGACCGTAACGATAAGTGAGCGGATGCGGTCTTCATCCCAGGCGTAGCTGCGCTGGAAATCCGGAAGCTGGATATCGCCCCGGTCAATCCGCGAAAAAAGGTCCTTGAGATCATAGCTTGGCGTCGTAAAACCCATAGGGCCAATACTACCCGCAACACCTTCGCGGTACCTCACGGGCGTAGCGCTGGAATCCAAGGTACAAGTAAGAAAAGCGGCCCACGGGGAATGTCCCGCGGGCCGCACTGGATTCAGCTATTGACTAGGCAGTAGCGTCCAAAGGATTCTTTACCCAGCTCATGAGATCGCGCAGCTTGGTGCCGGTCTTTTCGATCTCATGCTGCGCAAATTCATCGCGCAGGTCTTCCAGTTCCTTGTTGCCGCCCTCAACGTTGGCGAGCAGGCGCTTGGTGAAGGTGCCGTCCTGAATATCGGACAGGACATCCTTCATGCGCTGCTTGGTATCGGCGTTGATGATGCGTGGACCGGAGATGTAGCCACCGAACTCAGCGGTATCAGAGACCGAGTAGTTCATGTTGGCAATGCCACCCTCGAACATCAAGTCCACGATGAGCTTCATCTCGTGCAGGACCTCGAAATATGCCATCTCTGGCTCGTAGCCGGCCTCGGTGAGGACCTCGAAACCGTTGCGGATGAGGAACTCGACACCACCGCACAGGACGGCCTGCTCACCAAAGAGGTCGGTGACCGTCTCTGCCTCGAAGGTGGTGGGGATAACGCCGGCGCGGGCGCCACCGATGGCAGCGGCATAGGACAGGGTCAGGTCATGGCCCTCGTTCTTCGGATCCTGCTCAGTGGCAATCAGGCAAGGAACACCCTTGCCGTCAACGAATTGGCGGCGGACCAAGTGGCCTGGGCCCTTGGGAGCAACCATACCGACGGTGACGGACGCAGCCGGCTCAATCAGCTTGAAGTGGATATTCAGGCCGTGTCCGAACAGCAATGCATTGCCGTCCTCCAGGTTTGGGGCGATGTGCTCTTCGAAGATCTCCTTCTGGGAGGTATCCGGCGCCAAGAGCATGACGACGTCGGCCCACTTGGAGGCCTCCGCGACGGACTTGACCTCGAAGCCGGCCTCTTCTGCCTTGGCTGCAGACTTGGAGCCCTCGCGCAGGCCGATAACAACCTCGACGCCGGAATCGCGCAGGTTCTGGGAGTGGGCGTGGCCCTGGGAGCCGTAACCGATAACCGCTACCTTGCGGCCCTGGATGATCGACAGGTCAGCATCGTCGTCGTAGTAGGTATCAATAGCCATTTCAAATCCTCAATTCTTTGGTAGGAAAAGCTGTAATGAAGCGTCCTAACGCAGAGTATATACCACTGCGCGAGACATTGTGTTCACATCGTGAGATTTTATTTACTTTTTGGGAGCCGTAGCCTTCGGGCCGCGCCCCAAGGCTACGTGCCCCGATTGCACGAGCTCGCGAATACCGAAGGGCTCGAGCACTTCAAGTAGCGCCGCGAGCTTGCCCGGCGTACCGGTAGCCTCCACGACGACCGATTCCTTTGCCACGTCCACCACGCGGGCGCGGAAGATATTTACCGCATCCACCACCTGCGCGCGGTTAGAATTATCAGCCGCCACCTTTACCAACATGATGGCGCGGGCGACGGTGGAATCTTCCTTGAGTTCCACGACCTTGATGACCGGAATGAGCTTATTGAGCTGTTTGGTGACCTGCTCAATAATGACCTCAGAGGCATCCACGACGATGGTCAGGCGGTTAATCCCTGGGGTTTCCGTGTGTGCGGAGACCAAGGACACCAGGCTGTAGCCACGGCGGCTGAACATTCCCACCACGCGGGCGATGATGCTTTCTACATCCTCGACTAATACCGATAAGGTATGGCGAGTTACCTCGTTGTGCGTCATGGTTTATGCCTCCTGGATGGTTTCGTCGATCTCAGCCGGGGTTTCCGCGGCGGATTCAGCTTCATCAAAAAGCGGGCGCAGGCCGCGGGCGTACTGGATTTCCTCATTGGAGGCACCGCCGCCGATCATGGGCCAGACTTGCGCATCTTGGCCGACGATGAAGTCAATGACAACTGGCTTATCGTTAATTGCCTGCGCGCGCTTAATGGCCGGAACGACATCCTCTTCGCACGTGACCCGGATAGCTTCGCAGCCAAGAGCCTCAGCCAAGCGGACGAAGTCCGGGGTGAAGGCGTTTTCTTCGCGCAGCTTGGTGTGCGAATAGTGCCGATCATAAAACAGCGTCTGCCACTGCCGGACCATTCCCAGGTTGCCGTTATTGATGACGGCAACCTTAAACGGGAAGCCCTCCAAGGCTGCGGTGGTAAGTTCCTGATTGGTCATTTGGAAGCAACCATCGCCGTCGATGGCCCAGACTTCTTTATCTGGGCGCGCCGCCTTTGCACCCAAGGCAGCGGGAACGGCGTAGCCCATGGTTCCGGCACCGCCGGAGTTGATCCACGAACGCGGGTGCTCAAAGTCCAAGAACTGCGCGGACCACATCTGGTGCTGACCCACGCCCGCACAGTAGATAGCTTCCGGCCCAACGGTCTCGCTGAGCTTTTCTAGGACGAATTGTGGGTTCAACAGGCCATCATCGGTGGGCTCATAACCGCGCGGGAAACGCTCCTGCATACCGCGCAGGTAATCGTGCCACTGTTTCACATCGGCGGCAGGCTGCACGTCCTTCTTGCGGTACTCCTTGCTCAACGCGGTCAAGCACTTTTGCGCATCGCCGACGATGGGGACCGCAACTTCCCGGATCTTGCCAATTTCTGCCGGATCGATATCGGCGTGGATAACCTTCGCATTGGGCGCGAAAGTGGAGGTATCACCGGTCACGCGGTCATCGAAGCGGGCACCAATGGCGATGATGAGGTCCGCGCGCTGCATGGCCGCGACGGCTGGGACGGTGCCGTGCATGCCAGGCATTCCCAGATGCAGCGGGTGGGAATCTGGAAAGGAGCCCAGGGCCATCAAGGTGGTAACCACGGGGATATTCGTCAGCTCTGCAAACTCCAGCAGCTCCTGGGAGGCGTTGGCTTTCATGACTCCGCCGCCGACGTAGAGCACGGGCTTTTCCGCATGCGCCATCAAATCCACGGCCTGGGCCACCTGCCGGTGGTGCGGCTTGGTAACCGGCTTGTAGCCTTGCAGGTCAAGCGTTTCCGGAAAGTGGTAATCCAAAAAGCCGTTTTGCACGTCCTTCGGGATATCCACGAGCACCGGACCGGGGCGGCCGGTAGAAGCCAAGTGGAAGGCGGCCGAAATAGCGGAAGGGATCTCTGCGGGATCCGTCACGATGTAGTTGTGCTTGGTAATCGGCATGGTGACACCGCGGATATCGGCCTCTTGGAAGGCATCGGTGCCCAAAAGGTTGCTGCCCACCTGGCCGGTGATGGCGACGATGGGAACGGAGTCCAGGTTGGCATCGGCAAGCGCGGTAACCAGGTTGGTCGCACCAGGACCGGAGGTAGCGATGCACACGCCCACCTTTCCGGAGGCCTGCGCATAACCCTCGGCGGCGTGGCCGGCGCCTTGTTCATGGCGGGTTAGCACATGGCGCAGCTTGGTTGAACCATGCAGTGCATCGTAGAGCGGAAGCACGGCACCGCCTGGAATACCGAATACGAGATCGGTGCCCAGATCTTCCAGCGTGCGGACAATTGCATGAGCCCCACTCATTCGCTCCGTGGGCGCAGCGGTAGTCGCAGCGGCCGCGGAACTAGGCGTGGGCGAGGATGTCGTTACCACGGTGTATGTGCTCCTTGGGTTGGTCTGTCATGGAAACTGATCATCGGAAAACGCCCTAGTTACAACTAAAGCCCCCGCGGGCCGGTGGTCTGCGGGGGCGAAAGCGTCGACGTTCAGGAAACGCCGCGGTCACCGCCGCGCTCGCACCACCTGAAGTCGAATAATGATCATATTTCCAACTATATACCGATAGAATTATATCTGGAAGCGGTTACCCCCTTTTGGGAAAACTTTCCCACATGTTGAAACGCGGCGGAAAAATGGTTCGCTTCCCCACCGCATGGTCAATTAGGCTGGCTGATTATGACCCCACCAGCACAGGACAAACAACCTCGTCAGTCCACCTCCCAGGCAGAGGTCTTCACCCCTTCCCGCGACCACATCTTGGGCATTTTAATTCTGTCCACGATCGCCTTGTTGAGCATCGGCTGGGCGCCCAAATACCTGGGATGGCTGCTCATTATCCCCGTCATCGGCCTATGGTGGGTCCTCAAGGCCCGCACGAGGGTCTCTGAGAAGGGCATCTCCATTTCCTATGCATTCCGCAAGAACGTCTCCATTGCGTGGGATGACTTCGCCGGGATTGGGTTCCAGCGCGCCCGGGCCTTCGCACAGACTAAAAATGGTGCGAAGCATAACCTACCTGGCGTAACCTTCAACTCACTGCCCCGCTTGGCACAAGCATCCCGCGGACGCATTCCCGATGCCCTCACCCAGGGCCGCGAGGCAGCCGATGACAAGGTCGTCATCGTGCACCGCGACGGGCAGCAGATCCTCTTAAGCAAAGAGGAATATGCTGCATACCTAGAAAAACACCCCGAGCTTAAAGATTCGGCAGATAATTAAATTTACTTTCTCCTCCTCCCCATCTGATTAATCTATAAGGAATGGTGACTTAAACCATGTTCCCGCTGCGCTCTAAAGTAACTACCGTCGGACGTCAAGCCTCCGGTGCGCGTGCCTTGTGGCGCGCTACCGGCACCAAGGAAAATGACTTTGGCAAGCCGATTGTCGCCATCGCAAATTCTTATACGCAGTTCGTCCCCGGCCACGTGCACCTGAAAAACGTCGGCGATATCGTCGCCGATGCCGTCCGCGAAGCCGGTGGCGTGCCCAAGGAGTTCAACACCATTGCTGTGGATGACGGCATTGCCATGGGACATAGCGGCATGTTGTACTCTTTGCCTTCGCGCGAGATTATCTCCGATTCCATCGAGTACATGGCCAATGCGCATACTGCCGATGCCCTCGTCTGCATCTCTAACTGCGATAAGATCACCCCGGGCATGCTCAATGCCGCGATGCGCTTGAATATCCCCACGATCTTCGTTTCGGGCGGGCCGATGGAGGCCGGCAAGGCCGTCGTGGTCGATGGCGTTGCCCATGCACCGACCGACCTGATTACCGCAATCACCGCATCCGCGAACGATGGCGTTTCCGATGCCGGCTTGGCCCAGATCGAAGAATCCGCCTGCCCCACCTGCGGTTCCTGCTCCGGCATGTTTACCGCCAACTCCATGAACTGCTTGACCGAAGCGCTCGGTTTGGCGCTTCCGGGCAATGGCACCACCCTGGCCACCCACAGCGCGCGCCGTGAGCTCTTTGAAAAGGCCGGTTCCACCATCGTAGATATGTGCCGCCGCTACTACGGCGAAGAAGACGAGTCCGTCCTCCCCCGCAATATCGCCACGAAGGAAGCCTTTAGCAATGCTATGGCCCTCGATATGGCCATGGGCGGATCCACCAACACCATCCTGCACACCCTCGCCGCAGCGCAAGAGGGCGAAGTGGACTTCACGCTGGATGATATTAATGACATCTCCTACCGCGTGCCTTGCCTGTCCAAGGTCGCGCCCAACGGCACCTACCACATTGAGGATGTGCACCGCGCCGGCGGCATTCCGGCCATCTTGGGCGAGCTGCGCCGCGCGGGCCACCTCAACCTCAAGGTGCACACCGCCCTCTATGACAATGCGGAGCAGTGGCTCGATGATTGGGATATCCGCAATCCCCGCGTAACCGATCAGGCCCGCGAGCTGTACTACGCCGCCCCCGGTGGCGTGCGCACGACGGAGCCGTTCTCCCAGTCCAACCGGTGGGATGAACTGGATACTGACGCGGTCAATGGCTGCATTCACGATGCCGACCACGCCTTTTCATCCGACGGCGGACTGGTGGTCTTGCGCGGCAACCTAGCGCCGGACGGGGCCATCGTCAAGGCGGCCGGCGTGGAGGAAGAACTGTGGACCTTCTCTGGCCCAGCCCGCGTGGTGGAGTCCCAGGAGCAGGCCGTGTCCATCATCTTGAATAAAGACGTCCAACCCGGCGATGTCGTCGTCATTCGCTACGAGGGCCCATCCGGCGGCCCCGGCATGCAGGAGATGCTCCACCCGACGTCCTTCCTCAAGGGCGCAGGTTTAGGCAAGGCGTGCGCCTTGATTACCGACGGCCGCTTTTCCGGCGGCACCTCCGGGCTCTCCATCGGCCACATCTCCCCGGAGGCCGCCCACCAGGGCCTTATCGGACTCATCGAAAATGGCGATACCATTTCCATCAATATCCATGAGCGCGAGCTCACGCTCGACGTAGACGATGATGTTCTGGAGCGCCGCCGCGCCGCGCAAGAACAACGCGAAAAGCCGTGGACCCCGGTGGACCGCAACCGTCCCATTACCAAGGCGCTGCGCGCCTACGCCGCAATGGCGACCTCCGCGGACCGCGGCGCGGTGCGCGTGGTAGACGGCTTTGTGAACTAGCACAATTGGCTGCTAAATCGCTGTGACCTCGGTGGGGGTGCGAGCTCTGTAGTTAAAAATCGCGTAGTTTGTATCGCGATGAAATTCGCTCGTACCCCGTTATTCCGATATACCGTGGCCCTGCTGGGGTTCCTTTTCGGCGCCTGGAAGGTCGTTGAAGACACCTGCATCACAGACTTCCCCATCGATATGGTGGTCTACCGCGAGGGCGTCAAGGCCTTCCTCGAGCACCGCTCCGTCTATAGCGCGCCGATGCCCGCCGGCGATATTCAGCTGCCCTTCATTTATCCGCCCTTTGGCGCCTTGGCGATGGTACCGCTGACGGCCTTCGACGCCATCGACCACACCCTGGCCGGCAATATCATGGTTATCCTTTCGGATCTCCTTGTGCTCGTGTGCCTTTACTTCGTTTTCAGGGCGGTGCTCAAGAAGCCAGAATTCCTCTTACCCGTAACCGCCATTACCTGGGCCATTGTCTTACACTTTGAGCCGGTTGACCTCAATAACAACTATGCCCAAATCAATATAGTGGTCATGGCGCTTGTTATCCTCGACCTCGTTCCGCGCAAGCAATTCCTGCCGCAGGGAATCCTCATCGGCGTGGCGGCCGCCATCAAGATCACGCCTCTGGCGATGTTGCTCTACTTCCTAGTACGCAGGGAATGGAAGCAGATAGCGACCGCGCTTTTCTCCGCCGTAGCTGCCACGCTTCTTGCCGCGGCCTTCCGCTGGGAGGCGTTCGTGGAGTTCTTCAGCTCCACACTGCTCGACATGGGCTCCGGCCGTGACTTCGGCGTGGGAACCGACTATCAGTCAAATAGCTCCATCAAGGGCGCCATTCAGCGCATCTATCCATCCACCGAATCCATGGAGGCGAATGGCCTGACGATAGGCCTCGCGTGGATCGCGGCGTCCCTTATTGTCATCATCGTTGCGGCATGGCTCATCAAGCGCTTATGCGCGGAGCAGTTGCTTTTCGATGCCCAATTGGTCACCGCCCTCACCGTCCTGCTCATCTCCCCTGTTTCTTGGTCCCATCACTGGGTCTGGCTCACGCTCATCATCCCAGTCTTCGCCTACCGCGCGTGGAGCTGGCTTTCTACCGGATGGGCTGCCCGCAGCCTCTTGGCCGTCCTCATCGCCTGGGCAGCCCTGCTGCTCACCGTTCCACCGAAGTGGTGGTGGGGAGATCAAGTCGATGTCCATGCCATGAACCACTTCCAGAAATTCTGGATGGATGACTTCGTCTGGCTCACCGTGTTTACCGTAACGCTGTATACAGCCGCGTTCATTGCCGCCCAGCGCAAGCAGACCACACGTAGCGCTACTCCTGCTCTGCTAGCGACTTAAGCGCGGCGAGGTGGGCATCGAATGCAGACTTGCCGGTAGCGGTGAGCATAACCCACACGGTGTCCTTATCGCGGGAAGACCCGTACTCGCGGAATCGGCTGATATAGCCTTCCTTTTCTAGGGCGGTTAATTGTTTGGATAAGGTGGCGGCCGATTGCCCCACCTCTTCCCGCAGCGCCGCGAAGCGCATTTCGCGGCGCACCTGTCCCTCCACCGCACCTCGCGCGTTTAATACCGCACAGATTTTGAAGCGATTGAGCGGATAGATAACCGGGTCAATATCACTGAGCACTACGGCCCTCTCCTTGCCGCGCTGCAACGTCCAAGGCTCGAGATTGCAGCACCCAGACCATTGCCACTGCCCACACCGCGATGAAGATTACCAGAGCCCACATGTGCTCACGCAGCATGTTGGTGACAAAGATCGGGATAAGTATTACTGCCATCCCCGCGTAGTATTTCTTATCGGCCTTGGGCTGGGTATACGGATCCTGGCGATAGCTGGTCCGCACCTTGCCCTGGTAATGAAGTAGCGCCCACACCATGAGTCCTATAAGGACAAAGTAGAAAATCAGAAACGCGACGGGGTGCATTATCTCTGCGAATACGGTCATTCCCACATAGAACGCTGCCAATGCGATCACTAGGAGGATATTTTGCACAAGCCGCTTTCGCTCAGCGCCTTGATCCTGCAGGCTGTCATTAAATTCGAGCGACTTCTTTAGCTCATCTTCCATCTTCTACCACCATCTCCAAAATCCAGGATTCCATACTTTCCGTTATGGCAATTCTTTCACTTTCCATAGCGGAAAGCAAGGGTGGAAGGAAATCCCCACCGCATTAACTGCGGCGGGGATTCACTTACACGGTAGCGAGTAACAGGCTAAGCAATGGGGTTTACTGCCGCGCCAAAGAACCACACGGCAACCAAGATGGCGATACCGACCACCACAAAGACCCACGACGTACCCAGTGGGCGCCGCGCCCAAGAGCGGCCAAAGTCCAAGGAAATAAAACCAGGACCGGTAAATTGCAGGCCAATCGCGACCACAAAAAGTACCAGCGATAGCCATACCGAGTCCGGCCAGTCAAAGACCTGCAGACCAGCACCCGATTCCGCCAGCTCGTGCAATGCGGTGAAACCGGTAACGACCAAGCCAAGCATGGCCGCAAGCGGGCTAATCAGGCCCAAAAGGAGGAATGCTCCGGCGATCAGCTGCACGGTCGGCACCGCTAGGGCAAAGGAATTAGCCCAAGCGTACTGCGAGTAATCACTTTCCAAGCCGGAGACGCCGGCGCCATCGCCCAGCGAGAAGAAGGTGGCCACGCCGGCAATAATGAGATAGGCGCTCATTGCCAAGCGGACAAAGAAGAGGCCAAAGTCAATGGTGCCGCGGCGCCCATAGCGCTTGTAGCCTTCCTTATCCTCCTGCTCCTGCTGAAGCTTGCGCTCTTGTTCCGCCTGCTCTTCAGGGGTTAGGGAAACATCTTCTGCCGCAATACCTTCGGTCTGCGCCGCCGCTGCGGGATCCAATACCGCGGTTTCCTCACCTGCGGATTGCTGGTTTCCCTGCTGTGCGGTCCCATTAGCGGCAGGGTTGGACAAAACTTCCGTCTCCGCCACCTCTTGCTTCTGCGGCCGAATTTCTTGCGGTTCGGCGCGCCCTGCGCGGGCGAAGACATCGGGGTTATCCTGCCGCATGGAATCGTAGGCTGGGACGTTAAGATCCTCGTCTAAGGGATTGGCTTTATCCGGTTGCTGCTTATCGCTCATATGACCAATTTAAGACAGTTGCCTGCAGTTTTGCGGTACCGTTAACGGCGCGCCGCAATTGTTCCCACGCCCTCTTCCCCTAGCTCCCATCTTGTTGTAATATCAACAATGTCACATAGTTGACATATAAATATTAATCACCGGCGGGGACACTTCCCCCGCCTTATGAATCCACCAGAATTGGGAATGAATCGATGACTTCACACAACTCCGACTGGGCAGGAGATGCCCGCAATGCTTCACCAGATGGCGAGTTTATTCGAGATACCACCTATATCGAAGACCGCATTTCACCAGAGGTATCCGAGGTAACCGCGCAGGACGATGGTACCTTTTATTGGCCCATGGAGGCTGGCCGTTACCGCCTGGTTGCGGCCCGCGCCTGCCCGTGGGCGCACCGCGCGGTCATCGCCCGCCGCCTGTTGGGCTTAGAGGGCTCCATTTCCTTGGCCCTCGCCGGGCCCGTACACGATGCTCGCTCCTGGACATTCGACCTAGACGAGGGCGAAGTAGACCCGGTTTTGGGCTACAAGCGCCTGCAGGAAGCCTACTTTGAGCGCTTTCCGGACTATCCCCGCGGGATTACCGTGCCCGCCCTAGTCGAAGAATCTACGGGCCGGGTGGTCACCAATGATTACCCCTCTATGGTGCGCGATTTTATTGAGCAGTGGACCAACTTCCAGGCAGAAGGCGCCCCCGATCTCTTCCCTGAGCAGCACCGCGAGGAGATGGAGGAACTCAACGAGTACATCTTCCACGGCATCAATAATGGCGTGTACCGCTGCGGTTTTGCCGGCTCGCAAGAAGCCTACGAAGAGGCCTATGACCAGCTGTGGGAGGCGCTCGATTGGGCCGAGGAGCGCCTGGGCACCCAGCGCTATATGGTTGGCGAACACATTACCGAGACCGATATCCGCCTGTTTGCCACCCTCGTGCGCTTCGATCCGGTGTATTACTCACACTTCAAGTGCTCGCGCCACAAGATCCGGGAACTGCCCAACCTGCGCGGCTACCTGCAGGAACTATTCCAGCTACCGGGCTTTGGTGATACCACCGATTTCACCGAGATCAAGCAGCATTACTTTGCCACGCACACGGAAATCAACCCCACCCGCATCGTTCCGGTGGGACCGGATATGTCTTGGTTAGCAGAGCCCCATGACCGCGATCGCTTTGGCGGCCAACCCTTTGCCCCCGGCGTGCGTCTCCCGGGTCCCATTCCCTCCGGCGAGGAAGTAAAGAATCCGGAAGACTTTCAGCTTAAGCTCTTCCCAGCCCCGCAGCCGCGTTAATCACGGACCGCGTCAGATCGCTTAAGACCTCAGATTCTAGGCGCCAACGCTGCCAGTAGAGGTCGATGTCGAGCTGGCGGTCATCGAGAAGCAGCAGCTCTTTCGATTCCACCAGTGGCTGAGCCTGAGCCTGCGGCAATAGCCCCCACCCCAGGCCCACGCGCACGGCCTCCAGGTAACCTTCCGAAGAAGGAATCTGCGAAACCCTGGCGCGCACGACGTGAGAATCAATAAAGCGCTCGCGCATAGCATCATCGAGCACCTGATCATTGGGACCATAGCCCACCAGCGGCATCGTCTCCCAGGTAAACCGCCCTGAATGAAAGCCCTCCGCGATATGCGGGGCGGCAACGGCGAAATAGCGCATGGTCCCCAAGAACGTGGAATCGCACCCAGATACCGGCGAATGCTCCCTCGTTACCGCACCCAAGACATCGCCGCGCCGCAGCATCGCGAGCGTGCGGGCCTCATCCTCAATGCGGATGCGCAGGGCAACGTCTCCCCGCTGCGCGGTATCGCTTAATACCTGCGTAAACCAGGTGGCGAGCGAGTCGGAGTTGATGGCCACCGACAAGGGCACGCGCGCTAGGCGCTGGCCCAACCGGGCATCGGTTTCCGCCTGCACCAACGCCATACGCCGTGCCGCCTGCACCAGGATCTCCCCGGCTTCCGTCGCCCCCACCGGATTCGCCCGCCGCACCAGCACGCGGCCGGTGCTCGCCTCCAACGCCTTGATGCGCTGGCTTACCGCAGACGGAGAAATCCCCAGGACCGAGGCGGCGACCTCAAAGCTTCCTTCTTCCACGATAGCCAGCAAGGTTTCCAAATGTACCGGGTTCATGAAGCTATTCTAAACCATATGAAGATAGATTAACTGGACTTATTTACCGCTTGGATTCACACTAGAGGCATGTCCATCGTGCTTGCTGGTTTTGTGCTTGGTTTGTCCCTCATCGTGGCCGTCGGCCCCCAAAATGCGATGCTGTTGAAATACGGCATCCGCCGCGATCACATCGGGCTCATCATCGTGGTGTGCGCGCTTTCCGATGTCATCCTCATTACCTCCGGCACCGCCGGTGTCGGCTACCTAGTCGAGCGCTTTCCCAATGCGCTTGAGGCGCTCAAGTACATCGGCGCGGCATACCTCGCCTTTTTCACCTTCACCTGCTTCCGCGATGCCTTCAAAACCAAGGGCGAGGCCATCGACGTGGAATCCACTTCCCCGAATTCGACCGAGGAAGTAGCAACCTTCGACGGCGACGGCGACAGCACGAGTGGGGTCGGCACCGAGCACGGTTCTGTCGCCACAGCTACTGCCACCCAGCGCCAAGAGATCAAGCGCTCGCCCTCCTGGGTCAAACCACTCCTTACCGCGCTGGCGTTAACCTGGCTCAACCCTGGTGCCTATGTCGATGTGCTGGTCATGCTCGGCGGCATCGCCAACCAGTATGGCGACCCCGGCCGGTGGCTGTTCGCCGGCGGTGCCATCGCCGCCAGCTTTACGTGGTTCCCCGTCATTGGCTTTGGCGCTGCTCGCTTCTCCCACGTCCTCTCCCGCCCCGAGGTATGGCGCTTGATCAACGTTGGCATCGGTGTCATCATGATTGGCCTGACCCTCAAACTCCTCCTGCTGTAATCCCCTGGCCCAGCTCCAGCCCTAAGAGTTAATAGGGGCATCGGCAAGCACAAGGCATAGAAAATCCCTCCTCAGGAAATCCTGGGGAGGGAAATTTATTGCCTGAAGGCGAGACTACTTCTGGGAGCTTTCCGCTTCGGAAGACTCATCGTCTTCCTCCGGATCACCGATAGCACCGGTTTCCTCGATCCACTTTTCAATCTCTTCCGGCGAGCGGTCGTGCTCTACGCCATCGCGCTCGATGTAGTAGGTGTGATCGTCCTGGTTTTGCTTCTCAAATTCTTCCTTATCAAAGTCCACATCGTCATCACCGTCGAGCTTTTCCGTCACCTCGGTCACGAGCTCTTCATAGAGCGCCTCGCTATCCATATTGGAATCCTCAAGGTGCTGACCAATCTCGTCGTCGTAGCGATCTGCGTCGTATTCCTTGTTCGGATTCAGCTTCAGGTGCATCAGCGAACGCACGCGCTCGCGGCGCAGCGCCTCGTCCTGAATCTTGGACTGGCTGCGGAACCATGCAAAGACCAAGACGGCCACCATCGCGATGCCCATGTAACCGATGACCGGGTAGACGTACTGCATCAAGGTCTTGAAGCCGAAGAAGGAAACGCCAAAGCCCGCGAAACAGCCAGCGATGAAGATAACGCGGAACTTGGACTCGTTGCCGGCGGAGAGGCGCTTACCCAATGCGTAAAACATACCGATGGCGGTATTGAAAATCATCAGGTAAATAACGATGGCCATGATCCCGCCCAAGACTGGGTTGACGCTATCGACCAAGGAGAGCATCGGGATATCGGAGCCCTCGATCTCCTCGGCGTTCATCAACAACGCAAAACCTGCCAGGCCCATCATGACGGAGTAGACGATGCCGCCGAAGATGCCGCCCCAGCCGGCCTCGCGCGGGCTAATATTATCGCCGCCAATGACCAGCGACATGGATACCGCCAGCATCAAAGCCAGACCGTTGTAGTTCAGCGCGGAGACCAGCCAGTTGCCAATCGGGGTATCGATCTGGCTGGAGGCTTCCATCGCTGCGCCAATATCGTCCGGCATATGGAACATGGTGTAAATCGCCACGCCGATGACGGCGATGATGATGGACGGGGTAAGCATACCGATGACCTTGGACACCTTATCGACGTCCATCATGCCGACGGCAATCACGAGCCCCAGCATCAGCGTCGAGCCGATCCAAGCCGGCCAGCCAAATTGCTGCTCCATATTGGAACCTGCACCGGCCAGCATCACGAAGCCGATAGCAAAGAGCGTGATGATAACGGCCACGTCCAATAGCTTGGACACGATGGGGTGGGTGACTTTGCGGAAGACCGTGTTGTGCTCAGTGGCGTGGAAATAGCTGCCCAATTGCAAGAACACGGTGCCCGCCAGCGTCATAATGGCCGCTGCGACGATAATGCCGGCAATACCCCAAGAGCCGAAGGCGGTGAAATATTGCACGACCTCCTGGCCCGTAGCAAAGCCTGCGCCTACCAGCAGGCCCACGAAGGACATGGCCATGGCGAGAATATTTTTATAAGACACAGTTGCCTAACTTTTGTAGCGGATAATTTTCACACACCAGTGCGCGCGTTCCAGGCCCCCTCCTTATCCCCCGACGCGTGCAGGGAGGCGCGGCGCAGGAGTGTGCTCCTGTGCACATGGTACGTAAGCCAATAACGAAATCCTACTTGCACGTGCGTGAAATACAATACATCATCTTTTGGTGATGAAGTAGCTTACATACTTAATCCGCGAAAGTTTCCGTATCGATGACGAAGCGGAACTTTACGTCACCGGCAACAACCCGCTCATAGGCTGCGTCAACGTCATCAACGCCCACCTTTTCGATGACCGCGCCGATGCCGTGTTCTGCACAGAAGTCCAGCATCTCTTGGGTTTCGGCAATGCCGCCAATATTGTTTCCGGTCAATACCTTGCCGCCACCGACGAGGTTGCCCATCGTGATTCCCAGTTCCTCTGGGGGCAGGCCGACCACGGACATGATTCCCCGCGGCTTCAACAGCTGCAGGTAGTCATTGAGGGAATAGGAGGCGGAAATGGTAGACAAAATCAGATCGAACTCGCCCTTGTGGTTGGCAAAGAACTCGGGGTCCTCACCCGTTGCCAGCACCCGCTTCGCGCCGAGCTCATAGGCTTCTTGTTCCTTGCGCAGGGACCGGGAAATGACGGTGACCTCAGCCCCCTTGGCGGCGGCGATCTGCACGCCCATGTGGCCCAATCCGCCAAGGCCAACGATGGCTACCTTATCGCCCTCCTTGACCTGCCACCGGGCCAAGGGCGAGTAGGTGGTAATACCAGCGCACAAGAGCGGGGCGGCGACATCAAAGTCGAGGCCTTCTGGAATCGTCAACACGAAATTCTCATTGACCACGACCTTTTGCGCATAGCCACCCTGGGTAATGGTTCCATCAACGTCTTCAGAGTTATAGGTTCCCACCGAGCCGTTCAGGCAGTTTTGCTCCTGGCCATTGCGGCACTGCTCGCACACCCCGCAGGAATTGACCAAGCAGCCCACACCCACGCGGTCGCCCACCTTAAACTTGGTGACCTTGTCCCCTACCGCTTCGACCACGCCGGCGATCTCGTGACCCACCGTCAGCGGGAAGTGGGCCTCGCCCCACTCATTGCGAATGGTGTGAATATCCGAGTGGCAAATTCCGGCCGCCTTGATATCGATGACGACGTCATCCTCGCGCGGATCGCGGCGTTCGATTTCTACGGTGCGAAAGGGTGCATCTGGGCTCGTTTTTGCAGAACTTTAGATTTAATTGGCATGTCACATAGTCTACGCTTTACCGCCCTGACCTGCCCAAATGAAAACTATGGTCAATTTAAAACCACGAAAGCCAGCCTCCGACCCCCTGTGGAAGCAGGGACGAAGACTGGCTCGGTCAGTGGCGTATTAGCTCAGCTTCTCCGCGATCAGCTTATTAACCTGGCCCGGATCCGCCTTGCCCTGCGTCGCCTTCATCACGGCACCGACAATCGCGCCGGTCACCTTCTTATTGCCGGCGCGGTACTTCTCCACGATGTCTGGGTTAGCGTCAAGGGCATCATCTACTGCCTTTTCAATGGCACCGTCATCGCGCACGACCTCGAGGCCGCGCTTGGCGACGACCTCGTCAACGTCGCCCTCGCCCGCCAGCACGCCATCGACGGCTTGGCGCGCCAACTTGGTGGTCAGTTTGCCTTCCTTGACCAAGGCGATGACGCGGGCAATGTGGGCTGGGGTGATATCCAGTTCGGCCAGGGTCTTGTCCTGCTCATTGGCCTTACCTGCAAGATAAGACACCCACCAGGAACGAGCCTCGTCCGGCTTCGCGCCGGCTTCGACCGTCTCCACGATGAGGTCCAGTGCACCCGCGTTGACTAGGTCGCGCATCTCCTCGTCCTTAATGCCCCACTCCTTTTGGATGCGGGCGCGGCGGACCCACGGCAGCTCCGGAAGGGTTGCGCGCAGCTCTTCTACCCACTCGCGCGGGGCGATGACCGGCGGCAAATCCGGGTCATTGAAGTAGCGGTAGTCTTCCGCAGTCTCCTTCGGGCGCCCCTTGGAGGTAGAGCCATCGGTTTCTTGGTAGTGGCGGGTCTCCTGCTCGATGCTGCCGCCATCTTCCAGTACCTGTGCCTGGCGCTGCATCTCAAAGCGCACGGCCTGCTCTACCGAGCGCATGGAGTTGATGTTCTTCGTCTCGGTACGGGTACCGAATTCTTCTTGGCCGATAGGGCGCAAGGAAAGGTTGGAGTCCACGCGCATGGAACCTTGGTCCATGCGGGCATCGGACACGCCCAATGCCGCGACGAGCTCGCGCAGCGCCGATACATAGGCCTTCGCCACCTCGGGGGCGCGCTCGCCGGCACCGATGATGGGCTTGGTAACGATCTCAATGAGCGGGATGCCCGCGCGGTTGCAGTCCACCAGGGATGCGGTAGCGCCGTGGATGCGGCCATCGGCGCCGCCCAGGTGGGTCAGCTTACCGGTGTCTTCTTCCATGTGGGCGCGCTCGATTTCCACGCGCCATTCCGTGCCGTCTTCCAGCACGACGTCGAGGTAGCCGTCATAAGCAATCGGCTCATCGTACTGGGAGATCTGGTAGTTCTTTGGCTGGTCCGGGTAGAAGTAATTCTTGCGGGCAAAGCGCGAGGATTCCGCGATGGAGCAATTGAGCGCCAGGCCGATTTTGATTGCGCCCTCCACGCCCTTGGAATTAACCACGGGAAGAGCCCCGGGAAGGCCCAGCGATACCGGATCGGTATTGGAGTTAGGGGCTGCGCTGAAGTTCGTGGCAGAAGTGGAAAACATCTTGGTTTCCGTATCCAGCTCCACGTGGACTTCCATGCCCATTACCGGTTCATACTTGTCGAGGACCTCGTCGAAGTCCATCAGGTCATACATCGCAGCAGTCATGCGTGCCATCTTAATACGTCCGTGCACTCTCGTGCGCTAGCCCCTAGGGTGACTGTCATGACGACTCCACATACAGTAGACACTTCGCTTGTCGATGCCCCACTCATCAACATCGCCGTCTTTTCCACCGCCCCCTCTACCGAAGAGATCAAAGAGGCCGTTACCGGGATCTTTGCGGGCCGCGTCGGCGAGATTACTCCCGGCAAGAACCCGGGCAGCCTCGTAGTGCCTATCGATGGCGCGTTTGTCCTGCACTACCAGACCATCGATTCCGCACCCACCCCAGATAGTTACGGCCTCCACCCCATCTTGAGCGCCGATGCCGGCGACCTCAACACCGCGGGAGCCCAAGTGCTGGTCTCGGTCCTTCCGGATAATCAGGAACATGACCTCTCTCACCAATTCCGCGAGCCGCGCCGCGAGCACCTAGAGCTGCTATCCCAAGCGACGTCCGCCGTAGCCCAGCACGCCAACTGCCTCATCATCCACAACCCACGCGGAAACGTCTCCATCTCCCCGGCGATGTTTAATGACGCCGTGCGCAATAACCTCGCCCCCATGCACATCGCGCCGGTGTGGATTACCCAATCTGGCGGCGAGCTCCGCGGCTACTCCATGGGCCTAGTCCAAGCGGGTCACCCGGAAATTCAGGCGCGCACCAGCTCGATGGATCCCACGGACCTCTATTACAAGCTGGCAAATATCGCCGACCACATCCTGCAAGGCGCCACCGTCAAAGGCGGCGATACCTTAGCCTTCGAGGAAGGCCAAGCCCCACTCACCATCACGGAGGAGCCCTGGTTCGTAGACCAGAACTTCCCCGCTGTCACCATTCATTTTTAGCTGGCTTTGGCCTTGCGGGCATCGCTCAAGCGGCACAGCGCAGCCAGGATCGCGCCGGAAAGGTTGTGCCACACAGAAAACACGGCGCCGGGCAAGGCGGCCAGTGGGCTCATGTAGGAAGAGGCAAGGCTGGTGGCCAGCCCGGAGTTTTGCATTCCTACCTCCACGGCCATGGTGCGGCGCACCGGAACCGGCTGGCGGGTAAACAGGCCCGCGAGGTAGCCCAAGCCATAGCCGCACGCATTGTGAATGACCACTGCGGCAAAGACGAGCGCGCCGGCGGTGGCAATATTGTCATGCGCGCCACCGACCACGATGCACACAATCAAGGCAATCGCGGTAACGGAGATCCACGGCAATGCCGCCTGAATCTTTGCCACGAGCCGTGGAAGCAGCATGCCGATGACGATGCCCGCGATGACCGGAACGAGCACCACCTTCACGATGGACCACGCCATCGACGCCGCAGATACCGGCATATATTCACCCGCCAACCACAAAGTCAAAAGTGGGGTGAGAATCGGTGCCAAGAGCGTAGAAATGGAGGTCATGGTCACCGAAAGCGCCACATCGCCGCGCGCTAGGTAGGACACCACGTTGGAGCTCGTGCCGCCTGGGGCGCAGCCGACCAAAATCACTCCAGCCGCAACCGCTTCTGGCAGGTCCATGACTGCCACCACGGCGAGCGCGATAAGCGGCATGATGACAAACTGCGCCACCACGCCGAGCACGACTGGCAGCGGCCTGCGCGCCACGAGCGCAAAATCTACCGGCTTGAGGGTAAGCCCCATGCCGAACATGACGATGCCCAGCAGCGGGGTTACCTGCGGGGCAAAGGATGCCGCGGTATTCGGGGCGATGTAGCCAATAATGCCACCGATGATAACGAGTATGGGAAACCCCAGCGCCGCGATGAGCGCCTGCCGTTCTTCCTGTTTTTCTGTAGCGCTATTGGTACTCATAGACAAAAGAATACCCTCCCACCATGTGAGAGGGCGATCTTAATATTCGAGACGGCGGAGGTTTAACGGGCCTTAGCCGAAGAGGGCCTGCGCATTGCGGTAGCGGGCATCGGGCACCGTCTTCAGCGTACCCACGGCCTCTTCCAATGGCACGAGGTCGATATCTTCGCCGTGCAGGGCAACGCACATTCCCGAGTCCCCATTGTGCGCCGCGCGGGCAGCGTGCACGCCGTAGCGGGTGGCTAGGACGCGGTCATACGCGGTGGGTGTGCCGCCGCGCTGAATGTGGCCCAACACGGTGGTACGCACGTCATAGCCGGTGCGTTTATTGATTTCATCGCCAATGACCTGGCCAATCCCATTGAAGGTTTGGTGGCCGAATTGGTCGACACCGCCGGCTTCAAACTCCATGGTGCCTTCCTTGGGCAGGGACCCTTCGGCCACGCAAATGATGCCGTACTTCTCGCCCATCTGGAAACGGCGTTCCATCGCCTTGGTAATTTCCGCAATATCGAAGGGCTCTTCTGGGATCACGGTGTAGTGTGCGCCACCGGCCATCCCAGCATGCAACGCAATCCAACCCACGTGGCGGCCCATGACCTCCACGATCAGGATACGGTTGTGGGACTCCGCCGTCGTGTGCAGGCGATCGATCGCATCCGTTGCCACCGATACCGCGGTATCGAAGCCGAAAGTATAGTCCGTGGCGTTGACGTCATTATCAATGGTCTTCGGCACACCCACGACGGGGATACCGTTATCGTTAAGCCACTTGGCGCCCTTGAGCGTTCCTTCGCCGCCGATGGCCACGAGGGCATCAACCTCGGCCTCGCGCATATTCGTCTTGATCTGCTCTAAACCGGCCTTAAATTTATCGGGATGCAGCCGGCCGGTGCCCAAAATGGTGCCGCCGCGCAAGAGAATCCGATCGATGCTGGCATCATCGTAGAGATCGCGCCGGCGATCTTCTAAAAGACCAACCCACCCGTCTTCGTAGCCTACGACGGTATCGCCAAATTCGTTGGATGCGGTTCGCACAACCGCACGGATTACAGCATTCAAGCCGGGGCAATCGCCACCGGAAGTCAGTACAGCAAGACGCATGATCCCCAATTTAGCTCAAGATTTTTATCCATGCAGCGTGTCTACGTATCGCAGTGAGGAGATAAGTCCCACTACCAGTGCGATGACAATCACAAGGAGCGAATTGATGATCGCCGTGGTCGGATTACCCGTTTGCATCACGGCGGAAACTAGGGCCACGCCCACCACGGATCCCACCTGGCGGGAGGTGTTATACGCCCCCGACGCCGCGCCCATGTGATGAGGTGAAATATCGCGCAGCGTCGTTGCCGCATTAGAGCCCCAGATAAAGGACTGGCCAATTCCTAGAACGGCGATGGGCGGGGCCAGCCACCACGGGTTGGCATCGGCATGCATGACCCACCAGGCCAAACACAGCGAGGCGATCATCAGGCTAAAACCCACTAGCCCCATCAGGCGCGGATTCACCGCGTCCGTGAGGATGCCTGCGATGGGCGACATCAGCATTGAGACCAGCGCCATGGGAGCCACGATGATGCCGGCCTCACCGGCGGATAGCCCCTTGACCGATTGCAGCCACAACATCACCGGCAACATGACCGAAGCCGCCATAAAGCCCATGGTCAAAATGCCCACGGAGCCGGCCGCATAGTTGCGGTTGTGGAAGAGCTCCACCGGAAACAGCGGCGTGGAACCACGATCCTGCGCGCTAGCCTGCAGGCGCACGAAGGCAATGCTTGCGGCAATGCCGATGGCAAGCACCACCAATACCCGCCAATCCCAGTCCAACTCTGGGCCTTGTTGGATGCCAAAGACGATCGAGCCGAGCGCGATGAGCGAGACTATGGCCGAGGGCTTATCGATGTCCTGGGCTGTGGTCGGCAGCTTCGGTATCCACAGCAGAGCCAGCACGATGGCGGCAATGACAAATGGTACGTGCACCCAAAAGGCCGCCTGCCAGCCAAAATAAGCCACAAGGAATCCGCCGAGGAGCGGCCCGGCCAAGGATGCCACCGAACCGATAATCCCCCACACCCCCAGCGCACGCCCACGGCGCTCGCGGGCGAAGACCCGGTTAATAACGGACATCGTCTGTGGCATTTCCAGCGATGCTCCCAAGCCCTGCACGATGCGCGCGACGATGAGCACTTCTATCGACGGCGCCAGCGCGCACGCTACTGCGCCGATCCCAAACAGCCCCACGCCGATGCAAAATAGGGCGCGCTGGCCGAGGACATCGCCAAGCCGCCCCGTAAAGAGCAGCGGCACCACCACGGCAAGCAAATAGGCGGCCGAGACCCACAAGATTTCATTGACCGTGGCGCCTAAATCCACCTGAATCTCCGGCAGGGCGATGGCCACCATCGACTGATCCAACAGGGACACGAAGAAGCCGAGGGATAGCGCGAACATGGCGCGCCATGCTTGGCGCTCAGGTGGCAGATTAGTCTCCACAGTCATGGCAGGAATTCTAGCGGGGCACACAAATCAGGCCTAGACTGGCCACCATGTCCATGATTGATATCAAAAAGCCACAAGACGTATCCACCGCCACCACCGTTATCCTCGGCCTCATCGGTGGTTGGGTCACCGCCCGCGAGACCGGCATTCGCCCGCTCGGCGGCGTCATCCTCGGCGCTGCGGGCCTGTGGGCCGGCCGTTCCTGGGCAAAGAAGACCAACCCAGCCACGACCGCTGGCCTGTCCGCCCTGTACGTCGGCGCGTTCGGCGCTTCCCACCCATTGGCAAAGAAGATTGGTTCCTGGCCAGCAGTCCTCGCCGTGACGGCCGCCTCTGCGGGCGCCGCCTACGCGCTTTCCGATGCCAAGTAGTCCACCCCACCACATACACAACAGCACCATGGTCCCCCGCCAAGGAGGATCATGGTGCTGAGTGATCTTGTGAGTATTTACTCAACAACGTTGAAGACAACGGCGTTGTCCTCAGTGCCCAGTGCGGCCTGGCCGTCAGGCAGGGCGTAGAAGGAAGGCTCGGACTCGAGGACGTCACGCAGCGAATCAGAAAGCTCCTGGGTGTGGTCATCGCATGCCGCCAAGGTGGAGGCGAAGTCACCTACGTGGATGGTGCCGTCCTTATCCACATCGTAGGAGGTGGTGTAGGTATTGCAGCCATCGTTGAGGACCAAGGACTGATCCTTGTCGAACTGCACGGTGAACTTGCCGTCTTCCTTGACGGAGTGCAGCTCACCGGTGATGGTCTGGCCCTCGATATTCGGCACCAGCTTGTCAGCGTCTGCCGGCAGGGATTCCACCAGGTCGCTCTTGGCGGTGGAGTCTGCTACCTCGGTACCGGGCTCAACCGGTGCGGGGTTTTCTGCTGGTTTGGGAGTTGCTGCGGGCTGTTCAGCGTTTGCTACGCCCATGGCCATGAGCGCAGCTGCGGAGACGGACATCGTCGCGGTTGCAATCTTTTTCAAAGTCATACCCAGTAATTTACCCCTGCCGGATGGGCATCCGACAGGGGTGTAAACGAATCGTTATCTAATCCGCAGCTATTTCACAGTGACAACTATTTTAAATAGCGCGGCTAGTTTTGGCGCTTCGCTTCGTAGGCCGCACCCACCTTGTACAGGCGATCATCCTGGAAAGCCGGTGCCATGATCTGCAAACCGGTAGGCAGGTTGGTATCGGCTGCCATGCCGGAAGGCACGGACATGCCGCACAGGCCGGCGAGGTTGAGCGGCAAGGTGCACAGGTCGAAGTTGTACATCGCCATGGGGTCTTCGGCCTTCTCCCCCAGCTTGAACGCGGTGGTCGGGGTGGTCGGCGAGACCAGCACGTCAACCTGCTCGAAGGCGCGGGCAAAGTCCTGGGCCACGAGGGTGCGCACGCGCTGCGCCTGCAGGTAGTAGGCATCGTAGTAGCCCACGGACAGCGCATACGTGCCCAGCATGATGCGGCGCTTGACCTCGGGGCCGAAGCCCTCTGCGCGCGACTGGGACATGACCTGCTCCGCGGAGTGGGATCCGTCATCGCCAGCACGCAGGCCATAGCGCATGCCATCGAAGCGGGCCAGGTTGGACGAGACCTCACACGGCATGATCAGGTAGTAGGCGGCCAAGGCCTCATCGAAGTGCGGGCAGTCCACCTCGACGATTTCCGCGCCCTGCTCGCGCAGCTGTTCCACGGCGGCGTGGTAGTTCTCCATCACGCCGTCCTGCCAGCCATCGCGCTCGAATTGCTTGATAAGGCCTACCTTGACGCCGCTCAGGTCCCCATTCGCGCCTTCACGGGCGGCCTCCACCACGGGGGCAACCGGCTTGTCCACAGATGTGGCGTCGAAGGCATCGTGACCGGCAATAACCTCGTGCAAGAGCGCGGTATCCAGGACGGTACGACCACAGGGACCCGCCTGGTCCAGAGAGGACGCGGCCGCGATCAGGCCGTAGCGAGACACCGTGCCGTAGGTGGGCTTTACGCCCACGGTATTGGTCAGTGCCGCCGGCTGGCGGATGGATCCGCCGGTATCGGTACCAATACCTAAAGGAGCCTGCCCCGAAGCCAGCGCCGCTGCGGTACCGCCGCCGGAACCGCCCGGGGTGCGCTCGGTGTCATACGGGTTGTGAACCGGGCCAAAGGCGGAGTTCTCATTGGACGAACCCATCGCAAACTCATCCAGGTTCGTCTTGCCAAGGATGGGGATGCCGGCCTCGCGCAGACGCTTGGTCACCGTCGCGTCATACGGAGACATGTAGCCCTCGAGCATCTTGGATGCGGCGGTGGTGGGGGCATCGGTAGTAACCAGCAGGTCTTTTAGGGCCAGCGGCACGCCGGCCAATGCCGATGCGGGCTTTTCGCCGGCGTCGAGGGCCTTATCCACGGCATCGGCAGCCGCCAATGCTTCCTCCTGCCCCACGTGCAGGAAGGAGTTAAGTTCGGGATTGGTTTCCGCAATGCGGTCCAAAAAGGCCTGGGTAACCTCGCGGGAGGTCACCTCGCGCGCGTGAATTTTTTCCGCCAGTTCGGCGGCGGTCAAAGAGGTCAGTCCCTCCGCAGGTACAACAACGTTGGTCATTTACTCTCCTCCCAAAATCTGCGGCACGACGAATCGCTCATCTTCCACGGCCGGCGCTTGGTCCAAGGCCTGCTCGGCGGTAAGGGTGCGCACGATAACGTCTTCGCGCATCGGTGCATCCACGGAGTGCGGGTGGCTCATCGGTTCCACGCCTTCAGTGTCCACGTTCCGTACTGCGGAAACGGAATCAACAATTTCATCAATCTGGCTTGCGAATTGGGCTAGCTCTTCATCGCTTAATGCCAGGCGGGAAAGCTTGGCAAGGTGGGCTACCTCATCACGCGAAATCTCAGACACGCGAACTCCATCCTTTTTCCATAATCGACGCGCAGGTGAAAATTATTTTCCCGCGCGTACTATGTAAATTGCTAAGGCTCCATAATACTGCACCAACCCGCGCGGTTGCCGAGTCACCCCGAATTATTGCCCCTTGAACGCCGCACTGTGACCCAGGTATCGTAAATGGGACTACAAGCTACTGAAAGCGTGCGACTTAATGTCTTACCTAATCCGTGTCCTGCTTCCCGATACCCCTGGTAGTTTGGGCCAGCTTTCGGAGGCCTTCGGGCTGGTTGACGGAAATATCCAATCGGTTGACATCGTAGAATCCTTCCCGGATGGCACCGTCATGGATGACATTGTCATTGAGCTTCCCGCAGACGCTATGGCCGATGCCCTGATTACCGCCGCCGCCTCTGTTCATGGCGTGGAAGTAGATTCCATTCGGCCCTTCAGCGGCCGCGTGGACCGGCGCGGGCAGATCGAGTTATTAGCGCGCGTTGCCGCCAATGCCTCCAATGTCACGGCAGCGATGGAGGAAGTCGTCGCGGCCATCCCGAAGGCGGCGACCTCCACGTGGGCCATCGTCATTGACAATAATGAGCCCATTCACCGCGTGGCCTCCTCAAACGCGGCCCCTGCCGATGACGATACGATTCCGGTCGATCTCAACATCGACAGCGCGCGCACCTTGCACCCCGATAAGGACGAATGGGTGCCAGAAAGCTGGGCGCTGCTCGATTCCGCCCTGGCCGCCGCTCCCCTGGGAGATACCGGGATGGTCATCGCCATGGGCCGCACCGGCGGGCCGGAATACCTGGCCTCTGAGGTCGAGCACCTCGGCCACATCGGCACGATTTTGGGTGCCTTCCTCAAATAAGCCCGGCGCGGTGTGTCTACACCTCCCCAGTGTTTAAGAGCGTGTGGAATTGCTCCTCATTCAAGATAGGCACGCCAAGGTCGCGGGCCTTGTCCTCCTTGGAGCCGGCATTGGCCCCAGCGACGAGGTAGGAGGTTTTCTTCGATACGGACCCGGTTGCCTTTCCGCCGCGGCTGATGATGGCTTCCTTGGCGGAATCGCGCGTGAAGTCTTCGAGGCTGCCGGTGACAACGATGGTCAGGCCCTCTAGGGTCTGTTCTTTCCTGTCCTCGGCGGCTACCTCCATAGCGAGGCCAGCCTCCGCCCATTTCTCAACGATGGTGCGGTGCCAATCCACCTCAAACCAGGCGTGGAAGGATTCCGCAATGACCGCGCCCACGCCATCTACCTCTGCAAGCTCTTCGGTTTTCGCCGCGCGCAGCTTGTCCATGGAGCCGTAGCGCGCCGCGAGTGCCCGCGCCGCGATGGGACCCACGTGGCGAATGGATAGCGAGACCAGCACGCGCCAGAAGTCGCGGTCTTTGACCTCTTCTAAGTTCTGCAGCAGGTTCTTGCCCGCGGTATTGACCTTGACGTTGCCCTCTTTTTTGCTGCGCTTATCCTTCGTATCGCGCTTGGCCGTATAGACATCGGAAGCAAGCAGCTTTTCTTCCGTTAGCTCAAAGAGCTCGGATTCATCGGTGAGGATGCCGTTCTCAATGAGGTCCATGGCTCCCTTCTCCCCCAGTGCCTCGATATCGAGGCCCTTGCGGGAGGCGAGGTATTCCAGGCGTGCGGAAAGTTGGGCTGGGCAGGATTGGGTATTGGGGCATCGCCAGTCAGCATCGCCATCCTTTTGTGGGGCGAGCGTCGTGCCGCAGGCTGGGCACTGCGTGGGAAAGCTCCATTCGTATTCGCTGCCATCGCGCTGTTCGCGCACGGGGCCTAGTACCTCAGGAATGATTTCCCCGGCCTTGCGGATAATAATGGTATCCCCGATAAGCACGCCCTTGCGCTTGACCTCGGACTGGTTGTGCAGGGTGGCCATGGATACCGTGGAGCCGGAGACAAAGACCGGTTCCATGATGGCAAAGGGGGTAACGCGCCCCGTACGCCCGACACCGACCTCGATATTTTTCAGCTTCGTCGTGACCTCTTCCGGCGGGTACTTATAGGCAATGGCCCAGCGCGGTGCGCGGGAGGTCGCCCCGAGCTGGCGCTGTGAGCCCAAATCGTCCACCTTGACCACGAGCCCATCCATTTCGAAAATCGCATCGTGGCGGTGTTCGGCCCAGTAAGATACTTCCTCTTGTACTTCTGCGGCGGAGTGGACCTGCCTGGTATAGGGCGAGACGGGCAAGCCCCATGCGGCGATGGCCTTATAGGCATCGTGCTGGGAGGAGGGGGAAAATCCCTCGCGCGCGCCTAGGCCGTGACACACCATACGCAGGCGGCGTTTTTTCACCTCGGCGGGATCCTTCATGCGCAGTCCGCCGGCCGCAGCGTTGCGGGGATTGGCAAACCGCGCCTTGCCGTCTGCCGCGCGCTCCTCATTGATCTCTTCGAAGTCCTCCGGGCGCATATAGACCTCGCCGCGGATTTCAATAAGTTCCGGGACTGGGTACTCATCGGTGCCCGTAAGCTCGTGCGGGATATCAGAAATAACACGCGCATTGGCGGTAATCTCCTCGCCCACGGTGCCATCGCCTCGGGTAGCGGCCGTGTCCAAGCGCCCATTGCGGTAGACCAAGTCGATGGAGAGGCCATCGATCTTCAGCTCCGTCAGGTAAGTCTTGGCGGGCGTCCTATCCAGCCAGTCCTGCATCTCACCGGCGCTAAAGACATTGTCTAGGCTCATCATGCGCTCGAGGTGCTCGATATCCTCGCCAGCGTTCGGCGTTGCACCTACTTGCTGGGTGGGCGAATCCGGAACCGCCAGCTCCGGATGCTGCTTTTCTAGGTCCATCAGGCGCTGGAAAAGCGCATCAAAGTCGGCATCGGGAATTGCCGGTTCACCGTTGTAATACAGGTTGCGGTGGCGGCGCACTTCCTGCGCCAGGTCGTTCCATTCACGTTGCACATCAGCTGGATTAGTCACGGTATCCAAGTCTAGCGATCCCCCATGTCCGGGCTAGCTACTAAGGTATGGACCATGAACTTCGACGCCTCCCGCATGCTCGCCTTCGACCTTGAGACCACCTCAGCCAACCCCAAAGACGCCCGCATCGTTACCTCTGCCCTAGTCCGAATTGACGGTCGCGATGTCCAGAAGGTGGAGCACCTTGCGGATCCTGGCATCGAGATCCCCCAAGCCGCCACCGACGTGCATGGGATCACAACGGAAAGGGCCCAGGCAGAAGGCCGCCCGCACGAGGAGGTCCTCAAGGACACGGTTGATGCCATCAAGGCAGCGTGGGACGACGGCCTGACGCTCATCGTGTATAATGCGGCCTTCGACCTCACCGTGCTGCGCAGTCTCACCGGCGATTTCACGGTCACAGGCCCTGTCTTTGATCCGTACGTCATTGACCGCGTGAGCGATAAGTGGCGCAAGGGCAAGCGCACCCTCGGCGCGGTGTGCGAGCACTACGGCGTGGAATTGGGCAATGCGCACGAGGCTACTGCCGATGCCCTCGCTGCCGCCCGCGTGGCCTGGAAGCAGGTGCGCCAGCACTACCCTAACCTCGCGCAGATGGACGAAAACGAGCTCATGGAGTTCCAGGCGGTCAAGTGGTACGAGGACCGCGTCGCCTTCAAGAAGTACCTAGAAGGCAAGGGCCGCGATGCCTCCGATGTCTCGACGGCGTGGCCGCTCATTTCCTAATCCCCTTGCCATATTTCTAGAGTTTTGGAATTCTAGAAATATGAATATCGTTGAATCTCGCCTTAGCGATCTCGAGGCACGCGTCGCCAAACTCGAAGGCCAATCGAGCGCCCCACCGCAGCCTCCCTCGGAGGAGTCGACCTACTGGCTTGTCGATGCCCTTGCTCCCTCCACTCAACTACCCGATGGATCGGTAATTTTCGGCGGCAACATTGCGCTCGGCAAGCGTACCTACGCCTATCAGTGGCAGCGTCCCACTACTGCAATAACTGACGAGGAGTGGTCAGAAAATCTCGAACGCCTCGCCGCACTTGCCCATCCCGTACGTGGCGAGATTCTTCGACGCCTTCTCGCGGCACCTGCTACCGCCGCGGAGCTCGTGGACGAGGATATTATCTCTTCCACCGGCACGGCCTATCACCACCTCAGCGCTCTAACTAGTGCAGGTTGGACTACAAAGACAAGTGGCGAGTACTCAATTCGTCCCGCCCGCGTTATTCCTTTGCTCGCCATTATTACCGCTAGCGAGGACCACTAATGCGCAGGCTCGTCCTCAGTATCGTTACCGCCATCGCTATCGCTTCCGTGCTCCTACTGGCTGGTCCTCGGCGCCTCACGCTCGCCCCAACAGATACAGGAGATGTAGCCCTTGCCTCCACACTGCGAGAAAACGCGGAGCCGGGTTTTCATCACCTCACCGCTTTTACACTCCGCGACGGTAACGCCACCTTTGCGGGTGTAGGCAGCAACGAGCACACAGAAGTAGAGATCGGTTCTGTCACCAAAATGTTCACCGGCGAACTCACCCACCAGCTTGTAGAAGAAGGCACACTGCGACTCGATAGCACCGTGGGCGAGTTTCTAGACGTAGACAACGCACCCGTAGCGGATATAACGATTAAGGAACTACTCGATCACACCTCTGGCCTACCTCCCACAGCAGACGGGAATTTCTTCGGTTTCCTGTGGTCCGCAGTGGCCGGCACGAACCCATATGCAGGCGAAAGCACTCAAGATATCGTCGATGGTGCCGCCGCAGCAGAGCTCAGCAACCGCGGGGAGGAATCCTATTCCAACCTCGGATACGCCCTGCTCGGGCACGTAATAGAAACCGCGGCGAACACGCCTTATGAGACGTTACTGAAACAGCGAATATTCGAGCCAGCCGGATTAACGGAGACCTACCTTATGACCCCCGGCGCCGTGTCTGCCGATGCCCCGCGCGGCCGCACCGCCACTGGGCGGCAGGCCCAGCCTTGGGAGATGGACGGTTCGGCGCCTGCAGGGGCAATCCGCTCGACCGCGAGCGATATGGCTAAGTTCGCGGAGTGGTTTATGGCCCACGGCGATCCCGCATACGGATGGCAGAAGAACGATGACGGCACCGGCTTCTGGCATAACGGCGGAACCTACGGCTATTCCACCATGCTCATCATCGACCCAAAGACAAAGCGAGCCGCATTTGCAAACAACGATTCGCTCGCCGGTACCGAAGAACTTGGCCAAGCACTCTTCGCTGAGCTTTAAGGAAACACTATGCCTACGTCCATTATCCTCGCCGTTTTCATCGCCTCCGAGCTCTGGGCCGCATGGAAGGCTTTAAAGAAACCCGGCTCGACGGCATTTCACGTCTTTGGGGCGGCACTGACCGCCGTCGTCATCATCTTTTTAGGTCACGCCTTACCCTGGTACACCTCCGTGCATTTTTACTGGTGGTATGCACTGGTCGGCTCCTTCGCCCTCCATGTGGGAGCCATAACGTGGGGTGCTACCAGCCTTCATGCGGACCGCACGTAACCTTGCAGGCAACAAGCAAGGCGCCCACACAAGAGTGAAAAGTCTCCCAAATCTCCGATTGCTAAAAAGTCTCCCAAATCTCCGGTTGGACTACGATGGAGACTATGTCCTTTCACGAGAACCCCTTCCGCCCCACATTTGGCGTCCCACCGCTGTTTTGGGTCGGCCGCACCGCGGTCCTCGATACGTTTCGCGCAGCGCTCGATGCCCCACCTGGACACCCCGGTCGCTCACTCGTCATTAGCGGCGCCCGTGGTATTGGCAAGACGGTCCTCCTCAACGAGTTGGAGGACATCGCCGCCGCCCGCGGATGGATTACGCTGCGCGCCTCCGGCCGCAGCGCCATGGTGGAAGAACTCGTCGAGACCACCATCCCCCGCATCATGGACACGCTTGCGCCGGCAGATAAGCACAAAGTCAACCGCATCGGAATCGGCGGCCTTGGTTCCATAGGAATCGAACACAACACGGATGAAGCCTATAAGCCCACCTTAAATACCCGGCTACGCGAATTACTAGCCCAGCTCAAGGGTGCAGGTGTGCTCCTTACCATCGATGAAGTCCAAGATGCCGATGCCCAAGAATTGGCCTCCTTGGCCGTTACTTACCAAGACTTATTGCGCGATGAACTCGATGTCGCCATCGTCGTAGCCGGCCTGCCACAGGGCATTAACCGGCTGCTGGAGCTGCCCGGAGTAACCTTTCTGCGCCGCGCGCAAAAGTTTGTGCTGGGCCCGCTGTCACCGGCCAACGCTACCGTTGCATTTAAGGAAACCGCCGCACACTCGGGCCTCGACTTCAGTGCAGATGCAGTCTCCGCCGCCGTGGAGCTATCCCGAGGATATCCCTACCTGGTTCAGCTCGTCGGATCACTGGCGTGGGCCCAAGCACAGCGCTCTGGCGCGACCCGCATAGAAGAAAACACTGTTCAAGCCATCTCGGCCGAGGCGATATCCGTCCTAGGCACACAAGTGCACCAGCCCGCAACCCTCACGCTCCCACCCGCACAGCGCCGCTTCCTTGAAGCCATGAGTGCTGTCATGG
This sequence comes from Corynebacterium sp. KPL1986, assembly GCF_000477975.1. Classification (NCBI taxonomy): domain Bacteria; kingdom Bacillati; phylum Actinomycetota; class Actinomycetes; order Mycobacteriales; family Corynebacteriaceae; genus Corynebacterium; species Corynebacterium sp. KPL1986. The sequence continues at coordinate 354,675 of NZ_KI515719.1, read as the reverse complement.
ACAGCGACACTGCAGAAATTCAAGCTATCGCCGCACACCACGACCGCACGGTGCGGTCCCTATCGGCCACGCGCCAGCGGCTTATCGATGCCGATCTCATCGAACCCACCGGCCACGGCCAGCTTAGATTCGTCATTCCCTACATGGAGGCCTATTTCACAGCCACCGACAGCTTGGGTCGAGTAGATTAAAGGTCACCGGCGTCCCGGACAAGGATGGACGAGGTCTCCGTCACCGAACGCAGGGTTCGGGCAGAGGCCTGCACGGGATACACATCAAAGCGATCGACCAAAAGTTCGCGTGGCATGCCAATGCGGTCGAGATGCTTGGCCAGCGCGATGGCCTCGGCACGGGCATCCGATCCGGAAATCCCCACACCAATGCGATGGCCTTCGCTCAAGTGCTCTCCCAAGCCATCGAAATGCTCAGGGGTATCGAGGCGATAACGAGGGCTATGGAAATCGACGAGGAAGGTCGTTGCGGCAACAGCAATGGACCACAGCGGCGGGGCATGCAGGTAGTCCGCGTCAAAGCCGAGCAGAGTTTCTAGCACTACCTCATCAGCCACGGCGGGGATAGAATCAAAGTCGGTGGTTCCTGGAATGCGGCCAGCCACGATATCCACAAGCAAAGGTTCATCAAGCTGCACCACAACCTCGCCGTGGAAGCGGCGTGCCACATCGTCTGCATGCGCGCGCAGCCCATGAAGAAGGGCTTCAGAAAGCTCGGCGAAGGCACCGCGGTCACTAAGAACACGGTGGCCATCGGCAAGCTCAATGCTGGCTGCCAGCGACCACGGCCCTAGCGCCTGGACTTTAACGCGGGGCACGCTTTCTCCCCATACCTGCTGCACCTCGTCAAGATCGCGCTCGAGGCGATCCCACGCGCGGCGGGTAAGCAGCTGGGGGCGAGCCGTCATGCGCCACGAACGAGGGCCGCGGTCGATGGTGATGGCCTCGAGCATGCTGGCGGTGCGCCCCACCGAATCTGAGCCCAGCCCGCGTTCCGGCAGCTGCGGGATGGCGGGAAGCTCGGTCTCGCCCATGATGATGTCCGCTGCCTCCGCCATGGACGTGCCGGGCATGGGCCCGAGTGCGAATCCGGTCATTTACACGGTCTCGCAAATGGTGCCGGAACCAATGACGATATCGCCGAGGTCATCTGGGGACGGCAGGTACAGCACCGCCGCCTGTCCACGGGCAACGCCAGACAGTGGCTCCTTGAGCTCTAGGCGCATCGAATCCGCGGCGCGGTCCACGTGGGCGATGCACGGCACGACGGAACCGTGCGCGCGGACCTGCACCTCGCACTCGAAGTCGCCATCCATGCCAGGGTGCAGGTACTTCAGGCGATCGGCGCGAATGGCGGTGACCGCCAGGTCCTCGCGCGCGCCGACGGTCACCGTGCCCGTTGCAGCGTCAATATCGGTGACGTAGCGCGGGCGGCCATCAGCGGCCGGGGCCTTGATGTCCAAGCCCTTGCGCTGGCCGATGGTGTAGTTCCACGCGCCATCATGTTCCTTAAGCTCCGTGCCCTCTTGGTCCACAATCATGCCGGGCCGAAGCCCGATGCGCGATCCAAGGAACTGCTGGGTATTGCCGTCTGGAATGAAGCAGATGTCATAGGAATCCGGCTTCTTCGCCGTGGAAAAACCGTGCGCCGCAGCCTCTTCGCGGATTTGCGGCTTGGGGGTATCACCGATGGGGAAAAAGCAGTGGTCCAACTCCTCGGCGGAAATGACGCCGAGCACGTAAGACTGATCCTTATTCTCATCCTTGGAGCGGCGCATATAACCGTCATCATCAAGCGTGGCGTAGTGACCGGTCGCAACGGCATCAAAGCCCAGGGCCATACCCTTTTGCAGCAATGCGCGGAATTTAATCTTCTCATTGCAGCGCAGGCAAGGATTCGGGGTTTCACCGCGGGCATAGGAATCCACGAAGTCCGTGATGACCTCTTCCTTGAATTCCTCCGAAAAGTCCCAGACGTAAAACGGAATGCCCAACTTATCGCAAATGCGGCGGGCATCGGCGGAGTCCTCCAGCGAACAGCAGCCGCGGGCTTTTTCGCGCGTTTGCTGCGCGTCCTTATGCAGCGCCAGGTGCACGCCGACGACATCGTGGCCAGCCTCCACCGCACGGGCGGCGGCGACAGATGAGTCCACGCCGCCAGACATTGCTACCAATACTCGCATTGCATTCCCCTTTAAATACCTCGACTACAGGCCCGAAAGTGTACTCCCTTGCCCCAACGCAGCTTAAATCGATTCCATTCCCTAAGCTTGAACCCCATGGGTAGAAAGCGAGCCGCGAACAGGTCAGGCATCACCGGCACCTACGAGATCTCCACCGGCACCGCCGAGGTTGTGCCGGATGAATTCCGCGACGGGGCCTATATCCTTAACGTCAATGGCGTTCCTAGCAGCCATATCGTGCTGGGCGAGCCGCAGGAACTCGACTTTGAGTACATGCGCTGGATCGCAGCGGCGGTAGAACAGCTAAATACGGTCTCGCCCAATAAACTGCGCGTTACCCACCTCGGCGGGGCAGGTTGCTCACTCCCGCGCTATTTTGCCGACCTGTGGCCGGACAGCCGCCATACGGTAGTCGAGCTCGATGCCAAACTGGGCGAATTAGTCCGCGATCTTTTCGATGTCCCCCGCTCCCCCACCGTCAAGATCCGCCCCGGCGATGCCCGAAAGGAAACCGAAAGTTTTCTACCCGCCAGCCGCGATATCATTATCCGCGATGTCTTCGCTGGGGATAAAACCCCGAAAGACCTAACCACTGTGGAGTTTTTCCACGCGACTAAGTCATCCCTGTCTGCCGGCGGCCTCTACGTGGCGAACTGCGGCGATCACTCGGATCTCCACTTGGCTAAGGAAGAGCTGGCCGGGCTTTCTGAGGTCTTCGATCACCTCGCCGTAATCGCTGACCCGCCCATGCTCAAAGGGCGCCGGTATGGAAACATCATCTTGCTGGCCTCAGACACGAAACTGCCAGCTGAGGGCTCGGTACAAGCCGCTCAACTGGCAAAGGCACTCTTAGGTGGGGCCGTCCCAGCTCACTTTAAGGATGAAAGCTGGACCCGAAAATTCTTTGCGGGAGCTACTTCAGCACACGATTGAGCAGCTCGGCCACCTGATTAGCGTCGAAGTCGGGGACATCGGCACCGGCCTTCTTCGCCGCATCCTTGGCTTCTTCTACCTGAGCTCCAGAGACTTCGCCCTTGTCGACGCCATTGACATGGCCAGCGTTTTCTAGCAACATCGCCAAGTCACCGACGGTGAAGTCACCGACTGCCATCTTGCCAAGCTGCTTGAGAGGCAGAGCGTCCTCGTCTTCCAAGGTCTTCACAAAAGCTGCCAAGCCCTCAGCAGCTTGGGCATCGAGGCCGGCGTCCTTGGCGGCATCGGCAAGCTGGGGCATTGCAATAAGGCCAGCCGCAAGGGCAAAGATTGCACCAATCAGCGGAGTGCTATCGGCGCTCAGATCGACGCCATCATCAAGCACGAGGCTATCGAGCGCGCCGCCGATATCGACGTAATTGCCGCCGCTAAAGGAATCAAGCTGCTGCTTCGTGCCATTGAAGAGGTTCAAATCCACATCGGTTGGAATACCGGCAACCTTGCCCGATCCGGAGCGCTGCCAGAAGGACAGGTTCTTCCACCCACCCACTGGATCCGGCGCTTCATCCTGGTATGCCGCCAACCACAGTGGCATATTGGAGAACTTCTGGGAGTTATTCATCTCACCGATCCAGAAGTACTTATAGGTATAAATCATTGGCGTGCGGTTGGTCAGGCGCTTGAGCTCTCTGGTAAATTCCTCGATCCAGCTCTCCAACTGGGAGGCGGACTTGCCCTCGGAAACCTCGATATCGAGCACCGGCGGCAACGTCTGATTCGGCGCCAATGCAATCTGCGTGGCAAAGTTTGCGGCCTGCGTCTTCGCATCGCCAGCTGGACGCGCATAGTGGTATGCGCCGGTCTTCAGGCCATGCAGATTGGCGGCTTGAATATCTTTGACGTAGTGCGGGTTAATCCAGTCCCCACCCTCAGTTGCCTTCACAAAGGCAAAGGACTGGCCATCAGACTTCACCTTATTCCAGTCAATAGGCATGCCACCTGGGTGCTGGTGGGCAGCAATATCAATACCTTTTGGTGCGCTGGTTCCCAATGCTGCCTGTGCGGCAGCGGTCCCGCTTACCGTGACTGCAACTGCAGCGATAACCGCGATGATGCTCTTGCGGAGTGCCCTCATAGTTGTCATGCGCGTGAGTTTAACAATCATTCACACTAACCACATTTGCAACACACGCACCTTAGAGACAAATTTTTCACTCGCGTAGACAAACTCGTTGGAAATGTACTATTTAGAACATATTTTCGCTTTTCGGCTTGCGAGGGTTGAGTGAGCGGCTTATGGTGGAGCTATGGAAATTAGAAACTTAGTGCGAAATTCGGGGGATAATCGCCGTGGAGCCCTACTACCTCATCACTGACCCACACGATGACATCGCGGTTAGTGCCACCTGCAATAGAAAGTCCGACTACCTACTCTGGAAGGAAATTAAACCAAGCCTAGAAGACGATTTCGATATCTCGTGCCATACCTTGGCGGGTCGCACCGGCTTAAGCGAGAGGCGCACGAGGGATATCACCATGGCCCTGTACCGCTTAGAGGAATTGCCACGCACCCAACTGCTGCAGGAAACCTACTACTTCCTCGATTTCTCTCGGCTTATCACCATCGATGCGGTCTTGAGCAAACTTGGCGAGGTAGACAGCCGCATCCTTCGGCGCATAGACGCAGAATTAGAAAAGTACCTCACTCCCACAAAGCCGGGCCAAAGTTTTCCATCGAACGCTGCCCTGCGTCGAAAGCTCAATGGGCTCATCACGATGGAATCCCCGGACGCTACGGGAGACAAGGACTCCGAGGAAGAGGAATCTCGAAATGAATCCTATTTCATCTACCCCACCGCGGGTGGACGAGCAGGGTTAAACGTAGAGTTCGACGAAGATGCGCTCATCCTCATTGACGAGGTTGTTCAGCGCACAGCGGAAGAACACGGAATCAGCAAGGCCGATGCCCTGGCCCAGCTGATCCTCGGAACCGTCGAGGATAAATCGCAAGTACATCTATATATGTACCGCGCCAGCGATATAAAAGCGGCTCCCGGTTTTATCCAGGGCTATGGATGGGTTCACCCAGATACTGCTGACCGGCTAACCCCGACTACGACACGGGATATGGACCAAGCGGCAACAAGGGTAAGTCCGGCCTACTCCACGCCGCCGCTCATCGGTGCCTATGTGGAGGGTCGCGATGGTGTGTGCCGCTGGCCAGGGTGTAACCGCCCGGCCTACAGGTGCCAGAAGGACCACCGGATCGATTTCTCAGAGAGAGGAAAGACGACGGCGGGAAACTTGGCCTCGCTGTGCCAGCATCACCACAATGTAAAGACGGATAAAAGCGCCTTTTACATCATGGATCCGCACAGCGGGGACATTATCTGGCTCTTCCAAGACGGGCGGTGGGAATACGATGAACCGCAGGGGCCGCTAACGGCGAAGAATAAGAACTGGGCACTCACCGTTGCCCAGGCAATCGCCGCGCGGCGCAATGCTGCCAAAGAAAGGGCTGATACTTAAACCGTGCGGGCCCGAGCAACGACATCTGGCAAGTGCGCGAGCACGTAATCCACATCGTCTTCGGAGGTAAGGCGCCCCAAGGTGAACCGAAGGGAGCCGATTCCTTCATCCTCGCTGACGCCCATTGCAGAAAGCACATGGGACATGCGGTTGACGCCTGCGCTGCAGGCGCTGCCAGTCGATGCCTCAATCTGCAGCGAATCCAGCAGTATAATGAGGCTGTCGCCATCGGTGCCGGGGAAAAAAACATGTAGGTGCGACGGCAAGCATGGCTCGGTGGAATTCACCACGACGTTGTCAATGGAAGAAAGGATCCCATCCCGCAGCTTGTTCCGGAGTCCAGCGATGCGCTCGCCCTCGGCAGCGCTTTCGGCGATCGACTCCTCCAAGGCAGCGGCGAGCGCCGAGGCGCTGGCTACGTCCACCGTGCCTGGGCGAAGTCCGCGCTCTTGGCCGCCGCCATAGGAAATCGGCTGTGGCGCTGGGGTGCGCTTGGCCAATAGCACGCCGATACCGCGCGGGCCGCCAAACTTGTGGGCGCTGGCGGCGAGCGTCGTGATGCCCAATTCCGCAAAATTGATGGGCAGCTTGCCCGCTACCTGCACCGCATCCACGTGCATGGGAATACCGGATTGTTGCGCGAGGGAGGCAAGCTCCTCGATCGGCTGAATCGCACCGGTTTCGTTATTGGCCCACATGCAGGTGGCAAGATCGGCAGGTTTCGCGAAGGCGCCCCCATCGCTGATATGCCCGCTGCGGTCCACGGGGAGCAGGTCCACGGTGGCGCCGGCTTGGGCAAGCTTGCTCACGGTATCGCGCACGGCTGGGTGCTCAATATCCGTCGAGATGATGCGGTTGGTATTGCCTACAGCATAAAGGCCCTGGATAGCGATATTATCCGCCTCGGTGCCAGAGGAGGTAAAGACGACCTCGATGGGATCGCACCCAAGGAGGGAGGCGACTTTCTCGCGGGCATCGTCAAGCACGGAGCGTGCCCTGCGGCCAGAGGCGTACTGGGCGCTGGAGTTGAGCGAGCCGGAGGCGGCAACCCATGCGTCGATGGCGGATTGGCGCATCGGCTGGGTTGCAGCGTAGTCGAAATAGTGCGGCATTACTGGCGCGCCTTCAATTCCTCGGTCAGGGCTGGGGCGATTTCGTGCAGGTCACCGACGACGCCGAGATCTGCGATCTGGAAGAACGGCTCATCCTGGTCCTGGTTGACCACCACGATGGTGCCGGAGGTCTGCATGCCCGAGGTGTGCTGAATGGCACCGGAAATGCCCAGGCCAATGTAGAGATCGGGCGACACGGTCACACCAGTCTGGCCCACCTGATGGGTGGCATCGTAGAAGCCTTCATCGACGGCGTCGCGGGTGGCACCGACGGCGCCACCGAGGGCATCGGCAAGCGGCTCAACGATCTCGGCGAAGTTATCGCCCACGCCGCGGCCGCCGGAGACCACGACCTTGGCTGCGGTGAGCTCGGGGCGGGCGGACTTTTCGGCCGGAGTAAAGGAATTAACCTTGACGTCCTTCTCGGTTGCCGCAGGCAACGGCATGGGGGCCGGCTGGGATTCCACCTGCTGGGGCTCCGCCGCAACGGAACCCGGCTGCAGGGTATAGATCGGGCAGCTGCCGGAAGCCTGCGAGGTGGTCTCGTAGGTGCCACCGAAAATGGTCATGGTTGCAGAGCCATCCGCCTTGATGGAATCCACATTCGCGAGCGCGCCGGAAGCCAGGCGGGCAGACAGGCGGCCCGCAATCTCGTTATTCGTCGGGCTGGCGGCCAGGACGATGGGCGCCGGATTGGCTGCGCCCAGGGCGTGCAAGGCATCAACCTCAGGGGTCACCAGGCGCTGGTCATAATCCTCCGCCGTTGCCTGCACCACCTGGGCGGCGCCGAGGGCGGCTAGCTCTGCATCGAAGGCATCTGCCTGCTTGCCGACGACCACCGCAGACACCGTACCCAATTCGCGTGCGGCGGTAATGAGCTCACCGGTGACGGGGAGAATGCTGTCTGCATCGTGTTCAACAAGTACGTAAACGTGAGACATTTTTACTCCTAAATCAAGTTCTTTGCGGCTAGGAAGTCAGCAATCTTCTTCGCAGCATCCTGCGGCTGCGGCTCCGAGATAACCTCGCCGGCCGTGCGCGGCGGGCGCTTGGAAGATTCGGTAACGGTCGTGGTGGGCGCAATGGCTTCGATGCCTAGGTCCGCCACGTTCAAAGTGGTGATCTCTGCCTTCTTTGCAGCCATAAGTCCCTTGAAGTTGGGGAAACGCGGCTTATCCGCCTTATCGGTGACGGAAATAATCGCTGGAAGGGCTGCCTCGAGCTCCCAGGTTCCGCGGGCGTCTTCGCGGCTGCCTTTTACCGTGCTGCCCGAAAGCTCCACCTGGTGCAGCTCGGTCAATGCGGGCAGTTGGCGGTATTCAGCGAGCAGTCCCGCGAGCGTTCCGGTGGAGGCATCGGAAGCCTCATTGCCCAAGGTGATCAATTGGACATCCTCTAGCGTGTTAATTGCTGCGTTCAGGGTCCACGCGGTAGACAGTGCATCGGCGCCGGCTAGGGCGTCATCGGATACGAGGACCGCGTCATCTGCACCCATCGCAAGCGCCTTGCGGAGGGCCTCATCTGCTTGTGCGGGGCCCATCGTTAAAGCGACAACACGGTAGTTTTCATCCGGATTTTCATCGCACAGGCGTAGCGCCTGTTCCACGGAGTATTCATTAATTTCATCAATGATGTTGTCCACGGAGGTGCGATCCAGGGTGTGGTCATCCTCCAAAGATTTGGTGGACCACGTATCCGGTACATGCTTGACCAGAGCCACAATCGTTGGCATTGGGGGCACTCACCTTTCCGATAGATTTATATTGCGTAATTCTCTTCGGACGATAATACTCGGGGTTGGCAGAGCAAAGCGATACCCTGTGAGCCAATTCGCGTAATGATGACCGCGAAAGGCCGCGATCCCTTCAACTTCATCTGTTTCCTTAGCTGGTCAGGGTCAACATCGACGCCGCGCACAAGGATTTCTAGGCTGCCTGCATCATAGGCCTTTAGTACAGATTTTAGGCGCTTTAGGGGGACCTTTTCTATGAATGGAAATCCCGACGTTCCCTGTGGAATGCGCTCGCCCGTCAGGTACGCAATTCGCGGATCAATCTGCCACAAGCCCTCGCGCGCCGCGTAGTGCTGCACGAGTCCAGCGCGCACCACTGCCCCATCTGGATCAATGAGGAAGGTGCCGATGTCGCCAGCCTCAGGCAGGTTCTGCTCTTCATCCGTGAGGACGTCAACTGACTCGCCCTGAATCATCACCGCATGCCTGCCCGTTCCGAGGCCTGGTGTGTAGAGGCACGATTCCTTAACTGCCCCATTGACGCTGCTGACGGTGACCAATCCGTCCCAGTCACTAAAATCAAGGCCGGGTGCGCACTTAATGGCCAGGTGTGCGTCCCGGTGCGCGGCGATCAGGTCCGGTAGCGGTGGCAGCAAATCCTCCGGACGGGAGATGCGACGCCCCGCCTTTCTGCGGGCGGGATCGGCGATAATGACGTCCGCTGTGGTGGTCGTGGTGAGTGCATCTGCTTGAAACAAGGCGTTAGAAGCCAAATTATGCCGGGCCATGGCAAGGCGCGAAGCATCGATATCGGAGCCGAAGTAGTCAAGGCTCGTTCCATAGCCTTCGGTACCGATGGAGCACGTGACATCGTGCACGGTGCGCATTCCCCGCTGCTGCAGGAATTCTGAGCGATAGCGCGCAACCGACAGCGGGGTGGCTTGCTGGGCGGAATCGGCATCCATAAGCCAGGTCTCAGGCAGTTTTCCTCCCCGCCGGGCAGTAAGTAGCTCCATGGCGCAGCGCGCATAGTCGCCGTAGGCTGCTTTCAGCTTTTCCAAATCCTTCAACTGCGAAGCCTTGCTCAGATCCAAGTCCAAGCTAGCCAGTTCGGCGTTATGTTCACTTAAGAAACGGACTTCATCGAAGTTAAAACTCATATGCGCTCTGTAGGGGTGGTGGCGAAATATTCCGCGTACTGCGGGTCATCGCGGGGATCGCCGATGACGGGGCGAAGGTCGGACGAGGAGGCATCATCAAGCACCTCCTGGACGGTGGAGTACTTGCATAACCGTTGCATTTGCGCCCATGTAGGAACTACGAGGCGGACGAGGCCTGCCCGCCAGCCCTCTAGGATGAGCTGCGGCGAAAACCACCCGGCATCATCTGCTTCGTGAGTGTCCCCGTCCGGCTCCTGCCCGCTCGGAAGCAGGCCAACGAAGAAAAAAGTATCGAACCAATGGTTTTTGCTTTGCCCCACCCACCGAGCCCAGGGAAGGAGCATATCGGCATCGACGCGCATCCCGTTATTGCTAAGGAACTCGGTGAAGGAGATGGTGTGGCTTTCTAGGAGCCTGCGCTCGCGGTGATACCGGCGCGCATTAGAAATCGTGCCGTCATCCCGGATCGCAAACAAGGTACCGGATTCCTCGAAGAGCTCGCGGGCCGCGGCGAAGACGAGGGCGTGGGCCTTGTACTTGGTGACTCCCATCCGCCGAGCCATAGCCACAACGGACTTTCCGGCCCACAAGTCACCGGAATCCCACGAACGCGGTGGGAAATCGCGCGGGTCTACCCCACCGCCGGGGAATACGGCATGGCCCGGGTAGTTACGCATGGTGCTCACGCGTTCTTGGACCCAGACCTCGAGCCCGTCGGGGCCATCGCGAAGCAAGAGCACGGTCGCCGCCATGCGCCCACCATTGAACCCGGTGGTATCGCTGGCGTCGATCGCATCGAGCCGGTCATGAATCTGGTTGTTCATTAAGATATCCGGCGGGCAAAGTACCGCTGCCCAATGCGATCTACTTGGATGGGCTGGTGGAAGGCCTGAGACAAGTTCTCCGAGGTCAGCACGGAGTTAATGAGCCCCTTCGCTACTACTTCTCCTTCATCCAGAAGCATCGCGTGGGTAAAGCCGTACGGGATTTCTTCCACGTGGTGGGTAATCATGACGATGGCCGGGGCATCCGGATCCATCGCGAGATCGCCCAAGTATCCCACGAGATCTTCGCGCCCGCCGAGATCCATGCCAGCAGAAGGCTCATCCAGGATGAGCAGCTCCGGATTGGACATCAAAGCGCGGGCGAGGATGACGCGCTTCTTCTCGCCTTCCGAAAGCGTCGTCCACGTACGTTCCTTTAAGTGGCTAGCGCCAACCTGGGCCAAGATGTCATCGGCGCGGGAAAAGTCCATGTCTTGGTATTCTTCGCGCCACCGGCCCAAGACCGCGTAACCGGCAGAAATGACGAGGTCATAGACCCGCTCATCCGCGGGAATGCGCGATTGCACGGCGGCGGAGGAAAGACCAATCAGCGCGCGCAGATCACGCATATCGGTCTTGCCAATTTGCTCGCCCATCAAAAAGGCCGTGCCCTTGGAGGGAAATTCCTCCGCGGCCGCCATGCGCACCAGGGAGGTCTTTCCGGCACCGTTCGGCCCGATGATGACCCAGCGTTCATCGAGCTCGACCTGCCAGTCCACGGGCCCTACCAAGTTCTTGCCACCGCGGCGAAGCTCCACGCCACGGAAGTCGATGAGCCAGTCTTGATCAGTTGGGGTTACGTCGTTCACGCCTTCCATTGTGACTGATCTATTCACCGCCCGCAGTAATTGACACAGCTCCGCCGACTTTAATACAGCGCGCTTGCCAGCTTCGTGCGCGCTTCAAGAACGCGCGGATCATTGCCTGCAAAAAGCCCAAAGAGCTCAAGCAGGCGTTCCCTGAGCTGGGCCTTCTCATCGCCGGCGGTAACCTTCATGGCCTCGATGAGGCGGTCGAAGGCCTTTTCAGGGGCACCTGCAACGACTTCGGCATCGGCGGCACGCATTTGCTTGCCGATGTCCCCCTTATCCCCATCCGCAGCAGCAATCGGGTCCTCGGTTTGGTTTGCCGGATCCAGCCGCTTGAGAAGCTTCGTTGTGTCCCGCGCCTGCTTAATCTGCGTATTATCCGGTTCCGCTTCCAAGATGGATTCGTAGACCTTGATCGCGCCATCGAAATCGCCGGAGTTCAGGAAGGATTCTGCCTCCTGCAGGCGAGGGTCGTCCTCTTCTTCCTCCTCCGCTGCGGCCGGTGCAGCCTCGAGCCCCTTCAGCTGCGGTCCGACGTTTTCTACCAAGCTATCCAGCCACTGCTTGAGGGCCTCCTTCGGCTGCGCTCCCTCGAAATTGGTCAGCGGTTGGCCTGCGCCAATGGCTACCACGGTGGGCAGGTTCTTCACGCCGAAGGCCTGCGCGACCTGTGGAGTGGCATCCGCATCCACGTAGCCTACGAGGAAGCTTAGGTTTCCCGCCGCAGCTAATTCCTGCAGGTCCTGCTTCAGCTGGTCGGATTGGGTAGAGCGCGAGGTGCCAATGAGGACGACGACCGGCACCTCAGTGGAGCGGCGCACCACCTCGGTCTCGAAATTCGCCTCGGTGACGGTAAAAAATGGCTGGACTCCGTTAGACTGCGGCTGCTCTTGTGCCTGCTGGCGGGCTTCCGCACGGGCCTTGACCTGGCTGAGATCGAGGGTGCCGCCTACATAAGCATTATTCGCAGAAGTCATTAATCCTCCTTAGCTAAACGACGATTCACGGCGTCTACTTTATCTGTCAATTGATTCGTCACGCCTTCGCGGATATCGGCCTTAATAACCAACGAGGTGCGAGGCGATACCGCACGCACCGCTTCGGTGGCTTTCTTAATAGTGCCGAAAACCTCGTCCCACTCGCCTTCTACAAGGGTAAACATGGCGTTGGTTTCATTAGGCAGGCCGGATTCCCGCACCACGCGGACCGCCTCCGCCACGGCATCGGCCATCTCGCCGGAGTCATTATCCACCACTGCGGGTGCTACTGAAAATGCAACAATCATGCCCGTAAGTCTACCTTCGCTCCCAGCAATGCCGGTGCCAATGACGGCGGTCATCGCCCTGCCTGCCGGTATCGCGCGGCCAGGCGACGATGTGGGCAACCCCAGGCGGAATATTTTGGTTACACCCCGGGCAAATATAGAATTTTTGCGCCCGCGCTGAACCGATGTGCCGCATGATATACGGCTCCCCGTGCGTCCAGCTGGGGCCCTCGACCGTCTGCGAACCAAGGAAGGTAGAGCCGTCCTTGGGCAGCGGCCGGAATTCCTGTGGTTTCCGCCTATTTCGCCGTGGCATTAAAACAACCGCAATTCTTTCGACTCGAGCCCGCGCAGCTCTTGGTAATCCAAGACCACGCAGCGGATGCCGCGGTCTTCGGCAAGCGTTCGGGCCTGTGGCTTAATCTCTTGCGCAGCAAAAATGCCAGATACCGGAGCGATTAGTTCATCGCGGTTCAATAGCTCAAGGTAGCGGGTTAATTGCTCTACGCCGTCGATGCCACCGCGCCGCTTGACCTCCACGGCAACATTCCGGTTATCGGCATCTTTAGCCATGATGTCTACCGGGCCAATGGCCGTGGGGTACTCGCGGCGCACAAGGGTGAAATTGGAGCCCAAGGTGTCGATCTTTTCGGCCAAAAGCTCCTGTAGGTGCGCCTCCACGCCATCCTTTACTAGGCCGGGGTCTTCGCCCATCTCGTAGGAGATATCCTCGTGGATTTCCGCGATAGTGATGCGCAATTGCTCACCCTTCGGGTTTTCCACTAGCCACAAGACCTCGCCCGTGTCATTGCCATCCACGTCTTCAATGACGGATTCCTGTACCGTACACGGCGGCGTCATCCAATTGAGGGGCTTATACGCGCGGTCATCGGCATGGACCGATACCGAGCCGTCTGCTTTGACGATGAGCAGGCGGTCCGCCAAGGGCAGGTGGGCGTCGAGCCGTCCCACGTAATCAACTGAACAACGGGCGATTACTAAGCGCATGGCTACTACCCTAGCCTGTTGCTATTGGCGCTTGGACTGCCGGGTGGCTCGCTCCCGCAATTGCTTGTAATCAAAGCGCTGTTGCCGCTTGGACGGCGCAGCCTCGACCCAGGCTTCGAAGGCCATGATCCCTCGGGCATCGGAAGCCAGCTCGTATTCCGCATCCCCGGTACTAAAGTGCACTACCTCGGTGGCATCAGACATGAAAGAAGCCTCGTCATCATCCAAAGAACGGGAGTTCAAAATGGTGATGTCGAGGCGATTAAACCACAGGTTATAGCGCGGAAATACAGAGCGCAGTTTGAAATATTCAACAACTTCTCCGGTATAGCGCAGCACGCCATGGCGCCAAGAAAAGCTATCCTTCGCCGGCATTGAGCGCAACAACACCGCGGTTCCGCGCGAGCGCAGAGTAAAAAATCGCAGGGCCGCCAGCAGAACTACTAGCAATACCACCAACGCTAAGGCCCACAGGACCACCGAGATAACCGTTGAATTCATGGGCTCCACACGCCATCCTTGGTTAGTGAAAGAACAATTATTTGGATTGTAGCGCCTGATTCCGCCTCCGCGCCAATAACAAAAGACAAAGAAAACGTGAAAAAGCGCACCGGATACATTCCAGTGCGCTTTTCTGAGAGCAGGAAGGGCGGCTATTGCTGCCCTCTCCTACCAATCCAAGGTTTATTCAGCCTTTGCTGCGCGGCGAAGTGCACGCAATGCAGCCTCACCGCGGGACTTGGTGAGCTCATGAGCCGAAGAGGAGTCCTCTTCCGCCTGGGCCTCATCCACCTCATCGGACCAGATGGCCCAATCAGCGAGGACGGTAATCTTGTCCTGGGTAACGGAGAGGAAGCCACCCTGGACGGCGGCAACGCGCCGCGCGCCATCAACTGGGTGGATGGTCACTACGCCATTGTCGATCAACTGACCGATCACAGGCTCGTGACCGGGAAGCACGCCGATCTCACCCTCGGTGGTCTCAGCCGTCACTATGGAGGCCTGACCAGACCACAATGAGCGCTCGACGGAAACCAATTCGGCGGTGATGTCAGCCATGTGCCTCTCCCTACTTCTCGTTCAACTTCTTGTATGCAGCTTCGACATCGTCCAAGCCACCCAAGCCGTTGAAGGCCTGCTCTGGGTAGTGGTCAAACTCACCGTTGCAGATGCGCTCGAAGGCATCGATGGTGTCCTGCAGCGGCACGTAAGAGCCCTCCAGGCCAGTGAACTTCTGCGCAACGAAGAAGTTCTGGCCCAAGAAGCGCTCGATACGGCGGGCACGCTGCACGGTCACCTTGTCTTCTTCAGACAGCTCGTCCATACCAAGGATGGCGATGATGTCTTGCAGTTCCTTATTCTTCTGCAGAATACCGATGACGCGCTGTGCTACCTCGTAGTGCTTCTCGCCCACAATGCCTGGCTCGAGGATACGAGAGGTAGAGGTCAGCGGGTTCACTGCCGGGTAAATACCCTTGGAAGCAATGGCACGGTCCAGCTCGGTCGTCGCATCCAAGTGGGCGAAGGTCGTAGCTGGGGCCGGGTCAGTGTAGTCATCGGCAGGCACGTAAACGGCCTGCAGAGAGGTAATGGAACGACCCTTGGTGGAGGTAATGCGCTCCTGCAACACACCCATCTCATCAGCCAAGGTTGGCTGGTAACCCACGGCGGAAGGCATGCGACCCAGCAGGGTGGATACCTCGGAGCCGGCCTGGGTGAAACGGAAGATGTTGTCAATGAACAGCAGCACGTCCTGGTTCTGCACATCGCGGAAGTACTCCGCCATGGTCAGGCCGGACAGAGCCACGCGCATACGAACTCCTGGTGGCTCGTCCATCTGGCCGAAGACAAGGGCGGTATCTTGCAGAACGCCCATCTCTTCCATTTCCAGGAAGAGGTCGGTGCCCTCACGGGTGCGCTCGCCGACGCCGGCGAAGACCGACGTACCGGAGAACTCGCGGGCAATACGGGTAATCATTTCCTGAATCAGGACCGTCTTACCCACACCTGCACCACCGAAGAGGCCAATCTTGCCGCCCTTAACGTAAGGGGTCAGCAGGTCAATGACCTTAATACCGGTTTCGAGGATTTCGGTCTTGCCCTCGAGCTGGTCGAACGCTGGTGGCTCGCGGTGGATACCCCACTGCTCGCCATCGCGGCCGAGGCCTGGCTCATCGAGGCAGTCACCGAGGGCGTTAAAGACGTGGCCCTTGACGACGTCGCCGACCGGAACGGAGATAGGCTCTCCGGAGTCGACTACCTCGGCGCCACGGACGAGGCCATCGGTAGGTGCCATGGACACGGTACGAACGAGGTTGTCACCGAGGTGCTGAGCGACCTCGAGGGTGACGGTCTTTGCCACAGCTTCGAGCTTAATCTCGACGTGGAGTGCGTTGTACAGGGCCGGAAGTGCCTCGCGTGGGAATTCCACGTCCACCACCGGACCGATGACGCGCACGACACGACCGGCGACTGCCGAAGACTGTGCATTCTGCTCTTGCAGAGCTGTAGTCATAATCTAGTCACTTTCTGCGCTGTCAGATAGCGCGCCAGCGCCACCGACGATCTCTGAAATTTCCTGGGTAATCTGCGCCTGACGGGCCTGGTTGGCCACGCGAGACAGGTCATTGACCATCTCGGTTGCGTTGTCAGTAGCAGATTTCATAGCTGTACGGCGTGCAGCGGACTCGGAAGCCGAAGCCTCCAAGAACATAGCAAACAGGATACGCGAGACGTACTGCGGAAGCAGCGCTTCCATCAGGGTATCCGCGTCCGGTTCGAACTCGAAGTCTGCGGAAATGTTTTCCGTCGGCTCCGGATCTTCCAGTGCGGAGTCACCCATCTCGTACTCCTCGCCCTGCACTACCGGCTCAACAGGCAAAAGCTGCTGCGCACGCGCGGTTTGAGTCAGCATGGATTCAAACTCGGTGTAGACGACGTGTACCTGGTCGAAACCGGTAACACCTGCGCCTTCACCTTCCGCATGCAGGCCCTCGCGGCCCTTGGTAGTGCCCTTCGAACCAGCAACGAAGCCATCGATCATGTGGCGACGCACATCGTGGGTGCCCTCCCAGGTTGGATCCTGAGAGAAACCATCCCAGCTGCCTGCTACCTCTTCCTCGCGGAAGTTGTAGTGGCCGATGCCCTTGCTGCCGGTGACGTAGCGAACTACTTCGTAGCCCTTGCTTTCGAGGAGGGCCTTGAGCTGGGCTGCCTTCTTGAAGACGTTGTTGTTGTAGCCACCGCACATGCCTCGGTCAGAGGTGATTACGAGAATCGCGGCGACGTTGCCGTCTTCACGCTCGCGCAGCATAGGGTGCTCTAGCGTCGACGCTGCAGCCAACCTGTTCATGACATTGGTCAGCTCAGTCGCGTACGGCTGAGAGGCTTCCACCCGAGCCTGCGCTTTGGTAATGCGCGAGGTAGCAATGAGCTCCTGGGCTTTAGTGATCTTCTTAGTCGAGTTCACGGACCGAATGCGGTCGCGCAATTCGCGAAGATTAGCCATCGTTTCTCCTCCCTTCTTTCATATAGACGGTTAATTACGAGAGCTGAACTCTACTTAGCCGTCTTCCGGGAGACGTTGAGCTCGGTGCTTTTCACGTCATTTTCGTCCAAAGGATCTACAGGCTCTTCGGTACCCAAGTTGTGGCCCTCGGAGGTGCGGAACGTAGGAGCGAACTCCTTGGCTGCGGCCTCGAGTGCTTCCTTGGACTCATCGCTGAGCGCCTTGCCGCCGGCGATCTGCTCAAAGACCTCTGGAGTATTGGCGTTGAGGTACTCGTGCACCTCGGCCTCGAAGCGGCGAACGTCTTCGACGGGAACGACGTCGAAGATGCCTGCCTCGGCGAGGTAGATGGATACCATCTGGTATTCCACCGGCTGCGGCGAGGACTCGGACTGCTTCAGCAGCTCGACCAAGCGAGAGCCGCGCTCCAGCTGTGCCTTGGAGGCAGCGTCCAGGTCGGATGCGAAGGCAGCGAATGCCTGCAGGTCACGGTATGCAGCCAGGTCAAGACGGAGGTTACCGGCAACCTTCTTCATACCCTTGGTCTGTGCCGCACCACCAACACGGGAGACGGACACACCGACGTTAATAGCCGGGCGAACACCCTGGTTGAAGAGGTCGGACTCCAAGAAGACCTGACCGTCAGTAATGGAAATGACGTTGGTCGGAATGAAGGCACTGACGTCATTAGCCTTGGTCTCGATGATGGGCAGTGCGGTCATGGAGCCGGCACCCATGTCATCGGAAAGCTTGGCAGCGCGCTCCAGCAAGCGGGAGTGCAGGTAGAAGACGTCGCCTGGGTAAGCCTCACGTCCCGGCGGGCGGCGCAGCAACAGCGAAATTGCGCGGTATGCCTCAGCCTGCTTGGTCAGGTCATCGTAGATAACCAGGACGTGGTTGCCCTGGTACATCCACTGCTGGCCCAATGCAGCACCGGAGAACGGTGCCAGCCACTTGTAGCCGGCGGAATCAGAAGCTGGGGCCGCCACGATGGTGGTGTAATCCAGCGCGCCGTGCTCCTCAAGGGTGCGGCGCACGCTGGCGATGGTCGAGCCCTTCTGGCCGATGGCGACGTAAATACAACGGACCTGCTTGTCCTTGTCGCCGGACTCCCAGTTAGCCTTCTGGTTCAAAATGGTATCGATGGTAACCGCGGTCTTACCGGTCTTACGGTCACCAATGATCAGCTGACGCTGACCACGGCCGATCGGGGTCATCGCATCGATAGCCTTGATGCCGGTCTGCATTGGCTCTTCAACCGGCTGGCGCTGCAGCACCGAAGGTGCCTGCAACTCGAGGACGCGCTCCTCTTCGCTTTCGATTGGGCCCAAGCCGTCGATGGGCTGGCCCAGTGGGTTAATAACGCGGCCGAGGAAGTCCTCGCCCACGGGGATGGAAAGGACCTCTCCGGTCCTCTTAACCTCGTCGCCCTCCTTGAGGGACTCGTAGTTACCCAGGACCACGACACCAATGGAATTGGTATCAAGGTTCTGTGCGACGCCAATTACGCCGCCGGGGAACTCGAGCAGCTCATTCGCCATAACGGATGGCAGGCCAGAAACCTGCGCAATACCGTCAGCTGCCGAAATGACCACGCCGACCTCCTCACGGGAGGCCTCCGCGGAGTAGCTCGAGGTGTAGTTCGCAATCGCACTACGGATCTCGTCGGAGGAGATCGTCAGCTCCGCCATGTTCTTCCTGCTCTCGGTAGTATCTTCCAGCACTTACTTAAATCGTTTCTGTCGTTTCGGCTACACCATCTGGGCACGGAAGCGGGCAATTTTGCCTGCCGTCGAGCCGTCAATGATTTCATCGCCGACGCGGATGCGCATGCCACCGAGGAGGCTGGTGTCAACCTCAGAGTGAATGGACATCGCACGACCATAAATTTTGCCCAGCTTCTCAGCGAGTACTGCCTGCTGGCCTTCATTCAATTCACCCGCAGCGACTACGCGCGCGATGGTGCGATCCTGCAGCGCTGCTGCAGCATCGGCCAATCCGGCAACGTCATCAATGGGGTTCTGCTCTGGGCGGCTGATGGCCTGCAGCGCGAGCGCTTCAGTAAACATCGTCACCTTGCCGTAGAGCACGTTTGCCAGCAATCCGCGCTTGCGTGCGGATTCAGCAGTTCGATCGGAAAGCAGCTGGGTAAGCTCGCCCTCGCGGTCCAGAATCTGCGCCAAGCGGAAAAGCTCGTCTTCGACCTGGCCCAACTGGCCCTGCGCCTCGGCGGCGCGCAGCAATGCGCGGCGACCCAAGGATACAAGCCCGTTGACGAAGTCCTTTGGCGAAGACCATTGGTTCGCCGCAGCTTCCTGCAGGATGCTCAGTGCACCGGCAGAAATCTTGGAGCCAAAGAGATTCTCGGCCAAGGACTTGCGTGCTTCAGCCGGGGCTGCGACGTCAATGAAGGACACGCGCAATTCGCGGTCCCCATCCAAAACGTCGACGACCTCAAAAATGTCTAGGCCCGCTTGAACTGCACTAGCGACGTTCTTATCGCCAGCGAGGATTTCATCCACACGGGATTGTGAGTTCGCGAGTGCTTCGCGGCTAGCTGCCTTCATAGTTGCCTACTTTCCGGCCGGTGCCACAGAGTCGAGCTCGGACAAAAAGCCATCGATGGTAGAGGACTTCTTGGAGGCGTCAGAAAGCTCGCCGCCCAGAATCTTTTCTGCCAGGTTGATGGAGTTCTGTCCCATTTCGGAACGCAGCTCAGTAACAACCTGCGCACGAGAAGCTTCCAACTGCTTTTCGCCATTGGCGACGATGCGGCGGGATTCCTCTTCTGCTTGGCTCTTCGCGTCAGCCTCGATCTGCTTGCCGCGCTCGCGCGCCTGCTCGCGGATCTCGGCTGCCTCTGCGCGGGCATCAGCCAGCTGAGCATTGTACTTTTCTAGAGCAGCCTTGGCCTCGGCCTGCTGGGCCTCAGCGCGCTTCATGCCGCCCTCAATCCGGTCTTCACGCTCTTCGAGCAACTTGGTGTAACGAGGAAGCACGAACTTCCAGAACAACCAGAGAATTACGATGAAGCACAGCAAAGACCAGAAAATGTCATAGTTCTTGGGCAGAAGAACGGAGAAGCTACCCGAACCTGGGTTCTCCTCGCCCTCTGCTGCAAGCATATAAACGACGTTATTCATAGGTCTCCCGTCTTAAAAGTTTCGGTTTGGAAAACTCGTACTTTTAGAACAGGAAGCCGGCAACCAGGCCGATAAGGGCCAGGGCCTCGGTGAAGGCGATACCCAGGAACATGGTGGTACGCAGCTGGCCGGCCATCTCCGGCTGGCGAGCCATAGCCTCAACGGTCTTGCCGGCAACGATGCCGATACCGATACCTGGGCCGATAGCAGCCAGGCCATAGCCGATGGTGCCGAAGCCTTCGAACGTCGTAGCAGCATCCTGTGCCAGAATGATTTCGTTCATGGTGAAAGTCGTTCCCTTTCGTAAAAATCTTCAGTCCGAACCGGACCGAATGTCAGTGTTGTGTAATTAGGTGGATTACTCGGTCGCGCTCGTCGACCTCGTCCTTAGTGCGAATCAGCGTGCAAGGACAACTCGATGTACACCGCCGTCAACAAAGCGAAGATGTACGCCTGCAAGAAGATAACCAGAATCTCGAACAGGCTCATAGCCAAGCCCAAGACCACGGTCAGCCCAGACAGGACGGTCCAACCATTTAGCTGCCAGAAGAAGAAGTTCGTAGCAGAGAAGAGAAGAACCAGGATGATGTGTCCAGCAAGGAAGTTCGCCATGAGACGAATTGCAAGGGTAACCGGTCGCAGAATGAACGTAGAGAAGAACTCAATCGGTACCACCAAGAGGTGCAATGCCGGTGGCAAGTTCGGAATCACTACGGAGGAGCGAATGAACTTACCAAAGCCGTAGCGCTTGGCGCCGGCGTAAATCATGACGATGTACGAAACGGCTGCCAACACAATTGGCATACCAATACGACCGTTGGGCGAGACGTTAAGTCCCGGGATAACGGTCGCGACGTTCATAAACAGAACCGCGAAGAAGATGCTAGCGATAATTGGCAGGAATCGCTTTCCCTCCTTCTTACCCAAAATGTCCTCGGCGATGTGGACGCGGACGAAGTCGACCGCGTTCTCGCCCACATTCTGAATGCCAGAAGGAACCAACTTAGGGTTCTTAAAGGCAGCCCAGAAAAGGATCACCACAATTAGCGTCATCAAAATGCGAATCAGCATCAGGCGATCAAGCGCGAACCATCCGTCGGCGAAGTCACCGAAAAACAGATGGTCGGCATCAATTTGCCCCGGGAAGAATTCTTCACCTAGATCGGGCGTATGGAAGTGCCCTTTCATAGCCAATGTTGTAACGCTCAGCGTTCTCTCCCGTGTTCGGGCCACACAGCCAATAGCTGGCTTCTGTGGTGCGATGGACGTCTCAAACTCTCTGCCTTGAACACGGACTCCGTCGCACATCAGCGTGAACAAGACAGGGATTTACCGTGCAGGATAAAAGCGCAACACTTAACCCCGCGGTAACCCGAAGCAAATCGTATCAGCTGGATCAACAGTTTTCGCACGTGGGGGCCCCATAAGCCACACCCGATACCGCCATATCCGCCTTTTGGCAGACAAAACCGCGCTATTCCTGCCTAATTCACAAACGTGCAGTTGATCACACCCCTAAGCCAACACACCTCCTCGGGGGTGGTCACCTTCCATTAATGCCAGCATGCAGGCACAAAAAGGCCGTCGCGCACCACCCCAGTGCGCGACGGCTAAGCCCTAATGTGGGCACGAATTAGGACACGTAGGTGACCCGAGAGGTGACCACGGCCCAGACTTCGGAGCCTAAGGTAACGATGAGCGCGACGACGACGGTAAGAAAGAGCGCCCACGTGTCATAGAAATCCATGTCCCGGATAATGGCCAGCACGCCGATAAGCACGATCAGCTTGATAAGCCAGCCGCCCAATACCACCGCGATAGTGGTAGAGGGGGTCGAGTTCGCGGTAAAGAGGACCGACAGCGCGGTAAACAAGACAAAGCCGCCGCCGAGAGCAGCGCCGACGATAACGCCCCAGAGCCCGGCGACACCTTGTGCCCCTCCCCAGACGGCGAGGGAAATGATGGTAAAGATGCCGAGGGCGGTAGCCCCCTTCTTTACGGCGCGCTGCAGCGGCACGCGCGGGTCATCGAAATTAGCATTTTCCGTTGTGTCACTCACGGACATTCACCCTACATCACGCGCTCGCAGAGTCATGCAATACGCAATCATCCGATGACCGGAGGCCAATCTTGCCCTGCCGCAGTGGAATCAAGGTCGTGCCAAAGGCAACCAATAATGCCGTGATGGACAAGCCGACCGCTACCGGGGCCGGCACGATGGAAAAGGACACCGCACCGAAGGCCACCGCGGATACCCAGAGGTACAGCACGAGCACAGTGCGCCGGTGCGTATGCCCCAACGACAACAGGCGGTGGTGGATATGCGCCTTATCCGCAGAAAATGGCGAACGGCCTTGGGATAGGCGGCGAATAACCGCCCAGACAAGGTCTAAGACTGGAATAAACACCGCTGCGATCACCACGAGGATGGGCGACATTAGCGCCACCATGTCCACGGTGCCGTAGAGAGACATATTGATCTTGCCCGAGGCCGAAGTAGAAGCCGCGGCGAGCAAGAGCCCGATAAGCATGGAGCCGGAATCGCCCATAAAGATTCGCGAGGGTTCAAAGTTATGGGGCAAAAAGCCCGCACACATCCCCACCAGAGCGGCGCTAATGATAGCGGGTGGATACGCCGATACCGCCCCGCCCTGGTCATGCAGAACGGTGAGCGAAAAGACCAAGATGGCGCCACCGGCGATGAGGCCAAGGCCAGCTGCGAGGCCATCGAGGCCGTCGACGAAGTTGATAGCATTGATAAGCAGAACGGTGAAAAACGCGGTAAGCAGGGTGCTTTGAATCTGGTCGAGCACTACCGTGGTGCCGCCACCGAAGGGGATGAAAAGCAGCGTCCACGTCAGGCCCAGGCCACTCATGAGCGCGGCGGCAAAGAGCTGCCCGAAAAGCTTGATGAGGGCGCCGAGCTCTAGGTAGTCATCGGCAACCCCGACAAGCACGATGGCCAGCGCCGCCCACATCACCGCACTCATCTCCGGGGTGACGGGCATAAACCCGCGAGTCAAGGCTGGAAGCTGGGCTGCGAGGAATATCGCCGCGCCAAAACCGGTAAACATGGCGAGCCCGCCCATGCGGGGCGTGGGCTGGGAGTGGGAATCACGCAGGCGAATTTCTGCCACCCGGCCCGTGCGGACCAAAAAGGACCGCACCACTCCGGTGGTCAGGTAGGTAAATGTCGCTGCTACGAGGATGACCAAGGCCAACTCGCGCAGCGGTACGCCAGTGCCGCTCACGCGAAATGCTCCTTCTATCCTTGGGGCCGGGTCCGCAGGGAATCAGCCGAGACGCCGAGGACCTCACCGATCTCCTCTGCGGATAATGCACCCTCCCGCAGCAGGTATGGATGGTCGCCGGAGAGATCGATGATGGTGGAGGGCTTGCCGATGTCCGTTTCTCCCCCGTCCAAGTACACGGTCACGGCCTTGCCCAATTGGTCCTTGGCCATTTGCGCCGTAGTTGGTGGTTGGTGTCCGGAGATATTGGCAGATGAAACCGCCATCGGTCCTACCTCGCGCAAGAGCTCGATGGCAATCGGGTGAAGGGGCATCCGCAGCATGACGGTGCCGCGGGTATCGCCTAAATTCCATGGCAAGGAGGGCGCCTGCGGCACGACGATGGATAGCCCGCCTGGCCAAAAGGCCTCGACGAGGTCGCGGGTGGAATCGGAGTACGAGGCGACGAGTCCGCGCACGGTATTCCACGAGCCAACGAGCACGGGAACCGGCATATCCGGCCCGCGCTGCTTGGTGGCGAGCAGGTTGGCTACCGCGTCATTATCGAAGGCATCGCAGCCCAAACCGTACAGCGTATCGGTGGGCATGACCACGAGCCGCCCAGACTTTGCGGCCTTGGTGGCGATGCTCACGCCTTCCTCACGCTCGGTGTCATCGGCGCAATTATAAATTTTTCCTTGCATCAACTATCCCCTTCTTGCCCGACGGTGATGCCTTAGTCTACCGCGCGCTGTGCAGTAATAAAGCGCGGCGTGCCTGTTAAGTCCTTAAGCGGAGCGATATGGGAAAAGCCGCCGTGGTCACGCACCGCATCGCGCACGGCATCGCCAGTCGTATCGTCGTGTTCAATCGCCATGACCCCGCCCGGGCGCAAAAGCCTGGCGATGGTGGGAATCAACCCGCGGATTACTCCCATGCCGTCATCGCCGCCGAAGACGGCCACGCGCGGATCGTGATACACCTCCGGTTGCAAGTTCGGATCTTCCGGAACGTATGGCGGGTTGCTCACCACGAGATCGACCGTGCCATTCCAGTCCGCCAGAGTCTGGCTGTCGGTCGCGTCCGCCTGCACCACCTCTACCCCGGTGCCGAGAGTATTGGCGCGGGTGAACTCGAGGGCGGCATCGGAAAGCTCTACTGCCTTAACCTCCGCCTGCGGTACGTAATGCTGCAGGTAGAGCGCCAGCGCGCCCGAGCCGGAGCACAAATCCACCATGCGCGGGCCTGGTGCGTGGTGGACCGCCCAGTCCGCCATCACCTCCGTTTCCGGGCGCGGAATGAACACGCCTGGGCCCACCTTTAGGTCTAGGGGACCAAACCACGCCGTACCCAGCACGTATTGCAGCGGCTCGCGCTGTTCCCGCCTGCGCAAAAGCGCCTCAAAAGCCACCTCGAAGCCGGGCATGGGTGGCTCGTGCAGCGGGATATCCAAATGCCCGCAGTGAATGAGGTGGGAGATGAGGATCCGCGTATCCCACTCGGGACTTCCTACTCCAGTAGCGCGAAGGCGCTGCACCCCATGGCGCAGCGCCTCACCGTACGATTCCATCGACCGCGATTACCCCTCGGCCTCAAGGCGCTCGGCGCGCTCCTGGTCCTGCAGGGCCTTGATGAGATCCTGCATATCGCCGTTTAGCACGGAATCCAGGTTATTGGCCTTGTAGCCAATGCGGTGATCCGTGATGCGGTTTTCGGGCCAGTTATAAGTGCGCACGCGCTCGGAGCGATCCATGGTGCGCACCTGGGAGGCGCGCTGCTCGCCAGCCTCGGCCTCGCGGGCCTCGCGCTCCATCTGGTCCAGGCGAGCCTGCAGCACCTGCAGGGCGCGGGCCTTGTTCTGGATCTGCGAACGTTCCTTCTGGCAGGTAACAATCAACCCCGTGGGCAGGTGGGTAATGCGCACCGCGGAGTCGGTGGTGTTCACGCCCTGACCACCCTTACCGGAGGAGCGGTACACATCGACGCGGATATCCTTGTCATCGATATTGACCGATTCCACCTCTTCGGGCTCCGGGTACACCAGCACGCCAGCAGCGGAGGTCTGGATGCGGCCCTGCGATTCCGTGACCGGCACGCGCTGCACGCGGTGCACGCCGCCCTCGAATTTGAAGACGGACCACGCGCCATCGCGCGTCGGAGACTTAGCGCGGAAGGAAATGGTCATGTCCTTTACGCCGCCCAAATCGGACTCGTTAAGGCCCAAGACCTCCCACTTAAAGTCGATCTTATCGGCAAAACGCTCGTACATGCGGGCCAAGTCGCCGGCAAAGAGCGCGGCCTCTTCGCCGCCGGCGCCGGCCTTGATCTCCATGATGATGTCTTCCGAGTCCTGCTCATCGCGCGGGGCGAGCAGGTCAGCCAGCTTTTCTTCCAGCTCTTCCACCGACGCTGCTAGGCGGTCCGCTTCTTCCTGGAAGTCGTGGTCTTCATAAGCCATCTCCTTGGCGTCCGCGAGATCCTCGCGCGCCTGGGTCAGCTCCTCGTTGACCTTGATGATGGGGCGCAGCTCCGCGTACCGCTTGGATAGCTTGCGAAAAGCCTGCTGATCGCCGGCGATTTCTGGGTCGCCCATCTGCATTTCAATGCCCTGGTATTCCGACACAATGTCATCAACCATGGAAACTTGATTAGACATAGTCTTCCTCGTCCTTATCCGCAGCCATCGGTGCAGAAGAAGCCACCTGCATGAGGAACTCGCCATTCGAGCGGGTCTTCTTAAGCTGCTTAATCAACAGGTCAATTGCCTGGTGGGAATCCAGGGCCGACAGGATGCGGCGCAGTTTGGTCATGATGCGCGCCTCTTCAGGCACCAGCAGGAGCTCGTCCTTGCGGGTTCCGGAGGGGTTGACATCCACAGCTGGGAATACGCGGCGTTCCGAGATCCCGCGGTCCAGCTTCAATTCCGCGTTGCCCGTGCCCTTGAATTCCTCGAAGATGACGGTATCGCCGGTCGAACCGGTCTCCACCATCGCGGTGGCGATGATGGTGAGCGAACCGCCCTCTTCGATATTGCGGGCAGCGCCCAAGAAGCGCTTTGGCGGGTAGAGCGCATTGGAATCCACACCACCAGACAGGATGCGGCCCGATGCCGGGGAGGAGTTGTTGTACGCACGGCCCAAGCGGGTGATGGAATCCAGCAGCACCACAACATCCTTGCCCTGCTCCACCAGACGCTTTGCGCGTTCGATGGCCAGCTCGGAAACGGAGGTGTGCTCTGATGGCGGGCGGTCAAAGGTCGAAGAAATGACCTCACCCTTCACGGAGCGCTGCATGTCCGTGACCTCTTCAGGGCGCTCATCCACCAGCACCACCATGAGGTAGCACTCAGGGTTATTGGTAGCAATCGCATTCGCGATATTTTGCAAAATCGTGGTCTTACCGGCCTTCGGCGGCGAGACGATGAGCGCGCGCTGGCCCTTACCAATCGGCATGATCAGGTCGATGACGCGGGTGGTGAGGATCTTTGGATCCGTTTCCAAGCGCAGGCGCTGGTTGGGATACAGCGGCGTGAGCTTATTAAAGTGCGGGCGCTGCTTGGCCTCTTCTGGATCGATCCCATTGACGGTATCGACCTGCACCAACTGGTTGTACTTGCGGCGGTTGCGGCCATTGCCGTGGGTGTGGGTAGGTCCAGCCACCTTCACCTGACCAGTAATGGCATCGCCAGAGCGCAGGCCCAGCCGGCGCACGATGTTTTTATTAACAAAGACGTCCGCATCGCCCGCGCGGTACCCGGTGGTGCGCAGGAAGGAGACGTTATTGTCTACAACATCCAAGATGCCGCCGACTGCCTGCAGCTCATCGCCCTCGCGCACCTGCAGGTCATTGCCGCCGCCGTGGTTATCATTATTACCCCGGCCACCCCGGCGATTCCGGCGGTTGCGACGGCCACGGCGGTTACCGCGGTCAAAATTATTATCGTCATTGCGATTATTGCGGTGATTATTATCGCCGTTCTTCTCGCCCTGCTTGTCTCCCTGATTATCGGAGCCATCCTGGGAGTCATCGCGGCGATCCTGGTGGCGATTCTGGTTCTGGTTGTGCGCGTCGCCCCGGTTGTTGTCACTCCGGTTATTCTCGCCCCGGTTATTATCGTCCTGCTCTAGACGCTCCTGGCGGCGGGCGCGGTTGCGGCGGGCACGGCGGGCCTGCGACCGCGATTCATAGCGCTGGTCGTCGCTGTTGTCCTTGCGGTCTTTGCCGCGGTTGTCCTGCTGTTCGCTGGACTTGCCGTTATCGCTCTCGCCGCGATCGTCCTTCTTAGACGGCTTATCTTTCTGCTTGGCAGACGCCGCATCCTTAGCGGATTTCTCGGCCTTCTCGGCCTTCTCGGCCTTTTCTGCCTGCTCTATTTTTGCCTTCGCCTTTGGGGGAACCTGACCGGTCTTAATGGCGGTGATGAGATCCCCTTTGCGCAGGGCAGAGACGCCGCGAAGGCCGCGCTCGGCAGCCATTTTGCGCAATTCCGGCAGCTTCAGGGATGCGAGATCCTGTGCCGCGGTGTTGTCCGTATCGCTCACGGATATCCTTTCGTTGCTTGACCAGGTCCATAGTTGGGATCCGCCCTCCCCCACTTCAGGGAAGCTTGGGCGGGTGCACTGGAAGCCGATGTGTATTTTTCTTATCTTTTCGCCCTCGTGCCAAGGCGCTAGCGCACCCTGCCGGGCAATAAGCATGAGGCCTCTTCCGGTTACCGTATGGGAATTCCCCCTTGTAGCTCGTACGCGGGGGCGGAAGAATTCAAGAAACGACTGTGGGCAATGTTTAACGATGGGACCTGTCACTGGGCCCGATTGCATAGGACTGGGAAGATTTCCCGCTTTCCTATCAGTCGATGGCAAGTATAGCGCATTCGCTACACCGTGAGTACTTGGACACCGCTACAGTGGAAGCATGCTTTCCACGATGATGGATATTCCCCTGTCTCTAACCCGTATTTTGGAATACGGCGCGTCAGTGCACGGCAATACCACTGTTACCACCTGGCACGGTGAGGGCACCGGATCCGAGTTTGGCCCCGCAGAAAAGGTCACCTTCCGCGATATCGCCGCCCGCGCGGCGGCCTTTGCCCATGTTTTACACGATGACCTTGGCATTACCGGTGATCAGCGCGTGGGCAGCTTCATGTGGAATTGCGCCGAGCACCTCGAGGTCATGTTTGGCTCCGCCTGCAAGGGTGCGGTTTTTACCCCGTTGAATAAGCAGTTGATGAATGACCAGATCCGGCACATCATTAGCCACGCTGAGGTCTCCGTCATCGTGTGCGATCCCCGGCTCGCCCCACAGTTAGGCACGGTTTTACACGGCGCGCCATCTGTGCATTCGGTGATTTTTACCGGTTCCCAATCGCCGCAGCGCTTTGCCCACCATTTCCCGCGCGGCATCGAGTTTTATTCCTACGAGGCCCTGCTGGATGGCCGCTCTACCATCTACGATTGGCCCGAGCTCGATGAGCGCACCGCCGCCGCACTGTGCTATTCCACCGGCACCACTGGCGCACCGAAGGGCGTTTTATACTCCCATCGCTCGCTCTACCTCGAGGCCATGCAGCTGCGTTCCTCGGATTCGCTGTGCATTACCCACGGTGAGACCTTCCTGTGCTGCATTCCCATCTATCACGTGCTGAGCTGGGGCGTTCCCTTTACGTGTTTCATGACGGGTACCCCGCTCGTGCTTCCCGATGCCGATGTTTCCGCCCCCACCCTTGCCAAGGTCATTGCGGCCACGTCGCCGCGCGTGGCCCACGGCGTGCCCACCATCTGGATCCAGCTCTTCGTGCACTACATGCACAATCCGCCAGAGCGCATGACGCTGACGGAAATTTTCGCCGGCGGCTCCCCTGTGCCGCCGCAGCTTATCAAGATGTGGGAGGAGCATTACGGCGTCGACGTCGTGCACGTGTGGGGCATGGTCGAAACCTCGACGGTCGGCAGCGTTGCCCGCCCGCCACAGGGCGCGTCCGGCGATACCCGGTGGGCCTATCGCATCTCCCAGGGAAAGATCGCCGCCTCGCTGCAGTACCGCGTGGTCAATGATGGCCAAGTGGTATCCAAGACCGACCGCAATGCCGGTGAGCTCCAGGTGCGCGGCAACCTCGTGACCGGTTCTTATTATCATTCGCCCACCGCCGAGCCGGGCGAGGTGGCCTCCGAGTTCCGCGGCAAGCCGGTCGAGGCCGCGGAATCCAAGTTCACCGCAGATGGTTGGTTGCGCACCGGCGATGTCGGTTCCGTGACGAAGGACGGCTTTCTTACCGTTGAGGATCGCGCCCGCGATGTCATCCGCTCCGGCGGCGAGTGGATCTATTCGGTACAGCTGGAAAACCTCATCATGGCCAATTCCGATGTGGTGGAAGCCGCGGTGATCGGCTACCCCGATAAGCAATGGGTGGAACGCCCACTTGCCGTCACCGTCTTGGGCGAGCAGGCCTCGCCCACCATCGAGACCGCCGAAAAGTTGCGCCAGAGCCTGCGCAAGGAATTGCCCAGCTGGATGCTGCCGGAGTACTGGACCTTCGTAAAATCCATCGATAAGACGTCAGTGGGCAAGTTCGATAAGAAGGATTTGCGCGCCCACTTGGCCGAAGGCGATTACAACATCATCCGCCTCAAGGGCCCGGGTGAAGCCCAGCGCCTTGACGATATCGACGAAAGCGATTTTAACCGGGAAAACGAGGAATAATCCCCGGCCAGGTGGCGTTGTAGCTTGGTGTACCTTGTTCCCCACTCTTAGACTGGCAGCAATGACTTCACCAACGCCTTCTTCTTCAGCGGTCTCCCTGCCCCTGCCCACCGTGGGCCGGTCGCAGCCGCCGGAGGACTTACCTGCCGCAGCAAGCGACGGCACCCGCGCCTTGGTTGATCGCTACGGCCGCAGGGCCCGCGACCTGCGCGTGTCGCTTACGGATCGCTGCAACCTGCGCTGCACGTACTGCATGCCGGCCGAAGGCTTAGAGTGGATGCCCACGCAGCAAACGCTATCCGATGAAGAAACCATCCGGCTTATCCGCCTCGGCGTGGAAAAGCTCGGCATCCGCCAGGTGCGCTTTACCGGCGGCGAACCGCTGTTGCGCAAATCCTTGGCAGATATCATCGCCGCCACCAAGGAACTCACCACGGATGAAGGCATCGCACCGTCCACGGCGCTGACCACCAATGGATTGGGCTTGGAAAAGCGCGCCGCAAAGCTTGCCGCAGCAGGCCTCGACCGCATTAATATCTCGCTAGATACCATCGATCCTCAGCGCTATGCCGCACTCACCCGCCGCGACCGCCTATCCCACGTGCTCGAGGCCATCGCCGCTGCGGCCGATGCCGGATTGAATCCCGTCAAGATCAATGCCGTGGTCATGCCCGGCGTCAACGAGGAAGATATCGTCCCGCTGGCGGACTATGCCCTGCACCAGGGCGCCCAGCTGCGCTTTATCGAGCAGATGCCGCTCGGCCCGCGCGAAAAGTGGCGCCGCGAAGACATGGTCACCGCCGATGATATTTTGCTCAGGCTCCAGGACCACTTTTCCATGCGCCCGGCGCGGGAGCCGCGCGGATCGGCCCCGGCCGCGTTGTGGGATGCTATCGCCCCCGATGGCACCGCCGGCAAGCTGGGCATTATCGCCTCGGTAACCCATCCCTTCTGTGGCGACTGCGACCGCACCCGGCTTACCACCGATGGCGCCGTGCGCAACTGCCTTTTTGGCAATTCCGAAACCCAATTGCGGGATCTCATGCGCTCTGGCGCGAGCGACGAGGAGTTGATGGAGGCATGGGCCGGGGAAATGTGGACGAAGAAACCCGGCCACGGCATTGATGATGAAGGCTTTTTGCAGCCGGATCGTCCCATGTCAGCCATTGGCGGCTAATCTAATTATTTATGTCCGCATCGCGTTCCATTTCTGAGCACCTTTCCGCGGTTCTGGCGCTGGCGCCGGCCCCGCGCGCAGAGTCCGTTCCCGTGGGCCCAGCGCTGCGCGGCCGAGTATTAGCGGAGGATGCCACCGCGCGCTTTCCCGTCCCGCCGTTTGCTAATTCCGCGATGGATGGATTCCTCGTCCGCGCCACTGATATTTCTGGTGCGGGCCCGTGGACGCTGCCGGTCGCAGGCGATGTCCCCGCCGGTGCAACCGCTCAGGCAGTTCCCGCCGGCCAGGCCGTTCGCATCATGACCGGTGCGCCGGCGGGTGATACCGCTGGCCTGCTCGTCGTCCCAGTAGAAAACACCACCGTCCCGCCCGGGCCTACGGAGCTGCCGCGCGAGGTCACCATCACCGAAGCGCCCGCAAAAACGCATATCCGCCCCGCCGGCGAAGATATACGGCCAGGCACCGTCGTTGCTACGGCCGGGACCACCGCGAATGCCGCGGTTATTGCAGCGCTTATATCCACCGGCGTCTATTCGGTGCAGGCCTATCGGCGCCCACCCATTGCGGTGATTTCTTCCGGCAATGAGCTTTCTTCGTATCCAGACGAGCTTTCCCCAGGGCGCCTGCCAGATTCCAATGGGCCGATGCTCGCCTCCCTCGCCCACACGGAGTCCTACTTCCACGTCGGCGACGACCCCGCGGAGTTATCCAGATTGCTCGATGAGCTCAGCGCATCCCACGATCTCATCATTACCTCCGGCGGGGTATCGGCCGGCGCCTTCGATGTGGTGCACGGGGTGCTGGGCGCGGGCGATAATTCGTGGTTCGGGCACGTTCATCAGCGGCCCGGCGCGCCGCAGGGCATCGGCACGTGGCGGGGTGTTCCAGTGCTTGCGCTGCCGGGCAATCCGGTGGCGGCTTTCGTTGGTTTCCAGCTTTATGCCCGCCCGCTTATCGCCGCCTTATCGGGCCAGCCACATCCGCGCGAGACCGTGCAGGTGCGTGCGGAGGTGGCGGTGCCACTGCCACCCGCAAGCACGCGCCCCTTCATCGTTCCTGTAACCGTAAGTTTTGCGGGAAAGCCCAGGATTACTGGCGCGTTAAGCCGCGGCAGCCACCGCGTGGTCTCGCTGGCAGGTACGAATGGGTATTGCATCATCGATGGACCTGCCCCCGCCGCGGGCGAAGAAACCACCGTCTATCTGTATTAACGAGGAGAATTTTCTATGGAGTTTACCCACCTCAATTCCGCCGGCACCGCCTACATGGTCGATGTGACCGAGAAGCAACCGACCGTGCGCACGGCCACCGCTGAGGGCGAGGTCGCCTGTTCCCCGGAGGTCATGACCGCGCTGCGCGAGGGCACCGTGCCCAAGGGCGACGTCCTGGCGGTCGCGCGCATCGCCGGCATTTCCGCGGCGAAGAAGGTCCCAGAGCTCCTGCCGCTCGCGCACACCATTGGAGTACACGGCTGCGCGGTGGATCTCGAGCTTGCCGATGCCCACGTGAAGATCACCGCCACCGTTCGCACCGCCGACCGCACCGGCGTGGAAATGGAGGCACTGACCGCGGTCAACGTTGCCGCCTTAGCACTCATTGACATGGCCAAGGGCGTCGATCGCTCTACGTTTATCCGCCGCTGTGGCATCGTGGCGAAATCGGGCGGACGCTCCGGCGATTGGTCTAGGACCCTCCCGGAGGCTTAATGGATGGCGCGATCATTTTAGCCGGCGGGCAATCCCGCCGCATGGGCGGGGCCGATAAGGCACAGGTACGCGCCTTTGGCCTGCGCCTGGTGGACCGCCTGCGGCGCCAGCTTCCCTATGGCATGCCGTCTATCGTTATTTCCCCGCATTACCTCGGTATGCCGCAGGTCTGCGAGTCGCCGCTTTTTGGTGGCCCCGTCGCCGGCATCGAGGCAGGTGCGCGCGCTTTGTCGCATTGTGACCGCCTGGCACTCTTCGCGGTGGATGCTCCCGATTCCCCGCAACTGCTCCCACACCTGAACGGAGCGTTGCATGCCGCGCCCACCGCCGGTGCCGCGATTACCCGCGCCGCGGACGGGTATTTACAACCCCTGTGTTCGCTGTGGCATACCGATGCGCTCTTTGGGTGCCTAGGTGCGTTGGAGTCCACCCGCAATGTCTCCGTGCGAAGGCTGGTTCGCGGCGCCGATTTCGTCGAGGTGGCCGGCACCGGTGCCGAACGCGATTACGATACCCCGGCCGAATTGCAGTCTATTCCGCCGCACCCCTCCCTTCGCGCTCACCGGCGCGGCTAATTTAGCCACAGTCCACCCTCCCCGTGAGCACGAAGGGAGGGTTACGGGGAGGGGTGAGGAGGAGAATTATTCGCCGCGGGAGCGGAAGACATCGGCAAGCAGCGGCGCAATAACCCCAAGGGCATCTGCCACGGCGCCGGTGGATGAGGCGCAATTGATGATGAGGCTGCCGCCGCCGTGCTCGGTCATGCCGATGATCCCGCGAGACAGGCCAGCCTTGGGCGAGGACTCGAGCCCGCGCAGGAGCACCTGGGTCTCTAGGCCATAGAGGCGGGCCTTGATATAGCGCTCGGTGACCTCTGGGGTCAGGTTCGTCGCCCCGATGCCGGTGCCGCCGATAATCACGACAATATCGGTGCCGGTATCCACGGCGGTGCGCAGCGCGTCATCGACTGGCGTAAAGCCTTCCGGCACGATGCTGGGTGGTGCCACATCGATGTCGTGCGCGCGCAGGATTTCTGCCGCTTTCTCCCCGGCGCAGTTCGATTTTTCCCCGGCCAGGATGCGGTCTGAGCTGACGATTATCTGCGCCTTTCTTTGGGACATGAGTCTCATTCCTTCCCCACTGTGGAGTGTGGCTAATATCACATTATTCCGTTTTCGATACCAACGTACTTGAGGCACGGGGCTAACCAGCAACATCGGAATCGATCAAGATTTACGCAACATTTGTGTGTCGTAATTAGATACGGATTTTATCGGTTTTATTTACCTTTTTGAGCATAGTCGCCGGTAGATTAAAGAGTTGAACGACCTACTATCTGTGAGGAAATCATGACTGCTCTTGATACCTCAGGCAAAGTCATCCAGGGTTGGGATCCAGAAGATTCTGACCACTGGGATTCTAAAATTGCCTGGCGCACACTGTGGATCTCCACATTCGTCCTTATCATTGGCTTTGCCACCTGGTACCTCGTATCGGCAATTGCCCCACAGTTGAACCAGATCGGTTTCGACTTATCCCGCAGCCAGCTCTACTGGCTGACCGCCATCCCCGGGTTGGCCTGCGGCATCTTCCGCCTCATCTTCATGTTCTTGCCGCCCATCCTGGGCACGCGCAAGCTCGTCTTCAGCTCCTCGCTGCTGTTTATCATCCCCATGCTGGGCTGGTTCTTCGCGGTGCAGGACTCCTCCACCCCGTACTGGTGGCTGATGACCCTCGCCTTCCTCTCCGGCATCGGCGGCGGCGTGTTCTCCGGCTTCATGCCCTCGACCGGCTACTTCTTCCCCAAGCGCCTGTCCGGTACCGCGCTGGGCATCCAGGCCGGCATCGGTAACTTCGGTATCTCCTTTATCCAGCTGGTTGCCCCATGGCTCATGGGCTTTACCCTGTTGGGTGTAGGTTTTGTTGCCCCGCAGCGCACCGATGATGGTGAAATCTTTGTCCACAACCCCGCCATCTTCTTGGTGCCGTGGGCCATCGTCGGCGCATTCCTTGCATGGACCCTGCTCAAGGACGTTCCCGTGAAGGCGAATTTCCGCCAGCAGATGGACATCTTTGGCAATAAGAACACCTGGATTCTTACCGTCGTCTACTTCATGACCTTCGGCGCATTTTCTGGTTTCGCCGCGCAAACCGCGCTGCTTATTAACCAGATCTTCGGCGAAGGCTCCGAATTTGCCGGCACCTACGACAACCTGCCTGCCGGCGCGAGCTACGCCTTCCTGGGACCACTCATCGGCGCGCTCGTCCGCGCGCTGTGGGGTCCACTGTGCGATAAGTTCGGCGGCGCCATCTGGACCTTCATTGGCTGCCTGGGCATGACCATCTTTACCGTCGTGGCCACCTTCTTCCTCACCCCGGACGAGCCGGATGAGGTCTGGTGGTTCCTGGGCACCATGCTCATTTTCTTCTTCTTCACTGGCCTGGGCAATGCCGGCACGTTTAAGCAAATGCCCATGATTTTGCCCAAGCGCCAAGCAGGCGGCGTTATCGGTTGGACCGGTGCCATCGGCGCCTTCGGTCCGTTTGTCGCAGGTGTCTTGCTCTCCATGATGTCTGCACCGACGTTCTTCTGGGGCTGCGCCGTGTACTTCGCCATCACCACCGTGCTGGTGTGGATCTACTACGCCCGCCCCAACGCCCCATTCCCCGGATAATTAGGAGCTTTCATTCCCCATGACTGCATACTTCGCGCCCGAACAAGGCAACTCAAATCCACTCTTTAAGCTTGGCGCCTACCTGCGCAAAGGCGAAGCTACCGACTCTGGCCAGCAACTTTTCTTAAAGGGCGGCCGCCAGGCAGACGTCTTTTACCGCAATCGCTGGGCCTTCGACAAGATGGTGCGCTCCACCCACGGCGTGAACTGCACCGGTTCGTGTTCGTGGAAGGTCTACGTCAAAGACGGCGTCATCACCTGGGAATCCCAGGCGGTGGATTACCCCACCACCGGCAATGATATGCCAGAGTACGAGCCCCGCGGCTGCCCGCGCGGTGCATCCTTTTCCTGGTACACCTACTCTCCTACCCGCGTGCGCTACCCGTACGCCCGCGGCGTGCTGGTGGATATGTTCCGCGAGGAAAAGGCAAAGCACGGCGATTCCGTCCTAGCATGGCGCGCCATCCAAGAGGACCCAGAAAAGCGCAAGGCGTATATCTCCCAGCGCGGCAAGGGCGGGCTAATCCGCATCTCCTATGAAGAGGCCATCGATATCGCCTCGGCCGCGCACGTCTACACCATCCGCAAGTACGGACCGGACCGCATCAACGGCTTTACCGTGATCCCGGCCATGTCCCAGATCTCCTATGGTGCCGGCATGCGCTTCCTGCAGACCATCGGCGGCGTCGCGCTCTCCTTCTACGACTGGTAC
Source organism: Corynebacterium sp. KPL1986 (assembly GCF_000477975.1). NCBI lineage: Bacteria > Bacillati > Actinomycetota > Actinomycetes > Mycobacteriales > Corynebacteriaceae > Corynebacterium > Corynebacterium sp. KPL1986. The sequence goes on along the minus strand of NZ_KI515719.1, from coordinate 318,257 downwards.
GCCGACCTGCCCCCGGCATCGCCGCAGACCTTCGGCGACCAGACCGATGTCCCCGAATCCGGTGACTGGTACAACTCTTCCTATCTCATGATGTGGGGCTCGAATATCCCGGTCACCCGCACCCCGGACGCCCACTTCATGGTGGAATCGCGCTACAAGGGCACCAAGGTCGTCGTGGTCTCGCCCGACTTTGCCGATAACACCAAGTTCGCCGATGAATGGGCCCGCATCGAGCCCGGCACCGACGCCGCCCTCGCCTTTGCCATGGGCCACGTCATCTTGAAGACCTTCCACGTGGACCGCCAGGAACCGTACTTCCTGAATTACATGCGCAAATACACCGACTCGCCCTTCCTGGTGTCCCTGGAAGACCACGGCGACGGTACCTACACCCCGGGCAAGTTCCTCACCGCCTCGCAGCTTGCCGATGCCACCTTGAATTCCTCCCCCAACGCCACCCACCGTGGCCTGGTAATGGAGGAAGACGGGCGCATCGTTGACCCAGGCGGCACCGTGGCAGACCGCTGGGATAACGAAAGCGCCAAGTGGAACCTGGCGCTGGACAACGCCGATCCGGTCATGTCCATCGCAGAAACCGATAGCTTTGACACCGCCGAGGTGCTCTTCCCGCGCTTCGACCTGGATACCAACCCTGAGGACGTGGGAACCGATAAGCCGATTGGCGCGGGCATCGTCCACCGCGGCGTCCCCGTCCGCGAGGTCGACGGCAAGCTCGTTACCACCGTCTTCGACATCATGCTCGCCCACTACGGCGTCAACCGCGAGGACCTCCACCTGCCGGGTAGCTGGCCGAAGGACTTCCACGACTCCAGCGAAGTCGGCACCCCCGCTTGGCAGGAAGAGCTCACGGGCGTGGCCGCCGATACCGCCATCCGCATCGGCCGCGAATTCGCGCAAAACGCCGCGGATTCTAAGGGCCGCTCACAGATCATCATGGGCGCTGGCGTCAACCACTACTTCCACGCCGATAATATCTACCGCACCTTCTTGGCGCTGACCTCCATGTGCGGCACCCAGGGCGTTAACGGCGGCGGTTGGGCGCACTACGTGGGCCAGGAAAAACTGCGCCCGATCAACGGCTGGACCCAGTGGGCCATGGCCGCCGACTGGCAGCGCCCGCCGCGCCACATGATTTCCACCGGCTTCTACTACTTCGCCACCGAGCAGTACCGCTACGATAATTCGCGTGCCTCTCACTTGGGTTCGCCGCTTGCTAGCCACGGCTCCATTGGGGACAAGATGGTCTCCGATACCATGGCGGAATCCATGCGCCGCGGCTGGATGCCGGCCTACCCGCAGTTCAACCGCAACTCCCTCTTCCTTGCCGATGAAGCCGATGAGGCCGGCATGGACATCAACGACTACGTAGTCCAAGAGCTAGAAAATGGCCGCCTGGAATTCTCCTATGACAACCCGTCCGCCGAGGAAAACTGGCCGCGCATCCTGCTCAACTGGCGCACCAACCTGCTCGGCTCGTCCGCCAAAGGCACCGAGTTCTTCCTGCGCCACCTCTTGGGCATCGACTCGGATGCCACCGCGGAAGAACTAGCCCCCGAAGACCGCCCGCGCAGCATCAAGTGGGTGGATAAGGCACCGCAGGGCAAGTTGGATCTGATGATGACCACGGACTTCCGCAATACCTCCACCACGCTGGTCTCGGACCTCATCTTCCCGGCCGCTACCTGGTACGAAAAGCACGATATGTCCTCTACCGACATGCACCCGTACCTGCACTCGTTTAACGCGGCGATTAACCCGCCGTGGGAGGCGCGCTCGGACTACGAGGTCTTCCGGGACTTGGCCGCAGCGCTCTCCGATAAAGCCACCAAGTGGCTCGGCGTGCAACGCGATGTCATTACCCAGCCGAGCCACCACGACAGCCCGGACGAGCTCGGCATGCCCAACGGCATCGTCCCCGACCCCGAAGAGCAGGGCCTTATCCCTGGAGTCACGATGCCGAAGCTTCATGTGGTCGAGCGCGATTACACCAAGGTCTACGAAAAGTGGGCGCACTTGGGCCCGCTTCCCGCCAAGGCCGGCACTGGCGTGCACGGCACCAAGTTCAACGTGGAAAAGCAGGTCAAGGAGCTCGAGCTCATCTGTGGCACCACGGAGACCTCGATGGGCGAGCTGGTGGACCTGTCCAAGGACACCAAGGTCATCGACGCCATTTTGCACCTTTCCGGTGTCTCCAACGGCGAGCTAGCCAAGCAAGGCTTTGAGTTCCTGTCCTCGCGCACCGGCAAGGATCTCACCCCGCTGGGCGCTCCCGATGAAGACGTACGCATCACGTGGGACGACATCAAGGAACGCCCGAAGGAGGTCATCACCTCCCCGGAGTGGACCGCCGATAAGCGCAATAAGCGCCGCTACACCGCCTTTTCCATCAACGTCGAGTTTGATAAGCCGTGGCACACGCTGACCGGCCGCATGCAGTACTACATCGACCACGACTGGTTTATGGACTACGGCGAATCGCTGCCGATCTTCCGCCCACCGCTGGATCACGTCCACATGCACGGCGAATTCGCGCCGGGCACGGAATTGACCAATGACCGCGGCGAGGCTGAAGTCACGCTGCGTTACTTGACCACGCACAATAAGTGGTCCATCCACTCGCAGTACTTCGACAACCTGCACGTGCTGTCCATCTCGCGCGGTGGCCAGGTGGTCTGGATGTCCAATAAGGACGCCGAGAAAATCGGTGTGACGGACAATGACTGGGTTGAGGTATATAACCGCAACGGCGTCGTCTCCGCCCGCGCCATCGTCTCCCACCGCATTCCGGAGGGAACCATGCTGTGCAACCACGCGCAGGAGCGCACCGTGGGCACGCCGATCAACGAGCACACCGGCCGCCGCGGCGGCACGCACAACTCGCTGACCCGCATTTCCATCAAACCGGTGCACATCGCTGGCGGCTATGGCCAGCTGACCTACCACTTCAACTACATCGGCCCTACCGGCAATAACCGCGATGAAGTCACCCGCGTACGCCGCCGTTCCCAGGAGGTATCCTACTAATGAAAGTCATGGCCCAAATCTCCATGATCATGAACCTGGACAAGTGCATTGGTTGCCACACGTGTTCAGTTACCTGTAAGCAGGCATGGACCAACCGCGAAGGCACCGAGTACATCTGGTTCAATAACGTCGAAACCCGCCCCGGCCTCGGCTACCCGCGCACCTGGGAGGACCAGGAAAAGTGGAAGGGCGGCTGGGAGCGCACGGCATCCGGCAAGATCAAGCCCAAGGCCGGCGGGCGCCTCAAGAAGCTTGCCACTCTCTTTCACAACCCCAACCTGCCCACCATCCAGGATTACTACGAGCCCTGGACCTACCAGTACGAGGACCTGATGGGCGCCGAGGCGGGTCAGAAGACCCAGCCCACCGCCAAGCCGGTCTCCCAGATCGATGGCCGGGACATCGGCAAGATTGAATGGTCCTCCAACTGGGACGATAACCTGGGTGGCTCTACTGCCACGCTTGACGATGACCCCGTGCTCCACAACATGAACCTCGAGGTCAAGAAGGAAATCGAGGACTCGTTCATGTTCTACCTGCCGCGCATTTGCGAGCACTACATGAACCCGACCTGCGTATCCTCCTGCCCCTCTGGCGCGATGTACAAGCGCACCGAAGACGGCATCGTCCTGGTGGACCAAGACCGCTGCCGCGGCTGGCGCATGTGCGTATCCGGCTGCCCGTATAAGAAGGTCTACTTCAACCACAAGACCGGCAAGGCCGAAAAGTGCACGTTGTGCTACCCGCGTCTCGAGGTGGGACAGCCCACCGTGTGCTCCGAGACCTGCGTGGGCCGCCTGCGCTACTTGGGCGTCATCCTCTACGATGCCGACCGCGTCGCCGAGGCAGCCTCCACCGAGAATGAGCAGGACCTTTTCGAGGCACAAAAGTCGATCATGCTCGACCCCCACGATCCAGAGGTAGTCCGCGCGGCCCAGGCCGAGGGAATCCCGCACTCCTGGATCGATGCCGCGCAGCAGTCGCCGATCTACGACCTCATCTTCAAGTACGGCGTCGCTCTGCCGCTGCACCCGGAGTACCGCACGCTGCCGATGGTCTGGTACATCCCGCCGCTGTCCCCCATCGTTGACAAGGTGACCGCTACCGGCAACGACGGTGAGGACCACAAGATCCTTTTCTCGGCGCTATCGAATATGCGCATTCCTCTGGAATACTTGGCGGGCCTATTTACCGTCGGCGATACCGTCCCGGTAGAAAAGTCGCTGCGCAGGCTCGTCGCCATGCGCTCGTATATGCGCGATATCAACCTGGGCAATGAGCCGCAGGAGGAGATCGCGCAGGCAGTCGGCATGACGGGCAGGGACATGGAAGGCATGTACCGCCTGTTGTCCATCGCTAAATACGATGACCGCTACGTCATCCCCACCGCCTCGCCGGAATCCCCGCGCGGCATTACCGATTTGGATCCATTCGGCGATGTGGACCCGGCCAAGGCCTCCGAAGACGTCTTCCACGACCTGGGCATGGGCGCGCCCGAGGCCTGTACCCACGGCGCGGAACCACAGGGCAAGGTCTCGCTGCTCTCCTGGAGCGGCGACCGGCCCGATGCCATGTTCCCGCCGCGGAAGTAGGTTAAGCCGTGAATATCTTCGATAAACTCCGCAAGCGCCAGGAATCCCTGCAGCGGCAATCGGCCCAGCAGGGTGGCGATGCCCCCGTGGCCGGGTTCGGAACTCCCGCCGGCATCGGTTCCATGGGCGGTGCCAAGGACGTCGAAAAGACGCTGCGCACCCACACCGGTCAAGTCCCGCGCGAATTCGTCACGCCGGTCGAGGTCACCGAAGACCAGCGGCGAATCGTCGCCATGGCCGTGTCCGTGCTGCTTAATTACCCCGGCGAAGACATCTTTGACCGCCTCTCAGTGGTCGAAGACCAGGTAGATGACCTGCCGCTGGCCATTGCCACCGACTTCATCAACTTCGCCGAATGGGCCCGCAGCATCGGCCCCCGCGGCTTGGAAGAGCACTACGTCGAGACCTTTGACCAGCGCCGCCGCTGCGCGCTGTACCTGTCCTACTTCGCCGTCGGCGATACCCGCCAGCGCGGAATGGCCATCTTGTCCTTCCGCCAGCAATTGGAATCGCTCGGCTTCGAAATTTCGGATGAAGAGCTACCTGATCACCTCTGCGTGGTCCTCGAAGCCCTCGCCATGAGCGAGGGGGAAACCCACGAGCGCGCCGTCGAATTGGTGGCCAGCTACCGCGAAGGAATCGAGGTGCTGCGCGCTGCCCTCGCTCACGAGCGCTCGCCGTATGTCAGCTTGATCGTCGCGCTGTGCAAGGCCCTTCCAGAAGTCGATTCTGATACCGCGCAAAAGTACGTCGATCTCATCCGCACCGGCCCACCCGCCGAGATGGTCGGCATTGCAGACCTTCCCTTCCCCACTACCCAACCAGACCTCGTCTAGGAGCCACATCATGTTTGATAACTTCCTCTGGGGTGCCTTCCCGTGGTTAGCCATCGCGGCATTCTTCGTGGGCATCTTCTGGCGTTGGCGTTCCGACCAATTCGGCTGGACCACCCACTCCTCCCAAATCTATGAATCCAAGCTGCTGCGTTTATCCTCGCCGCTTTTCCACTGGGGCATGGTCTTCGTCGTCATCGGCCACCTGATGGGCTTGGCTTTCCCCAAGTCCTGGACCCAGGCCGTTGGCATCAGCGACCACGCCTACCACCTCCTGGCCACCATCCCAGGATCCATCGCCGCGCTGGCAGTCCTGCTGGGCTTTGCCGGATTGCTGTATCGCAGGCTGAAGAACCGCTCCGTGTTCTTGTCCACCTCTACCTCGGACAAGGTCATGTACGCGCTGCTCGGCCTCGCGCTGGTATCGGGTTCTTTTGCCACCTTTACCCTGCAGCTTTTTGACCTCGCCGGCACCGGTGGATACGACTACCGCGAAACCATTTCCCCGTGGCTGCGCCAGCTGTTGATCTTCAACATCCAGCCCGATCTCATGGCCAGTGCCCCGTGGCAATTTAAGGTCCACGTCCTCTGCGGTTTCACCATCATCGCCGTGTGGCCCTTTACCCGCCTGGTCCATGCCTTCTCGGCGCCGGTCGGCTACGTTACCCGCCCGTACGTGGTCTACCGTTCCCGCGATGAGCGCACCACCCCGATGCGCTCCAATACCGCGTGGGAGCCTATCCGCTCCAACCGGAAGCAATTGGAAGGAGAAACCCCGGGCCACGGTGCCTAGGTAGTTTCCTCCCCCTCTTCACCGCCGCGCGCTGTCCAATATTTGGATGGCCCGCGGCGGTTTCCTTATGTCTACATCTACTCCGGCGCTCCCATGCACCCACCACTCGCCCTTCACGCTCACCGGCACAGCGGTACGACCGCAATCACAGCCGCCCTGTGAGCGTCAAGGGAGGTGGGCAATAAAGAACCCCCGCCCTTCGCGCTCGCGGTAAGAGGTGGAACTACCTCTCGGCAGTGCCCTGGTGAGCGCGAAGGGCGGGGGTGGGGACGGGAAGTTAAGAACGCTTTATTCGGTGACGACGAACTTGCCGTGTTGTCCCTTTTCCGCGTTGGTCATGATGTGGTTGACAAAGGAATAGGTTCCGGGCTCGTTGAAGGTCATTTCCACAAACCCGCCTTGCGCGGGAAGCAGGTCGAAGGCCTGCGAGCCGGTCTTTTCCTCGTCCTTGATGAGATAGGCGCCTTCCTTGTAGGCGGTATCGAATTGCTCGCCCACCACGTGGAAGCTAAGCGGCTGATCGGGGCCCACGTTCAGGATCCACAGGCGCACGGTATCGCCCACCTTGGCCTTGATGGGGTCGACATCGTACTGGCTGGGGTAGTAATTAAAGGCCATGAGGTCGAACTCGCCATCGGCCACGCGCTGGGCGTCGGCGCCGGTCTTTTCCTCACCGAGGAAGACATCGTTGGCGATGAAGTTGTACTCGGCATCCACGTCCTTAAGATCTGGTGGATCGATAATGACGTTGCCGGCCATGCCGTTGGCGATGTGCAGGGACATCGGGGCAGTTGAGCAGTGGTACATCCAGATTCCGGCGCGATTTGCGGTGAACTCGTAGGTCAGTTCTTCCCCGGGCTGGATGGACTTCATGTTTTCATCGGGGCTGACCTCACCGGCGTGGAAGTCGATGGAATGGGCCATGCTGCCCTCGTTCTTGATGGTGATCTTGAACTTATCGCCCACCTTGCCGCGCAGCGTCGGCCCGGGCGCTTGGCCGTTAAAGAGCCATTGCATCTGCTTGACGCCGGGGGCTACCTCAACGATTTCCTCGGTCATAGACCAGGTTTCTTCATGCGTGGTGGTATTGGCCGCTGGCGCGAGGGAGGCGTCATAGGCTTTAAAACCTTCGCGGGAGGCACCGAGTTCGGCGGCGCTGGGAACATCAACGTGCGGGTTGGACGCCCCGGCCACGGCGTGATGGTGATGATCGTGCCCGCCGGTACTTGGCGTGGAATCGCCCACGTTGACGTCAAAGGTCATGCCCTGCAGGCGGTGGCCGGCGATGGTGCAGTAGCCTTCGATGCTCGAGTCGATGACGCCGGCATCGAGCTGCACGGTATCGCCGGGATCGACGCGGCCGGTTTCGGCATCGCCAATCTTTAGATCGTGGACTTGGTCGCCGGTATTGGTGAAGTTAACCACCAAGTGGGTGCCGGGATCCACGTCAACGTGGTTGGGGACGAAGGCCATGCCATCGACTTCCACGTCAATGGTGTGGGTTTCGCCTTCGGCCACAGAGCTCGACGGCTGGGAGTCCTTAGAGGTGGTATTGACTAGGGCCAGTGCGATAACCGTGGCAAGCGCGATGCCGATGAGCAACCACGAGGCCCACTGGGAGTTACCGGACTCCGGCGGCTTATCCTGTGGCTGTGGGGAAGAAACACTAAGCATTTAATTCTCCAGATTCTGTTGTTGGTAAACGGCGCGGCCCACGGCAAGCACGTTTAATGCTAAGCCTATCCCCATGAGGATAAGCCCGGCAGCCAGGGCATTGACAAGGCTCAGCAAGGCGCCGAGGTTGATGAGGACGAGTCGGGCAAAACCCGCGCGGTCCGCGGTAGCCCGGCCGTGGTGCACCTTGGCAGGACCCCCTCCCACCAGCGTGGGCAAGAGGTGGTGCAATACGCCCGTGACCATTTGCAAGACTCCACCACCGATGAAGGCCGGGACCAAAAATAGCGTGATGACGCGCGGATAGGCACCAAGCGCTGCGGCCACGGCATCCCCGGCACACAGGGCCACCATCCATAGCAGCCCCGCGATGACGGAAACCGATGCAGTGGTCAGCCGGGGGTTGCGCCCCAGCACGGTAGCCAGGACGGGTTGGATGATCATGATGGCGGCGAGTACGACGAGCAGCTGGGCGATGCCCGCCGCGCGCGTCCACCCCACCGCGCCGCAGACCATGGTCAGTGCCAGCCCGGCGCAGTGGACGATGAGCCCGCGCGTGCACCTGGTGCGCGCGGTGGGCGAAATCGCGGTGCTGGACAAGGTGGGAAGCAGCGTCACGATGGTGCCCACGATGGTCAGCCATGCAAATCCCCACACCATGCCGCGCGAATGGGCGGCCACCAAAAAGGAATAGTTGCCCACGCCATTGCCGCTTAAGATCACGAGCACCACGGAGGCGATCATGAAGATGGACGCGGCCGCGTAAAACGGCACCGTGACCGCGAAGGACCCGGAAAGCGATCCGCGCAAACGCGTGTAAGTGAAGGCGAGCTGCCAGGCAAGGGCGGCGATGATGAGGAGGGAGGCGGCATCGGCAAGCAGGCCCCAGTCATACCCCGCGCGATCGATAATGAGCAGGATAAGGCCCACCTGGATGAGCGCCACGCGCGCGCCCACGCCGCGGTAACCGTTATTGGCGGTGCGGGTAAGCGCCTCGGTGAAATGGGTGGAAAATACGACGATGGCGGTAGTCAGCGCGCCGATGGTCAGCGGGTGGATGAGATCCCACCACACCACCGGCGCGCCCAGGTGACCCGCCACGTTGATGCCGATGCCGATGAGCACCCACGCGCCGATAAGGGCTGCGGTCACGATGTGCCAGCGGCTGCGGGCGGCCAGGGAGATGTCATTAATGTGCACGGTGGGCCTCCTTGACCGTCAAAGTTACGCCGCAAGCGAGGAAAACCAAGACGGCGGCAATGGTGGTCAGACCGCCTACCTGGTAGGCAAGGGTGTGGCGGGAGACATCGGCAAGAATGCGCAGCGCCAGCCCGCCGTGCAGGACCGCTACGGGGAGGAACAGCACCGGATGGTAGGGCAAGTGGCGGCGGATGACGGAGGTAATGATGATGGGGGCATGGGCGAAAATCATGGATATGACAAAGCCCAAGAAGATGGCGTGCACGGAGGCGTCGTAGGCAAAGCCGGAGCTTTCCCCGTAGAGCAGCCAGAAATATCCGCCGAGGGCCAGCCAGAAATACCCGGCGAGCATGCAGGCGGCGGAATAGCGCGGCAGCCCGCGCGAGCGCACCAGGTTCTTCGCCACATCCACGCGCACGGTAGAAACCGCAACGCCGATAAGCGCCGCGCCCATGGCGCGATAGCCCACTGCCGGGGAGAGCATATAGACCACGCTGAGCGCCGCCAGCCCCAAAACCCACAGGGTAATGCGCTTTTCTGCCTGGGTGCCGGCCATGGTGATGCGGGCTAGCTCCATGCGCTCGCCGATGATCGTCGCTACCACGTAGAGCACGCACAGCGGCATCGCAGTAGAAAAGGCCGGCTCCATGGCCCACAGCAGGGCCGCCGCTACCCCGCCGATGACGCCGGTGGCCTGCACGATGATGGACAAGGCGGGCTGGCGCCGGTGGATGGTGGCATAGATAAACCCCAGCACTATGAAGCCTGCGGCAAAACACAAAGCCGGAACCTGCCGCGGCAGGCCCGCCACGATGCCCACGAAGCCGGCGACGTGGAAGATGGGGCCTATCCATGCCCACCGCGTGCGCACGGCGACGGCGCGCTCCAACCCGATGGCGCCGCCGACAAAGCCGAAGACCATCAAGGGGCCATGATCCGCAGCCAGAGAAGCTGCCGGTGAGAATCCCACGCCGAGCAGGGATGCCCCGGCGGCGAGCCCAAGCAGCAAGGACAGCCCGGCGCAAGCAAGGAAGAAGAAGCGGTGCGCGAGCCTATTATTTATCACGGCTTTAATCGTACTAATATTGGTGGCAAGGTAAAACTCTCACCCCACCTCCGAAAGGATGACTCTCCCCATGGAACTTCCCATCACCGATTCCTCCCAGCAACACTCCATTCCCACCCTCAACGCCACGGAAATCCCCCACGCCGTGCGCCACGGCGCCATCCACGGCGCTTTGGGCACGCTGAACGTGGGCCAAGCCATGATCCTCATTGCCCCGCACAACCCACTCCCTCTACTCAAGGAAGTGGAAGAGCGCGCGGAGGAATTTGAGCTGTCTTACCTCAAGGAAGAAGAAAACGACTATCACATCAAGTTCACGCGAATTTCGTAGTGTATTCCCGTGCTAATCGATAGGCTAAGTGGTGATAACTCTATCTCTCGTACATAGTTGTCTACATAACACGGAGCATTCACTATGAATAAGAAATTTGCCGCAGCCGCCGTGGCTGCGACCGGCCTGGCGCTCTCCGCCTGCTCTCCCGATACCTCCACCACCTCCGATGCAGAGCAGACCAGCTTGAACTTGCTGGCTGCATCGTCCACCCGCGTCATCAACGATGAGCTGGAAAAGCGCGCTTCCGAGTTCGACACCCCGGTTGACCTCGAGTTCCAAAATGGCGGCTCTTCCGACTTGGTCAATAAGCTGAGCGAGGGCGCTCCTGCAGACCTGCTGCTCACCGCGTCCAAGAAGACCATGGACAAGGCAATCAATGACGGAACCGTCAAGGACCCGAAGGTGCTTGCCACCAACGTCATGGTGATGGTTGTACCGAAGGGCAACCCGGGCAATATCCACTCCATCGAGGATCTGCAGAACGAAGACCGCTTCGTCATCTGTGACCCACAGGTTCCATGTGGCGATATCTCTTCCCAGATCATCGAAGAAAACAACCTGGACGTAAAGCCTGCCTCCCAGGAGCAGCAGGTCGCTGACGTTTTGGGCAAGGTTGTCTCCGGTGAGTCCAATGCCGGCTGGGTCTACTCCACCGACGCTGCAGCCGCTGGCGATGACGTAGAGGTCATCGAGATTCCGGATGCTGATAAGTTCGCCAACCAGATCCTGGGCGCCGTTTCCGCCGAGGCTGAGCACCCAGAAGAGGCGCAAAAAGTCCTCGACCTGTTGGCCGATGACTTTGATAAGACCTGGGAAGAGTACGGCTTTAACCCAGCAGATTAATAAATGACCCCTCCCCAGCCCATACGCCTTAAATCTCCCCTCGTTATCGGCCTTATCGGCCTCATCGCGGTCGTTGTCATCCTCGTTCCCGTAGCCTCCCTGGGGCTGCGCGTACCGTGGAACCGCATCGGCGAATACCTCGCCAAACCGGAGATTTGGGACATGCTCAAGCTGTCCCTTACCGCGGCATTCCAATCAATGCTGCTGGCGATGGTGCTGGGGACCGGTCTTGCCTTTTGGGTCCAACAGCTCGGCCGAGGCAGCGGCGTTATCCGCCTGTTCATTTATTTGCCCCTGGCCATGCCGCCCGTGGTGGGCGGCCTCGCGCTTACCGCAGCCATTGGCCGCAGGGGCTACTTGGCCCCGTTTCTTGACGCCATAGACTTCCATTTTGCTTTTGCTTTTCCCGGCGTCATCGCCGCGCAGTGCTTCGTCGCCTTGCCCTTCGTCGTGGTGGCGGTCGATTCCGCCCTGCGCCAATTGGATCAAGAGATCTTGGCCTCTGCCGCCAGCGTGGGACTTTCCCGCTGGGAGGTACTGCGAAAAATCACCATCCCCTCCATCGCCCCCGCCCTGGCCACCGGCGCCGGCCTTGCGTTTGCGCGCTCCCTTGGCGAGTTCGGTACCACGCTGACCTTTGCGGGCTCCCAGCCGGGCGTGACCCGCACGATGCCGCTCGGCATTTACTTGGAGCGCGAGGTCGATACCGATGGTGCCTATGTGCTCTCCGCCATCCTCATTGCGATGGCTATCCTCTGCCTCGCCCTCGCCGGGCTTCCCTCTCTCCTCCAGCGTTCCTACCGAGCGCAGGCCCGCGAGCTACACAGCATGGACTATGAGAAGCTCAGCGCCCTGACGGCCCCAGAAAAGGCCCCCACCCTAAACGTCACGGCGGATGGAGAGACCACGGAATTTACCCCGCGCGCGATCACGGCCATCGTCGGTTCCAATGGCTCGGGCAAGACCACACTCATGGGGCGCATCGCCGGGCGGCTGACCGGCGCGGAGATTACCGCCGACCCAGATGAGATCGTCCTGCTTACCCAGCGCCCCGGCCTGCCGCCGCGGGCCACCGCCAACCAGGCCATTGCGATGGTCACCCGCGATAAGCAGCGCGCCACGGAGTTGCTGGAGGCGGCGGGCTTGTGTGAGCTTAACGATGTCCCCGTGCCCGCCCTTTCCGGCGGCCAGGCCGCCCAAGTGGCCCTCGTCCGCGCGCTCGCCGCGCGGCCCACCATCCTGATTTTGGATGAGCCCTTGGCGGCCATCGACGTGGAATCCGCCAGCAAGTGGCGCCGCTTCCTGCGCGCTACCCGCCATGACCGCACCACCTTGCTGGTGACCCATAATGCGTTGGATATTGCCGGGCTTGCCGATGACATGGTGGTCATGAATTCCGGCCGCGTCACCGCCCACGGACCTGCCGCAGACCTCCTCGATGTCCCACCCACCGGCTTTGTGGCTAATATTGCAGGGCTCAACCGCGTGGAAGGCACCGTTTCAGAGGCCACCGCTGCCGAAACCGTCGTTACCTGTGGAAACACTACCGTCACCGGCGGGCCCGCCGAACTCCGCGCCGGCGATAAGGCAGCGGTCACGTTTAAGCCAAGCGACGTGCACCTGACGTCCGACGAGGCTACCGGGGTTAATCACTGGTCCACCAAGGTCATCGCGGTGGAAGCAGCCAGCATGGCGGATGCCCGGTTGAGCCTGAATATGGACGGCCACACCATTACCGTGCCGGTAAGCAGGCAGGTGGCTTTAGGTATTGATACGGGCGATACCGTATCCTATAGCGTGGCTAAAGATAAGATTTCTGTTAATCAAGCCCCTCATCAGCACTCAGAGATACGAAGTTAATCGCATGCCCAATTCGCTCCCCCGCCCCAGCTCCGATCTTTTCCCGGAAGCGCTCAAGCTATCGCCTAAGCAACGCGAGGTACTCACGCAGCTGCAGCATTATCCACGGGGAGCGCGCGCTGCAGAGGTAGCAAAAGATTTAGGCATGCACGTCAATACCGCGCGCGGGCACATCGATGAGCTCATTCAGGTCGGCGCCATTACCGCCGTTCCAGAACACAGCTCTGGGCGCGGGCGCCCTTCCCTTGTGTACCAGGCCCGCGTGCCGGATAACCGTGCCATCGCAGAGGAATACGTCAGCCTCATTAGCGTGCTGACCTCCATGCTCGCGGGCAAGGAAGAGCTCGATGATTTCTCTTCCCCACAGGCACGGGAATTGGGGCGGCAGTGGGCGCGCGCCACGGGCGCGGATATCCAGAGCGGCGCGCTCGATACCCTTTTTGCCACCCTGCGCGATATGGGTTTTGATCCCTCGCAGGGCGCGGATCCTTCCGAAATCGAGTTGAATGCCTGCCCGTTCGTCTCCTCCGGAACCACCCCGAGCCCCTTTGTCTGTGCCATACACGCTGGCTTTTTGCAAGAAGCCAGCGGTACGGACACGGACATCGCCTTAACGCCGATGCAGCGCCCCGAAGTGTGCCAAATCGAGATTAAGCCTGTGTAACTTCCACGCGGACCGGGCCCGCGACCTTGAGATCGAAGACGCGCAGGCCCTGCTCGCGGGCATCATCAAGAATGCTCTCGTCGATGTCCTCCGTGTGCAGCACCATCACCGTCGGCCCCGCCCCGGAAAGATAGGCGGCGTACCCGCGGTTGCGCAGGCGGTTCACCCACTCCGCGGTCACGGGAAGCACGTCGGCGCGATACGGCTGGTGCAAGCGGTCGCGGGTGCCTTCCCACAAAAGCTCTGGGTAGTTCTGCAATGCGGCTACCTGGACTGCGGTGCGGGAGACGTTAAAGGCGGCATCGGAATGCGTCACGTGCGAGGGCAGGACGCGGCGCACCGCCTGGGTGGAGGCATGGGAATCCGGCACCAGCGCGGTCGCCCGGATATCGGGATGCACGTTGATGGTAGCGGCCTTGTATTCCGGCAAGGAGCGGCCATCGACGGGCACCGTCGTCCACGAGACCACGGCGCTGCCCAGTACCGAGGCCGCGGCATTATCCGGGTGGCCCTCAAACGCCGAGGACAATTGCACGAGCTGATCTTGGGTCAGCGGGCTGCCCGCCAAGGCATTGCCCGCGGCAACGCCGGCGACCGCTGTAGACGCCGAAGAACCCAGACCGCGCGATTGGGGAATCGTATTATGCGAGACCACGCGCAGCCCTGGCACCGTAGCTTCGGCAGCAGATAGTGCGGACCGGATGGCCTTGACCATCAGGTGCGATCCATCGCGCGGAAGGTCATCTGCCCCCTCGCCAAAAATCTCCACCTCGAGGCCGGAGGGAATGACCTCCACCTCGGCGGTGTCGTACATGCTCAGTGACATGCCCAGGGTGTCATATCCCGGCCCCAAATTCGCCGTGGAGGCGGGGACGGTGACTATCGCTTTGGTGCCGACTTCAACTTCGATGCTCATGGTGACTAATATATCGAACCGTTTTAGCTGCCCAGGCGGATGACCGAGTGAACGGTTTTGACCTCATCGAGCTCGCCCAAGGCGGAGACGATGTTTTCCAGAGTTGCTTCCTTGGCTGCGTGGGTAACCACGATAAGGCGCGCGGTGTCCTCGCCGTCTTCTTGGCGCACGGTGCGCAGGGATACCCCATGCTGTGCGAAAAGCGCGGAAATGGCTTCCAAAACGCCGGCGCGGTCTTGGACCTCCATATCAATGTGGAAGCGGGTATCGACCTCGCCGAAGTCCGCAATCGGCAGGTTGGCGTAGGTATTCTCGCCAGGCGCGCGGCCGCCGTGGACGATATTGCGGGCGGCACCGACGACATCGCCAAGCACTGCCGAAGCGGTAGGGTTGCCGCCGGCACCATTGCCGTAAAACATGAGCGAGCCGGCTGCCTCTGCCTCGACGAAAATGGCGTTATAGGACTCGCTGACGGTAGCCAGCGGGTGCTCCTTGGCCACCAAGGTCGGGTGCACACGCGCGTTGACCACTTCGGATCCGTCCTCGCGGCGCAGGCGCTCACAAATGGCCAGCAGCTTGATGGAATAGCCGGCATCGTTTGCCGCGGCGATATCGTCTGCGGTGATATCGGTAATGCCCTCGCAGTGCACGTCCTCGAACTTCACGCGGGTGTGGAAGCCGATGGAGGCCATGATGGCGGCCTTCGATGCGGCATCGTGGCCCTCTACGTCCGCGGTGGGATCCGCCTCGGCGTAGCCCAAGCGGGTGGCTTCCGCTAAGGCCTCATCATAGGAAGCACCGGTGGATTCCATGGCGTCCAGGATGTAGTTGGTCGTGCCATTGACGATGCCGGAGATGCGCTCGATCTGGTCGCCAGCCAAAGAGCGGCGCAGCATGCCCACAACCGGAATGGCGGCAGCCACGGCCGCTTCAAAGTAGAGGTCAACCCCGGAGCGTTCCGCAGCCTCGGCCAATTCATCAGCGTGCGCGGCAACCAGCGCCTTATTCGCCGTCACCACGGACTTGCCGGAATTAAGCGCGGTCAAAACCAGCTCGCGCGGGAAATCGATCCCGCCGATGACCTCCACCACCAAGTCAATATCATCGCGGGAGATCAGGGCCTTAGCATCATCGGTCAACAATTCGCTGGGCACGCCCGGGCGCAGCTTATTCTTATTCTGGATGGCGATGCCACGGATCTCTGCTGGCCCACCGATGCGATGAGCAAAGGCATCCGCATTTTCATCTAAGAGGCGGAAAACTTCCGCGCCCACGGTGCCGAATCCAAGCAGCGCAATGCCAACGGTTTCGCCTTCGCCCTTGCCGGTACGCGAATGTAGCTGTAGCTGACTGTTTGAAGCATCCATAGTCCGTCTCCATGTCGATTAAGTGGTGGAAAATGTCTCCCGCTGTATGCGGCTACAGGTCACTATACAGAACGAGCTGTCTATATTGCGACATGCGGGGGATAATATTCGTTCAGCTACAGAAAACCCCCGCCGCACGGGCCGAATGCGGTCCCTGCGTTACGGGGGTAGTACTGGGCTTAATCCACTTCCAAGGACAAAAGATCCTCAATGGTTTCGCGCCGCAACATGGGCTTGGTATTTCCCACGCGCGTTGCCACCACAGCCGGGCGCACCGCGCCGTTATACCGGGATGACATCATGTACTGATACCCGCCGGTAGCCGCGAAAGCGAGCAAATCTCCCGGCTGGATATCATTGGGCAATTCGCCTTCCTCCAGCAGGATATCGCCGGATTCGCAGTGGAAGCCCACGATGCGCGAGGGCACCATCTCGCCATCGCTAAAGCGGTTCACCAGTCGCACATCGTATTCGGAACCATAGAGCGCGGGACGAATATTATCGGACATTCCCCCATCAATGGAGATATACCGGCGCACCGGCAAATCGGCCTTGCCGGTTTCCACGTCCTTGACCGTGCCCACGCGGTAGACGGTCACGGCAGAACCCGCTACCAAGGAACGCCCCGGCTCCACGAGGAGGAACGGCGCCTTAATATCGAGATCTTCCGCGGTCTGGTCCACGGCGCGCAGCATGTCCTTTGCCACGCGGTCAATATCCAGCGCTTCCTCATAGGGCATATACGGAATACCAAAACCGCCGCCCAAGTCCAGCTCGGCTAGGTCAACGCCCAGCTCGGTGTGGATTTGGCGGTAGAGCTCCAGCACGCGCTCGGCGGCGAGTTTAAAACCCTCGGCATTGAAAACCTGAGAACCCACGTGGCAGTGCAAGCCACTCAAGTGGAGGTTTTCCACCTCAAGGCAGCGCTTCGCGGCGGCAAAAGCCGCACCGGTAGCCAGGGAAATACCGAATTTCTGGTCCTCGTGCGAGGTAGCAACGAACTCGTGCGTATGCGCATCCACACCCGGCTTAACGCGAATCATTACCGGCTGCACCACGCCAGCCTCGCCGGCGATGCGGTTGAGCTCTTCGAGCTCCTGCTCATTATCAATGACCACGTGGCCCACGCCTGCATCCACGCACAGGCGCAGGTATTCCTCGTCCTTATTATTGCCGTGCGCAGTAATGCGCGCGGCTGGGAACTCTGCGGCGAGGGCAATCTTTAGCTCATTGAGCGCGGCGGCATCGAGACACAGGCCCTCTTCGTTGACCCACTGCACGACCTTTTTGGAAATGAATGCCTTAGAGGCATAGTGCACGTGATCGGGTCCACCGAAGGCGCGGGCCATGTCTTGGCAGCGCGAGCGGAAGTCGTCCTCATCGAAGACGTACAGCGGAGTCTGGAACTCCTCTGCCAAATCCGGCAAGGGCACTTCCGCCACGGTGACGACGCCATCTTCCTGGCGGCTCGCATTCCGCGGCCACACGTGGGCGGGAAGCTCATTGAAATCAGTCATTTACATCTTCTCCGGTGAGCTCACGCCAACCATGGTCAATGCATTGGACAGGACGACGCGGGAGGCTTCCGCCAATGCGAGGCGTGCGCTGTGAATGGGCTGCTCTTCCTCCCCTGCCTTGGGCAGAACCTGGCAGGTGTCGTAGAAACGGTGGAATACGCCAGCCAACTCTTCGGCATAGCGCGCCACTCGGTGCGGCTCGCGCAGTTCCGCGGCATCTGCCACTACGGCAGGGAACTCACCCAGGGTGCGGATGAGGTCGCCTTCGCGCTCATGCTCCAGCAGGGAGAGGTCCGCACCCTCGGAGCTCACTCCTAGCTCGGCGGCCTTGCGCCCGATCGAGCACAGCCGCGCATGGCCGTATTGCACGTAGTAGACAGGATTATCCGAGGACTGCGACTCCCACAGGCCCAAGTCGATATCGATGGACTGATCCACGGACGAGCGCACCAGCGAATACCGCGATGCATCGACACCGATGGCGGCGACCAAATCCTCAATGGTGATCACGGTGCCCGCGCGCTTAGACATGCGCACCGGCTTGCCATCGCGCAGCAGGTTGACCATCTGGCCAATGAGCACCTCGACGCCATCGGCGTCATAGCCCAGGGCGGCTGCTGCCGCCTTCAAGCGCGGGACATAACCGTGGTGGTCAGCGCCCAACATGTAGATATTGAGATCGTGACCGCGGTCGAATTTATCGGCCACATAGGCGATATCGCCGGCGATATAGGCCGCATTGCCGTCTGATTTCACCACGACGCGATCCTTAGAATCACCATAATCGGTGGACTTTAGCCACCACGCGTTGTCCGCCTCATAAAGGTGGCCTTCAGACTTCAGGGTCTCAAGCGCCTTATCTACTGCGCCAGATTCAAAGAGCGAGTTTTCGTGGAAGTAGACATCAAAGTCCACTCCAAATTCGTGCAGGGATTGCTTAATCTGCGCAAACATCATCTCCACGCCATCGGCGCGGAAGGCTTCTTGCACCTGCGCGGCATCGCCCCCGAGCGCGCTTGGATTCTTTTCCACCACCGCGCTTGCGATGTCGTGGATATAATCTCCGCCGTAGCCGTCCTCCGGCGTGGGCTCGCCCTTCGCTGCGGCAACAAGGGAGCGCGAGAAGCGGTCAATCTGGCCGCCGTGATCGTTGAAGTAGTACTCGCGGGTGACCTCGGCACCGGAGGCAGTGAGCACCCTGCCCAGCGAATCGCCGACGGCGGCCCACCGCGTACTGCCCAGGTGAACCGGGCCGGTGGGATTGGCGGATACGAATTCCAAATTAATCTTCTTGCCCGCAAAGGAACCATTGGAACCGTAGTCCGCGCCCGCCTGCAGAATCTGAGCGACGATCTCGCCCTGGGCAGCGGCGGCCAGTCGGATATTAATAAAGCCAGGGCCGGCAATATCGGCCTCCGCAATCGCATCGTGCTCGGCCAATTTTTCCGCTAGCCAGCCGCCAAATTCGCGCGGGTTAGCGCCGGCTTTCTTGGCCACCTGCAAAGCAAGGTTGGTGGCGTAGTCACCGTGTTCTGGGTTGCGGGGGCGCTCTACCGTGACTGAGTCCGGCAATACGGACACGTCTAGGTCATGTTCTGCCATGACCTCGGTGGCGGATTCTTTAACTAAGGTGGCCAAATCAGCTGGAGTCATGTGGCAAGAGTCTAGTCCACTGCCCCGACACGTGCGAAAAGAAGCACTGGCTAACTTTTCCGGGGGCCGAAATTGGCCGTTTGATAGACCTCTTAGGCAAACCTATATTGCGATATATATTACAAAATATATGCTGATAACAAGGTGATACACCCTACGATTCACCTGGTGAATGTGTAGGGTTAATTACACCTCCATGACTTAAAAAACTAATAAGGAGCACCGTATGCGCATTGCGCTTTTTTCTACTTGCATTGGTGACACCCTGTTCCCGGACGTCCAAAAGGCGACGGCATTGGTCCTTTCCCGGTTAGGTCACGAAGTGGTCCTTCCGGAAGAGCAAACCTGCTGCGGCCAGATGCACATCAACACCGGCTACCAGAAGGAAACTCTGGGGATGATCCGCTCTTATGCGGATGCCTTCGCAGATCCTTCCATTGACTACGTCGTGGCCGCCTCCGGTTCCTGCGTGGCAGCAGTTCGCGACCGCCACGAGAGCATCGCCGACCGCTACGGTACTTCGGCCGATGTGGATGGCGCGCAGAAGACCGCGGGAAAGACCTACGACCTCACGGAATTTTTGGTCGATATTGAGGGCGTGACCAACGTCGGCGCTTTCTTCCCGCACCGCGTGACCTACCACTCCGCTTGCCACGGCCTGCGCTTCCTTAAGCTAGAAGACCGCCCCTACAAGCTTTTGCAAGAAGTCGAGGGCATCGACTTGGCACCGCTGGCCAATAGCGAGGAATGCTGCGGCTTCGGCGGCACCTTCGCACTGAAGAATCCGGAGGTCTCCCAGGCCATGGTCTCCGATAAGACTCGCCACATTAAAGACACCAAGGCCGAGTACGTGACCGCCGGTGACTCCTCCTGCCTGATGAATATCGGCGGCGCCCTGCACCGCCAGCGCTCCGGCATTCGCGCCCTGCACATGGCAGAGATTTTGGCCTCCACGAAGGAACACCCGTGGCAGCCTGACTCCGCCGCTTACTCCAAGGAGACGATGCTCTAATGACCTCTTTCCTCGATACCACCCCACCACGCGCCCCTGAAGGCTACGGCAACCTGCGCGGTAGCAAGGCCTTCGTCCCGCTCGCGCACGTTGGGCTGAATAATGCTACCCAGCGCCACAACCTGCAGCACGCGACCACCACCATCCGCCAAAAGCGCGCCAACACCGTGCAGGAAGTAGATGACTGGCAGCAGCTCCGCAACGCCGGTTCTGCCCTCAAAGAGGACGTCGCTGCCCGCATGCCGGAACTGCTCGAGCAGTTTGAAAAGGCCGTGTCTGACCGCGGCGGCATCGTCCACTGGGCACGCGACGCCAAGGAAGCCAACAAGATCATTGAAGGGCTCATCCGTGAAACGGGCGAGACCGATGTGGTCAAGGTGAAATCCATGGCTACCCAGGAAATCGGCTTAAACGAGCACCTCGAAGAAGCCGGAATTCACGCCCAGGAAACCGACTTGGCAGAGCTCATCGTCCAGCTTGGTGACGATAAACCATCGCACATTTTGGTGCCCGCAATCCACCGCAACCGCGCGGAGATACGCGATATCTTTGTCAATAAGATGCCCAATACGGATGACTCGCTAAAGGCTGAGCCCGCCGAATTGGCCGAGGCATCCCGTAAGTTCCTGCGCCAGCAGTTCATGAAGGCCAAGGTCGCCATTTCCGGCGCCAACTTCGGCGTGGCCGAGACCGGTACCGTAAACGTCGTGGAATCTGAGGGCAATGGCCGCATGTGCCTGACGCTGCCGGAAACGCTGATTACCGTCATGGGCATCGAAAAGCTCGTGCCTACCTTCCAGGACCTGGAAGTCTTCCTGCAGCTGCTTCCCCGTTCCTCCACCGCGGAGCGCATGAACCCCTATACCTCCATGTGGTCCGGTGTGACGGAGGGCGATGGCCCGCAGAACTTCCACATCGTTCTGCTGGATAATGGACGCACCGCTGCGCTGTCCTCGCCTATTGGCCACCAGGCGCTGAAGTGCATCCGTTGCTCGGCCTGCCTGAACGTCTGCCCCGTGTACGAGCGCGCCGGCGGACACGCCTACGGCTCCGTGTACCCGGGCCCCATCGGTATCTCGCTGACGCCGCAGCTTACCGGCATGAAAGACCACAACGATCCATCGGCAAGCCTGCCGTATGCCTGCTCGCTGTGCGGGCGCTGCGATGACGTGTGCCCGGTGAAGATTCCGCTTTCTGATGTCATCGTGGAAAACCGCCATCAAAAGGTCACCCACGCTGCCTCTCCGATCGAGCCGAAGCTCTTCAAGACGGTGCAGCTGCTCTGGGATAACCCCAAAATGTGGGATAAGGTCACCCACCTCGTCGCACTTGGCCGCGTGATGGGTGGATTCAACGGCACCATCGAATCGCTGCCGCTGTTTATGTCCGGTTGGTCCGATGGCCGCGATACCGCGATTCCACCGAAGAAATCCTTCCGCCAATGGTTCGACTCCGAAGAAGGCAAAGAGCTGCTGGCTAATGCCCGTAAGGAGGCCACCAAGTGAGCGCAAAGCAAGACATCCTAAACCGCATTCGCTCGGCACAGAAGCAGGCTGGGCTTGCAGATCACGTCGATGTGCCGCGCGAATATCAGCGCAAAGGCACGCTAAACGATGACGAGCTGCGCGAGATGCTGGTCGATCGCCTTGAGGATTACAAGGCGGAAGTACACGTCACGGAGGAAAGCGATCTTAAAAAGACGCTGGATACCATCGTCGCCGACCGCAAATGCACCGACATCCGCTACGCCCCGGGTATGAATGCCGATCTTTTTGACGGCCTTCAGGCGCGTCCGGACGACGAGGACGCGGACCCGCGCGAGCTTGACGATGCCGACGCCGTCGTCACCGAGTCCCTCGTGTCTTCCGCACAGACCGGCACCATCGTATTGCAGTCCGATTCCCGCTGCGGCCGCCGCGCACTGACGCTAGTACCGGACCGCCACATCTGCATCGTCCGCCGCGACGAAATCGTCTACGGCATCCCCGAGGTCATCTCCCGGATGGACCCCGACAAGCCCGCAACGTGGATTTCTGGTCCTTCCGCGACCTCCGATATCGAGCTTTCGCGCGTCGAGGGCGTGCACGGCCCGCGCGATCTCATTGTGATTATTGTGAAGTAGCGTGGTTAGGGTGCCGAGTTAGGGCACCCGCCGCGTGGAAATCACTGCCACGAACCTGAAAAAAGCATAAGCTGACTCTGACGAACGCTATAGAAGTCGGAGCTTTAGCTTATGCTTTCTTTTTCTAGAAAAATTTCAACCGTAGTGTGCGCCAGCGCCCTCGCACTGGGCGTGGCAGCCCCCACCGCCGCGGCGGCGGAGCCGGACATCACTTGGGAGGATTGCCCCGAACAGGTCAACCTCAATGGCGCCGAGTGCGGCCGGATAGAGGTGCCTACCTACTACGATAATCCCGCGGCCGGCACCATTAGCGTCGGTTTCGTTCGCGTGCCCGCGGCACAACCAGATGCGCGGCGCGGCGCGCTGTTTACCAACCCAGGCGGCCCAGGCGGTGACGCTTATTCTTGGGCTGGAAACGATGCCGTCGAATGGCCCGAGGAAATTCGCAACGAGTGGGATCTGATCGGCGTCCAGCCGCGCGGCCTGCCTGGTTCCACCCCGGTGGACTGCGCTACCACCCCGAACTTCAATCCCATCGAGGCCACTACGCAGATCGGCAAGGCCACCCGCGATGCCTGCGAGCAGAATACCCCTGGCTATACCAACTCTTTGACCACCGCCAATACCGCCCAAGACTGGGAAATGGTGCGCCAAGCGCTGGGTGAGGACGTCATTGACATCGCCGGCGTTTCCTACGGCACTTACCTTGGCTCGGCTTATGCCACCAAGTATCCGCAGCACACCGGCAAGGTGCTGCTTGATTCCGGCATGAGCCCGCAGCTGGCATGGAACGGCATCTTCGCCTCACAGCAACAGGGATATGAGAATGCGCTGCACGATCTGTTCCAGTTCATCGCGGATAATGACGCCACCTATCATTTGGGCACTACCCCACTCCAGGTCTATGAAAAGTGGTCGCAGAAAGTCGCCATGGAAGCCGGTGCCCGCCCCACCGTATTGCCACCGGATGCGAAAATCGGTGACCTTCCCCCAGGGCTCGAGTTCGCCGGCCAACCGGGCGCGGACATCATGACCGCCACGGGTGAGCTGCGCGTACAGGCGGAATTCCTCGCCAACAAGGCTCTTAACCCACAAGCAGATCAGAGGGCCTCAATCACCTTAGGCAAGACCCGCGAGGTAGTTCCCATGCCCGCGCACTGGGATGAGTTTGCCAAGTACTTAAACGGCAGCAAGCCCCTCGAAGTCGTCGATGATCCGGAGCTTGCCCGCGCGGTGCAACAGCAAACAATCCAGATGATGAATATGCAAAACCTCATCGTCTGCAACGAGAACACCGTCGCCGGTAACCCGTGGCTCTTCCCCACCTACCTGTGGTCCAACTTCGTCACCGGCGATATTTTCTCCTTGGTTAATTCCATGTATGGATCTGGCGCCGGGTGTGGCGGCCGCGGACCCGTTACCGGCGGGGCACCACTCGATGGCTCGCACCTTGCCACCAAGCCCCTGCAAATCCAAGGCACGGGCGATCCGCAGACCCCGTACCAGTACCATGAGGCCCTCTCCCAGCCCATGCAATCGCGGGTCATCACCGTCCACGGTCCCGGCCACGGACACTTTGCGCTGGGTAATAAGGCCGTCGATGAGATTGGCGTGCACTATCTACGCACCGGTGAGGTAACCACCGCTGACGCACCGGGCCTGATTTAGTTCCGCGGCGGCCGATGCGCTAGAATCACATCGTTGGGAATTTTCCCAGCGATGTCTCCGTAGCTCAGCGGATTAGAGCATCGGTTTCCGGTACCGAAGGTCGCAGGTTCGATCCCTGTCGGGGACACAAAATTTTTAGCCCTCTCGCTTTTTCCAGCGAGAGGGTTTCAATATACGCCCCGTTTGCGGATTAAGTAGCCACCGGAGGTTCAGGAAGCCCTTACCATCCTGAACCTCCGGGCTACCCCTCCAATTCTAAACGGAAGGATAAACCCATGACCACACGAACTCTCTACTTCATCGCCCTGGCCCTACTAGCCATATCTTTGATCATCAACGTCATCAACGGGTTCACTACCTCCAGCACCATTCTCACCGGTATGGCGGTGGTTGTACTTGGCTGTGCCACCTACAAGAAAGTATGGAAAAAATAAGCCTGCGAATCACGGACACAAACGCCGAGCGAAAATTGTGAGACGGGGCTAGGGCCAGCGCGTGGCAGGTGTCGCGGGCCCCGCTTTAATGTGAGTAAAGATCCCCATACTTAGTCTCTATCCATAGAACGTAGAAAATTCCACCGTCTTTCCAGCCAACGAATGGAAGGTTCTCTTGGTGCCGGAACACGCGGAATTTGGTTAGCTCTTGGAACTGCCTAGGGATTTGAGCTTTGATTTCGTTTTTGGGATAAATTCCGAGCCGAGCCCGTGCCTGTGGTGATTAACGAGATCTCTCCAAGAAATTAGTGAGCGTTTGTGCCATTTGTCGAGGAACTCGCGGCGCATCCTATCGGTCATTTGCCCGAATCCCCATCCGCTCTGCAGAAACCTAGTGGACAGGAGCGGGTATTCGTTCGATGCCGCTCGTATGGCGCTCAAGACGCCTGTATCTGCACCACTGTGATTCTTCGAAACCGGGCGCGTGCCACGTCTCTTACTCTTCTTTGCCATACCTAGTTGAAGTATTCTTTGAGGTCGGCATCAGAAATCTCAAGCCCCCGTTTTTCTTCAACGAAGTTTTTCTTCCAAGGTGACTCCGTGTGGGTTTTATTACGTAAAGCCCACGCCGAATAGGGGCCATACTTATTCCATAGTCAATCAGGGTATCTTCTACAGGCCGATAATCATCCCAATTGAAGTCATCAGAAATAAAAGTATCGGGGTCGATCGGGCTCTTACCGTACTCTTTAAGTTCGCGGTAGATGTCTACAACGACAGGTCCGTGGGCCCATGCTTCCATCCGTTCATTGAAGAGCGGCACCCCTCCGGAGGCTCGCATGTAAAGGCCCTTTGCGTAGTAAAGAAGCTTTTGAATTTTCAGCGGTGTGAGCTCGGCTTCTTCGGTTTCTTCAGCCCAAGCTACGAGCCATTCTGCGATTTGATGAGCAGTGTATTGCTTCATTGTGCACCTCCTTCCTGCTTGTTTTAAACGCTACAGCACGTGGAGAGCACTTTCTATTCCTACCTACTCGGTGGGGGCTTGACCCATGCAACCTGGCTTTCAATGGATTCCATAGCCAAACTGTTAGGTTTATGAAATACTAAGGTATCTAGAACCACGAAAGTTATGCAGTATAGGCGCGCCATGGAGGATACCCCTTGCCCACCTTAGAAATCGACCATCTCAATAAATCTTTCGGCAGCGTCCGCGCGCTGCGGGATATGACCTTTAGCGTGCAGGAGGGCGAAATCTTCGGCTTCGTCGGTTCCAATGGGGCGGGCAAGTCCACCACCATGCGCATCGCACTGGGCGTGCTCGCGAAAGACTCCGGCGAAGTTTATTTCGATGGCTCCCCCATTAATGACGATAACCGCCGCCGCATTGGCTATATGCCAGAAGAGCGCGGGCTCTACGGCAAGGAACCGCTGCTTAGCCAGCTGACGTTCCTGGGCACCCTGCACGGCATGAACAAGCAGGCCGCCCAGAAATCCGGCTCGGAGCTGCTGGAACAGCTAGGGCTGGGAGAGCGCCAGGACGACAAGCTCGATGACTTGTCCTTGGGCAACCAGCAGCGAGTGCAGCTAGCCGCCTCCCTCATCCATGACCCCGATATGTTGATTCTGGATGAGCCCTTTTCCGGCTTGGACCCCGTTGCGGTCAATGTCATGTCTGACATGCTGCGCGAGCGCGCCGCCCGCGGGGTGCCGGTTATCTTTTCTTCCCACCAACTGGACTTGGTGCAGCGCTTGTGCGACCACGTGGGCATCGTCACGCAAGGCCGCATGGTAGCAGAGGGCACGGTAGATGAGCTGCGTACCCAGGGAGCTTCGCGCTATGCGGTGGAAACCCCTGCACGCGGGTGGTACCCGGAGGGCACTCACTTGGTTGAGGCAACTGACCAGGGCGTGGTGCTCGAGGCCGATGATGGCACCGATGACCAAGCCATCTTGCGCGCTGCCATGGCCGCTGGCCCCGTCCACTCCTTCGGCCTCAAGGTCCCTGACCTTACCGAGCTTTTCCAAGACGTCGTCACCAGCACCACCACCGAGGAGGCCTAGCCCATGCAGTATTCGGCAATGAAGACCATAGGGACCGTCGCCAAGCGCGAAATGGCGGTTGCCCTCAAGACCAAATCCGTTGTCATCATGATGCTGCTGCTCATCATTGGTGCCATCGCCACCCCCATTATCATTGACTTGCTCTCCGGTGGTGACGATGAGCCAGATTCCGTCGCCGTGGTGGGCATGGAGGCAGACGCATTCGCTGATTCCGGGCTGGAGACGCAGGCCGCAGATGACCGGGATAGCGCGGTGCAGCTTATCGATGACGGCGACGTCGACGCCGCCCTCGTGCCCGCCGACGACGAGGGGTGGGAGCTTTTAGCCAACGGCACTGCCTCCACCGCGATCTCCACCACGGTCAATCAAGTGGTTGCGGCGCAGGCGCAGGCAGAGGCACTAGATACGCTGAATATTGATGCCCAAGACCTGGCCGCCGCCACCCCATCGACCAAGGTGACCGCGGTAGATCTGGAAACAGATGAGGCCTCCGAAGAACAGATGGGCAATGTTGCCATCGTCCTTATCGCCGCCATCGTGGTGGTCTTTTCCATCATGACCTTCGCAGGGCTCATCGGTGGCCGCGTTACAGAAGAGAAGTCTTCGCGCGTGGTCGAAATCATCCTTTCCACGGTGCGCCCGGTGGATTTCTTGGCAGGCAAGGTCATTGGCAATACCATTATCGGGCTGCTCGGCACCTTCCTCATCTTGGCCGGCGGCGTGGCTTCCCTGGCATTTACTGGAGCAGCAAGCGAAATCCAGCTCGACTATGGTCTAATCGCTGCCCTGCTCGTCGGGGAAATCCTCGGTCTCTTATTCTTCGGCAGCCTCTATGCCGCAGCCGGCTCCATGGTGCAGCGCACCGAGGATCTGCAATCGACGCAGATGCCCATCCTGCTCATCGTCTTTGCCACCATGTATGTCCCCATGTTTGGCTGGACCAACTTGGATGCCACTTGGATGCAGGTCATGGGCTGGGTGCCGCCGGTCTCTATGTTGGTCGCTCCCCTCCAAGTTGCTGGCGGCAATATGAGCTGGCTGGGCTTGGCGGGAAGCTATGCGGTCCTCGCTGTAGTTACCGCGCTCATTCTCATCGTTGTCGCGCGCATCTACCGCCGCGCCATCTTGAATAACGGCAAGAAGATGACTTGGCGCCAGGTGCTCAAGAAATAAAAATAAATCCGGCCTCCCACTTTCAAAGGGAGGCCGGATTTTTCTATTGCGCAGAATTACTCAACGATGAATTCGTTGGTGATCGGCTGGGTGATATCCAAGGTGCCGTGCTCGATGTAGTACATGCCAAAGAACATGGCGCCGAGCAGCACTACGGACAGCAGCATGCAGGGAATCCACTGGACAAAAACGGAAACCCAGCCCTCGGATTGCTGGCGGGCCGCCGCCTCGCGTTGTTCTTGAGCCTCGCGCTCGTTCATAATGATAAAACCTCTCGCTTCACCGAAGATTAACTAAAAGTATCTTAACAGTTTATGGTCTCCGTGGTGACATTAGATCCCCGGATCTTCATCATTTAATAAAGCCTCGAGGAATGCCTCGCGGTCTGTGAACATTTTCTCGATATCCTCTTCCGCGCCCACGATCCAGGCATCGGCATCCTCATCAAAGGTCAACGCGGACTCGGGGTAGGCTTCCAAGGCTTCCTCCATCGCGGCAATCTGATCGGCATCGGCACGGTCCTCAGCAAAAGCTTCCGGATCACCAATGCGCTGGCCCAGCTCGCCCAAAGCCGTTAAGCCATATGTTTTATGCTGCTTTTTCGGGTGCTCGAAAAGTTCTTGTCCCATCATGGCGGTGTTATTTTCCTCCATTCAATAAAGAATCCGGGACGAATCCCGAATAGCCGGGGATATTATTGACCTGCAATACCCCATGGAAAAAGCGCTTGAGTGCGGGAACGTCCTCCTCGTGGAGGTGGTCGAAGACCAAGCGGCGGACGGATTCCACGTGCTCGGGGGCCGCGCGCTCGAGGTGGTGGAGCCCGGCCTCCGTAATGTGCACGTTGACCCCGCGGCCATCATCGGTGGTCTTTTCTTTAACCAAGAGCCCACGCTTTTCCATGCGAGTGACCTGGTGGGAGGCGCGCGAGCGATCCCAGGCGAGCTCCGTGCACAGGTCGCGCAAACGCAGGTGCTGATCTGGGGCTTCCGAGAGGGATACCAGGACCGCGAATTCGGAGACGGAGATTTCCCCGCCCGCCTTGAGCGTCTCGTCCATGCCCCTATCTATCTTGCGGGTCGCGGCCAATAATAGGCGCCATAGCTCCTGTTCATCATCGTTTAACCAGCGGGTTTGTTCAGACATAAGGACTAGATTACCTCCTTCAGCGTGGCGATGTCGCGCTCGCTGCGCCCAGGCACCCGGGAATAGCGCTGCGGCATGCAGGTAAAGACCAAAACCTGGTTCTCGCGGCCCACCTGTGAGAACAAAGTGGACATCAGTTGCAGGCGGTGGGCGTCGGTAGAGCCCAGCGCGTCATCGACGATGACCGGCACGGTTTCCTCCCCCGCCACCAAGCGCGCGATAGCAAAGCGGGTAAGGATGGCCAGCTGCTCGCGCGCGCCGCCAGACAGGCTGGTCATAGCTACAGTTTCATTATCGCGGGTGCGCGCGGTAACAGAGAGATCGTCTGCCAATTCAAAGCTGATATCCCCGCCATAAATGGTGCGGGCCAGTTGGGCGAGCGCCGCCACGAAGGGCTCGGCATAGCGCTGGCGCGCGGCATCGCGGTGCTTGAACAGCAGCTCGCGCAGGTAGCGTGCCGCAAGCGCGCGCTTTTCCACGCTTTCTAGCACCGCTTGGGCCATCTCTGCTTCGGCTTGCGCCTGCTGCTCGCGCTCTGCCGCGCCGGAGTGATAATTAATCTCGCTAGACAACTTGCCGAGCTCCACCTTCGCATCTTGCACCTGATTCTGCAGGTAATCCAGGTGCGATTGCGCGCCCTCCACCAGGCTCTGGGCGGTGGCCAGGTCCACGGCCTCCATCTCAGAAAGCTGCTCCTGCAGCTTGCCTACCAAAGCACCCAACCGCTCTGTCTCTTCTTCCAAGCCGGCATCGGAGGTTTTCTCCCGCGCTTCAGCCAACTCGCGCTCGGCACGCTCGGCCTTCTCGGTGGCGGCCTCGAGCTCGGCTTCGAGGCGCACCACGTCGTGGGCGATGCGGCTATCGCGGAAGGGAATAAGCTCGCGGTCGAGGGCATCGACAAGCTCGCGCGCCTCTTCCTCAGCTTCTTCTGCACCAGATAGATCCATGGCCGGGGCATCATCGAGCCCGGCGACCTTGTCCTTCAGCGCCGCGTGCTGGGCGCGCAGTTCGCCCAAATCATCCGGCCCTAGCTCGCCCTCGAGCTTGCGCGTAGCGGCATCCAATCCAGCATTCTGCTCGGAGTGCGTCTTAAGCAGGGCCTCGGCGGCGGCGATGGACTCGACGCCGGTGGCATCGAAAAGCTCCTGCAGGCGCGCCTCGGCCTGATCTACCTCGCGTTGGGTTTTATCGGAAGAGTACGCACCGGCCACAAAGCGGGCGGTGATATCGCCGATGGTGATCTCGCGGCCATCGACAAGCTCAATTGCGGGCTGCTTGCCGATGTCCACCAGCTTCCCATCCACCCCAATCTCCGCGCCCTCGGGCCCGGAAAACTCCACCTTCGCGGCGGTGGCATCGTGCAGGCGCTTGGCCAAGGCGAGATCGGCGTCAAGCTTGCGGAGTTCCTCGACATCCGCGGCGGTCATCTCGCGCCCGCGCTGGGCTATCTCCGCCTGAGCCTTCTCCACGCCACGAGCCAATTCCTCCACCTTGAGCAGGCGCTTATCCAGGCGCTTAAAGGTCTCCTTGTCCTGATGCAGCCGCGCCTGCTTGAGCGTTGCGCGCGCGGTGGCGTAGTCCTCTTTGGCGGTAGCCAGCTTCTTTTCCACCGCCTCTTTATTCTCGTTTTCCTCCGCGGCCTTCTCGCGGGCGGTCGCAAGCTTATCCGCGGCGCTCGACTTTGCGGTGCCAGCGGCCTCGAGCGCCTCGACCATCTCCTGGCGCTTAGACTGCGCATCCTTCGAGCGTTGGAAATCCTCCTTGGCGCGGGTGAGCTCGGCCTTGTGCGCATCCACTTGGTGCTGGGCCTTTACTGCCTCGTCTGCGGCGGCCTGTTTCTCAGCGAGATCCGTACGGGCCGCGGGAAGCTGCGCCTCGGCCTCTTCTTGCTGGCGTTCCAAGTGCTCGTAGCGTTCCACAACGGAGTCGAGCCCGCGCACCGCAGCGGTTGCTTCTTCCAACTCCTGCTCGGCACGCTCCGCATTGTCCTGGGCCTTCTTGTATTCGCCGGCCGCCTTGCCCGTCTTTTCGGTGTAGTAGCGCTTATATTCCTTATCCACCTTGCCCAAAAGCTGAGAATCATCGCCGGATACCTCGTCCTCCGCCAGGCCGGACTCCTGCTCGAGGGCCTGCGTCAGCGACGGGATGCCCACCGCGGAGATGGCGTCATTGGAGTCATCCTGGCGCATAAAGAGGACATCGAGAAGCTGGCGATCCATGTTCTCGCTTAAAATCTGTTCCAGCTCGTCATCGGCCTGGCGGCCTGTATATTGTGCGTGGCGCGGGGACGATATGGCCAGTTCACAGTACTTCTTCTGCAGCCAGCGCTTGGCAATGCGAAAGCGGTACTCCCCCACGGAAATATCCGCAATGACCTCCGGAGATACATCCTTGCCCACCGGCTGCAGGTCCCGGATGCCGCTGGGGCGCGCCGTGTGCTTTTCCGTTAACACCACATCGAGGGCCTCCACGATGGTAGATTTACCGGCCTCGTTCTCGCCGTGAATGACCACCACCCCGGTTTCTGGAAGGTCATCCAACACCAGATGCTCGATGCCGCGGACGTTTTTAATCTCTAAGCTGTGGATGCGCATGTGGTTTATCCCTCCAGGCGAAATAGCAGGTTGGCAGCATCGCGGGCCACCGGATCATCGCGGTTATCCAGCAGCTCCTGCAGGGCGTCGGCAGCATAGCCGGAAATATCCAGATTGGCTAGTTCGTCTTCGCTGGGCTCCAGGAACAGGTCCATGGTCCGCTCGCGCGGGCGCAGCGAGGCAAAGACCGCCTCCAGCTCATCCAGCCCACGCTGGAGCCGGGCGTGCGCCGCAATGCCGAGGGTCCCCTGCAGGCTGTATTTAATCGCCGTGCGCACCTTATCCGGGTACTCTTCCAGGCTGCGCAGGAAGCGCTCGACATCCTCGGTGGAATTGACGGAGGCATCGAGGGCCTCGAACGTCCAGCGCCCGATGCTGCGCTTATCGATGTCTATATCCTCCCCCTCAATCCTTACCACCAGCGCATTCCCGGAATCAGCCTCGCCGCCACCGGTGGAGCACTCCTTAAAGTCCGTGGTCTCCGGGCTGCCGGAGAACCAGACGCGCCCGGTTGTGCCCAGGCTGGCCGTCGAGTGGGTATCGCCCAGCGCCAAGTAATCAATCACCCCGCGCTCCAAGCACTGTTCGACGAATTCCAAGTCGATGGTATCGGCATCTCCCCCGCTAGTACGCGAATCCACCTGGCCATGGCCCACCGCAATCCGAATCCCCTCCGTGGGTTCGAGCGGCTCTAAGGCCTGGCGTACCAAGTCGTGGTTGGCGCGCTTGGACAGGTACGGCGCCCCCACCACTTCCACGCCCTTGCGCACCTCGATGGGCTCAGAATCCGCGATGACGTGCACGTTGTCGGCGCTGGTGCGATAAAATACCGAGTCCGCGACCAACGGATCGTGGTTTCCGGGCAGCACATACACCGGCACCGGCAAGCGCTTAAACATCTCGGTAGCGCGAGCCAAGATCTCCCGGGAGAGCGCATTGTGTTCAAATACATCGCCGGCGACGACGATGAACTCCGCGCCAACCTCCTCCGCGAGCTGGCCTAGGTGCATGATGGCGGACTCGCGGTCATCGTTGAAACGACCTTGTGCCTCCCCCTTCAAGAACCAGCGGGTCATGCCCAGCTGGAAGTCGGACGTGTGGATAAAGGTCGTTGCAGTCATAATCAGTGCGTTAAGTGGTAGTAGAGGTCTTCGATGTCGGACACGGCGCGCAAGAGATCAATATTGGTATGCGATACGGCCCGAAGGGCCTTGCGCAAGAGGTCTGGATCGGAGTCTTCTAACGCTGGGGCAACCTTGGGGTGCGGCAGCTTGGGCATCTCGCGGCCATTCCAGAACACATCGTTCTTTTCTTCCGCGGATAAATCGCTAGCCCCAAAGCTTTCGCGGGAGACCTGCTGCGATTGCTCCATGACGGCCTTTTCCAGGCGCGCAAAGTCCAGCCCGCGCATATTGAAAATCACGGCGGGATCCGCATCCGCGCGGGTGGCGAGCCTATCTCCCACCGCCACGATGTGCTTGCAGGCATAGGCGGAATCCGGGCAGGTGCAGGAAAGACGCAGATCTTCGGCGTCGCTGGCGAACAAGGTATCCAGCGCTTCCTCAGATAGCAGGCCCTTGCGCGCATTCGCTACGGAATTAGGCGTGCGCGCGAATTGGCTGGCGAGTGCCGCGATATCGTCATTATCGCGGTACGGCAGCTGAATGAGCACGGAAAAAGGCTCGTTCTGGGAACCGGCCACGCGTCCGTGGATGGCACCGTTACGGATCTCCAATCCCACGACGTGCCCGCCCTCGGCGTACTGGCGCCCGCGGGTAATCCGCCCCCGGTCCGCGTCATGGCTGGTAAAGGAAGAAATCCGAGCGGCGGTCTTGGACAGCAGCCGCCCGCTGCGGTCAACATGGTTGACCTCATCCGGGGTGCTCACGCGCTTGCGGGTACCAAAGTTTGCGTAGATGACATTGTCATCGCCCTTGACGGCCATCCGCTTACTCCTTTCCCCGGTAACTCATGAGCTCTGCCAGCTGGTCCGGCTCCAGTTCCGTAAGCCAGCCTTCGCCTTCACCGACGACGGCCCCAGCCAGCTGCGTCTTTCCATCCAAAATGTCTTGAATGGATTCTTCCAACGTGCCAGCGGTAATCATCTTATACACCTGCACGTTGCGGCGCTGACCGATGCGGAAGGCACGGTCCGTGGCTTGGTTTTCCACTGCGGGGTTCCACCAACGGTCCATGTGCACCACGATCGATGCCGCGGTGAGGTTGAGGCCCGTGCCACCCGCCTTCAGCGAAAGGATCATCGCCTGTGGGCCATCATCGGCCTGGAAGTCCTCCACCATCTGGTCGCGTTTATTTTTGGTCACCCCGCCGTGCAGGAAGGGAATCTCATGGCCCAGCTGCCCGCTCAGGTAGGGCTGCAGGATAGCCCCGAAGGCCTTGTACTGCGTAAAGATCAGCAGGCGCTGGCCGGATTCGGTGGCGGCATCGACAATCCGCATCAGCTCCTTCACCTTGCCCGAGCGGTGCTTGCCCTTGATGACCACCGGCGAATCATCCCCCAGGTAATGCGCCGGGTGATTGCAGATCTGCTTAATGCGGGTCAGGGAGGCCAAGACGATGCCGCGCTTGCTGATGCCCGTAGCATCCTCCAAGCTCTTCTTCACCTCATTGACCAGCGCTTTGTACAGCGCGGCCTGTTCGGTGGTCATGGATACGGTAAGAATCTGCTCGGACTTTTCCGGCAGGTCATCGATGATATTGGGATCGGTCTTGACGCGGCGCAGGATGAGAGGCGCGGTCAGCGCGCGCAGGCGCTCGGACATCTCCTCATCATTATTGCGCTCGATGGCCTTGGCAAAGTGATTGCGGAAGAAGGACGACGTACCCAAAATTCCTGGGTTGCAAAAGTCCAAGATGGACCGCATCTCGGACAAGCGGTTTTCCACCGGCGTACCGGTCAGCGCCACGCGGTGTTCAGACGGCAGCGACCGCACCGCCTTGGAGGAACGTGTGGCCGAGTTCTTAATGGCCTGCGCCTCATCGAGGACCACGCGCTGCCAGGACACCTCACCCAAGAGGTTGAAATCCCGGCTGACGGTGCCGTACGTCGTAATGACCAGATCGGCTTTCGCGGCGGCCTCGAGGAACCTCTCCCCGCCCGGACGCCCCGCGCCGTGTTGCACCATGACCTTAAAATCCGGCACGAAGCGGCGGGCCTCGCGAGCCCAGTTGCCCACCACGGAGGTGGGTGCAACGACCAAGGTGGGCCCGGTCTGTTCACCGCGCTCTTTCTCCACTGCCAAAAGGGACAGTAGTTGGAGTGTTTTGCCGAGCCCCATGTCATCGGCAAGCACGGCGCCAATATTATTGCGCGACATCCAATACAGCCAGTCCACGCCCGTGCGCTGATACTCGCGCAGCTCCGCGTGGACGGTCTCCGGGATGTCCACGCGCTTAGGTGCGACCGTATCCATGCCGCCGAGCAACGCGGTATGCCACGTGCTGCCGGTAAATTCGATGGGCTCCTGAGCCATCGACTCGAGCGCCAGCTCCCGCAGCTCCGCCACCGTGACCTGGTGCTCGCTCTTCTCGTTGAACTCCGCTCGGCGACGCTCAACCTCCGCCATGAGCTGCTGCCAGCCCGGCTCACCTAGCTTCTTGGCCATCTCCGCCGAGGCCGCCAGCTGCTCGAGCTCCTTCTTGGCGCGTTCGCGGGACTTATCCGCCAGCTCCTCCATATAAGAGGAAACCTTGGATACGACCTGGGTATCGGCCATCACCCACTTGCCGCGCAGCTGGATGAGCCCGGACTTGGAATTGACCAACTCGTCCATCTCGGACTCGGTAAGCTCCACATCGCCCACGGACATGCGCCAGTTATAGTCCACGAGCTGATTCATGCCGATGTGCTTCTTCGTGGCGGCTTCCGCCGGATCCCGCGCCTCGCGAGTTTCCAGCTTGGCCTTCGTATCCATCTGCGCCCACGATTTGGGCAGCATGACGGTAATGCCCCGCTTCTTCAGCTCGGGTACCTCGTGCGCAATAAACTGCGTGAGCTGCTCCGTATCCAGATAAACATCCCAATCGCCGTCGCCAGGCTGGGGCATTTGCGTACTCTGGCCTAGGCTCGGCGCCGCGTGCACGGCCTTGCGGTGGTTTTCGCGCAGCTTCTCGATGCTCGCCCTATCCAACTCATCCGCCAACACCGGCCGCGGCGAATCCGTTCCAGAGCGCACCCGCACCCGAATCGGCCACGCTGCGTCTTCTGGATCCTGTTCTTCCGGCTCCTCCACGATGTAGACGAGCTGGAGTTCCACCTGGTAAATGGAATTCTTCCATTCATTAAGCCCGCGCAGTAGTTGCGCGCGGCCGCGGCGAATGGGAGACGTCGTCAAAAGTGCACGGGCGAAGTCGTGCCACGGCATGGGCCGGGGTTCATTGAGCAGCGGCTGCAATTCCCGGTTGGCAATCCAATGCGTTAGTTCATCCGCTAGGTCATCTGAAAGGGCCCTATTATTTATATGGAGAATCCCGGGTGCCGCGGCCATCATTTCTGCGAGCCAACCGCGCTCGCCCAAGCCTGAGGCCAACTGCCACATGGGGAACCACTCGTTAGCCTGGTACGCCAGCCGGAACGTCACCCTGCCCGCGCGGACAAACTTGCTCAGGCCGCTATATGCGTGAATGAGCCAGTGCAAATCCGGTGCAATCGATTCCGGCGGGTGATGCTCCAGGTATTCCAGCTGGGCTAGGGCTTCTACCGCTTCTTCCGGGGCAAACATGGCCATGGGCACCATGAGCGAGACGTCCTTACCCTTTGGGGTCCGCAGTGATACTCGCGCCCGGTTCCGGAAGGATTTCTTAGCCAAGATGGCATCGACTGCCTGCGGAAACGTCCCCTCCGGCACGGCCGAAGGCATAACAATCTTGTGTCCTTCTACCTGCTCAATCCATAGACCAAGCCCCGAGACCGGCAGCCAAAGGCCATGCACAAGGTAAGAAGCCATAACGGCCAGCATAGCAGCCCCGTATAGTTTTGTTACAAGCTCGTTATATTCACGTCTTTACGCAGTTAAACGGTGAAAAACATCACCAGAGATCTATGCCACAGCTGAATTTTAGCTTGGGTGAACCTGAAGTCACCGTTAACGTAAGAATGTCCGACAAATCACTACAAGGAGTGAAACGTGCAAGAATCAACTTGGTACGTCATTGCGATGATTGTGTACTTCCTCGTAATGGCAGCCATTGGCTACTGGAGCTACAAACAAACCGACGAATATGACGATTATGTTTTGGGCGGCCGTGGCCTGCACCCATTCGTAGCTGCTCTCTCCGCCGGCGCATCCGATATGTCCGGCTGGCTGCTTATGGGTCTGCCTGGCGCGCTCTTCCTTTCCGGTTTTTCCGAGCTGTGGATGCCTATCGGCCTCCTTATCGGTGCATGGGCAAACTGGAAGTGGATTGCGCCGCGTCTGCGCGCTTACTCGGAGGTTGCGGGCGATTCCATTACGGTCCCCTCCTTCTTCGAGAACCGTCTGCGCGATAAGTCGCGCATGCTGCGTATTATCTCCGCAGTTATCATTATCTTCTTCTTTACCTTCTACGTCTCTTCCGGCATGGTCTCCGGTGGTCGTTACTTCGAGTCCACCTTCGGTGGCGACTACATCACCGGTATGTTGGTCATCGCCGCAGTGACCATTTTCTACACCTTCATCGGTGGCTTCCTGGCAGTGTCCTACACCGACGCTATGCAGGGCATGCTGATGTTCGTCGCCCTGCTGATCGTGCCAATCATGGCGCTTTTCGCTCTTGACGATGCCGGCGCGATCTTCTCCTTCGCTACCGAAAACAGCTACGCTACCGACGGGGCTCTCGAGCCAAACGATAACTACTTCTCTCTCTTCGCCGGTGTTTCCGCTGGTGTTATCGTTGGTAACGCCGCTTGGGGCCTTGGCTACTTTGGTCAGCCGCACATTATCGTGCGCTTCATGGCGCTGCGTAAGCCTTCCGACGCCAAGCAGGGCCGTTTCTACGGCATCACCTGGATGGGTCTTTCCGTCATCGGCGCTATCTTCGTTGCGCTTACCGGTACCGTGTACTTCACCCAGTTCGGTGAAACCATCACTGACCAAGAAAACTTCGAGACCATCTTCTTGGATATGGCTCAGGCCATGATGCACCCATTGCCTGCAGGTTTCGTCTTGACCGCAGTTCTGGCAGCGATCATGTCCACCATGTCTTCCCAGATGCTCGTGGTGTCCTCTTCCCTGATTGAGGACCTCTACCTCATCATCGCAAAGCGCAAGCCTTCCGAGGGCGTTCTGATTAACCTGTCCCGTACCGCCGTTGTGGCCATCGCGGTTATCGCCGCACTCCTGGCTATCAACCCGTCCGACTCCATTCTTGGCCTGGTCGGCTTCGCATGGGCTGGTTTCGGTTCCGCATTCGGTCCGCTGGTCATCCTGGCTCTGTACTGGAAGCGCCTCAACGCAACCGGTGCAATCGCCGGTATGGTTACCGGTGCAGTCGTCGCCATCGGTTGGGGCATGTCCCCGCTCGGCGATTCCCTCTACGAGATGGTTCCGGGCTTCTTCTCCGCACTCATCGTCACCGTTCTGGTCACCTTGGCTACCAAGCAGCCAGACCAGGAGGTCTTGGACGAGTTCGAGGAAGCCGAGAAGCTTGCCAAGCTCGTTGAGAAGGACGACTCCCTGGACTTCGAGGAAGCAGCAGAAAAGGTTTCCGATAACAAGTAGGAACCTTCCCGCACCTCGCGGAGTCCAATAGGACATGAAGTCCTATTACCTGGCCGCGCTATCATGCATAACCGCTCTCGTTATCGCATGGTATGCGTGGCCTTTTCCGCGTTTTGATGTCTCCACCGTTCCATCCCGCGCGGAATTGCAGGGCTACGACCGCGACGAGTTCGGCGGTTGGCAGCCCAACGGTGCATGCACCACGCGTGAGGCCATCATGGAGAACCAAGCCAGCGAGGCGTTCGCAGACTGCCGGCCGCAATCCGGCACGCTCTATGACCCCTACGCGGGCGAGATGATTTCAGCCACCTCCTCTATTGAGGTCGACCACATCTTCCCACTTTCTGCCGCCTTTGACATGGGTGCCGCACAGTGGGACCAAGACACCAAGATCCGCTTTGCCAACGATCCCCTCAACTTGGTGGCGACCAGCCGGAAGCTCAATCAGGAAAAGTCTGATTCCCTCCCCTCTGAGTGGTTACCGCCCGCTAACCGCTGCGATTACTCGCGGCGCCTCGCAAAAATCGCGCGCAAGTACGAGTTACCGTTGCCCCGCGCGGATGTCCGTGCAATGAGAAGGCAATGTCGGTTCGATTTCTAGCAGTTAAATTGATTAGGGTGAACAAGGCAACTTTTCTTAACTGAAGGGCATCCTCCATGACTACTTTGTTCATCTTCCTGCACGTGGCAGCGGCCATCGTTTTGCTCGGCCCCGTGTGCATTTCCACCTCCATCTACCAGACCCAGCTGCAGGGCGCAGCGCAGGGCGATAAGACGGCCCTCGGCGCCGCCCGCAACTTGCACAACATCACCAATACTTACGGCTACATTTCCGCCCTCGTGCCGGTCCTTGGCCTTGCAGTGTTCCTGTCTGATATTGAAACCTTCAAGAGCCAGGTCAACTTCCACATCGCCATCCTCGTGGCCATCATCGCGTGGTGCCTGCTCTTCTTCCTCATCCTCCCTAAGCAGCGCACGGCGCAGGCAGCCCTAGAATCCGGCGATACCGCCAACCTGGGCTCCATCAAGAAGTCCCTGTCCGCTTTCGGCGGCGTCTTCAACCTCCTGTGGATCATCTGCCTTATCCTGATGTACATCTAGGAAGCCATTTACTCTCCGGGGACAGTGTCATCGCTGTCCCCTTTTTCATGCGTGGACTCCTCTCTGAGCTCTTCTTTTAGTTGCTGCGCATCTGCGTGCGCATTCTCCCGCCGCTTCTGCGTGGCCTGCGCTACCGTCTGCGCCCACCTGCGGTTCTTCGGCGCCAGCGGTCCGCTCGCGGAGTCGTAGACCCACGTAGAGTCATCAAAAAGCCAGACGATGTCCCCGCTTATCGGGTCCTTGATATAAAACGCCCTCCCATCGGTCTTAATATTGTGATGGTGCTGGCATAAGCAGGTGAGGTTTGCTGCCGAGGTCGGCCCACCATCTGCAAAGTCGTGCCGATGGTCCATCTGGGACGCCACCGCCGGCCGCGTACAGCCTGGCCACCGGCACGTGCCATCCAAGCCCTCTACAAACGCCCGGATATCTGGCGGCGTCACATAGTTAGGGCTCTCCGCCTGACCGGCCTTCTCCATATCCCTTGTCGTTGACGCGCGAGCCTGTAGGTCATCCGCGGTCTCCGGGGATACCCAGCCTAAGTTCTGTACAAACGCGGGTGCATCCGGCAGGTCGCAGCGATACATATTCAACACGACCTTGGCCTTAGCCTGTGCTTTTCCAGTCAACAGTTCCACTGCGGCCTCAGCCATCGTGAGGTCCTTGTCCGTAGCGATATCCCGAATATTGCGGTCGATTATCTCCGCGGTTTCTAACCCGACGTCCAGGCAAACCGCAGCCCACTCCCCGCCTGTAGGTTCAACGCTATAGGCTTGCTTGCGGCGCGGATCCCGCGCGGCAATAGAGGGATCGAGGCGCACGATGAGCTCGCGCAGCTTTCGGCGGAGATTGCGGTGCGAGGGCAGCTTTTGATTGGGACGGGTTGGGGTCAAGTAGTTGGTCAGGGCGTCATCGATAGTGAATTTCTTCTCCGCATCAATGGCGCCGAGTTTGGCTAGGGTTTGGTCAATCGTAATGAGTCGGTCTAAATCTAAATGGAAATGCTGTTCTTGCCGAGCGCGCAGCCGCGGCAGCTCTTTTAATCGCTCGAAGGCGAAAATAATATTCCTAATTCGGGACTGACGCGCCCCAGTTAAGTTAGACAGGGATTGGCTAATAATTTCGATATCGTCATCTGAGCCAGGATGAAGCTTCTCCCAGAACTGGTATTCCGCCTTCCTAATCTCCGTAGCTGCACGGGAGGTAGAATTTTCTGGATTGGTATTGGCATAATATGGCGCATTCATGGACTTTCTTTCGAGAGATTTACTAGAACATGCTTTCGCCATACACCATACAAAACCGCCCCGACACGCTACCCCCGTTTATAGTAAAAGCGCAGGTCACAGGGCATGAAAAAAGGGCCTCTAAAAAGAGGCCCTTTGGAGGTTTAATTAGTCGCGGAAGCGACCACCGTGCTTGCGGCCACCGCCGCCGCCATCACGGCGAGGCGGGCGACCGGTATCCTTCTGAATCTTGATGAGCTGGCCAGAAATCCGGGTATCCTTCAGGCGGTCCAGCACAGCCGGGTCCATGTTCTTCGGCAGGTCCACGAGCGTGTGCCCCACCGCAATGGTGATGCGCCCGAAGTCCTTGGCAGACAGGCCACCTTCGTTGGCGATTGCACCGACGATGGCACCCGGGCGGACATTCTGGCGCTTGCCGACGTCCAACCGGTACGTCTCAAAGTCACCATCCGGCCGCTTGGAGCCGCCGCGGTTCTTGCCGCCACCCTTGAAGTCGCGGTCGCGCTTGCGGTCATCGCGATCGCGGCGGTCCTTCTTTGGCTTGGGCAAAGGCTTGTCTTCCAATAGGAAGTTCTTGCCACCCTGGTGCATGACGGCCAAGGCCGCGGCGATGTCATCCATCGCGACGTCATTGTCTTCCGAGTACTTGCGCACCAAGTTGCGGAAGAAATCGGCCTGCTTGTTGTCCATGGACTGGGTAATGGCCTGCGCAAACTTTTCCTTGCGCTTCTCATTGACCTCATCGACGGACGGCAGATCCATCTCTTCGAGACGAGCGTTGGTCACGCGCTCGATGGAGCGCAGCATGCGGCGCTCGCGTGGGGTGACAAACAGGATTGCCTCACCGGAGCGACCGGCACGGCCGGTGCGGCCGATGCGGTGCACGTAGGACTCGGTGTCGTTCGGGATGTCGAAGTTCACCACGTGGGTGATGCGCTCCACGTCGAGACCACGCGCGGCGACGTCGGTAGCGACGAGGATGTCTAGGCGACCATCCTTGAGCTGGTCAACGGTGCGCTCGCGCTGCGCCTGGGCGATGTCGCCGTTAATAGCAGCAGCGCTGTAGCCGCGATCGCGCAGGGCCTCGGCCACCTCTTCGGTTTCGTGCTTGGTGCGGCAGAAGACGATGATGGCGTCATAGGTAATGACTTCGAGGATGCGGGTAAAGGCATCCATCTTTGCGCGGTGCGGAATCAGCAAGAAGCGCTGCTTGATGTTGTCGTTGGTGCGACGCTCGGACTTAACGGTTACTTCCGCCGGGTTGTGCAGGTACTGCTTGGACAGACGGCGGATGGCGTTAGGCATGGTGGCGGAGAAAAGCGCCACCTGCTTGCGGTCCGGGGTGCTTTCCAGGATGCGCTCGACGTCTTCCTGGAAGCCCATGTTCAGCATCTCATCGGCCTCATCGAGGACGAGGAACTGCAGCTGGGACAGGTCAAGCGAGCCCTTTTCCAGGTGGTCGATAACGCGACCCGGAGTACCCACGATGACCTGGGCACCGCGGCGCAGACCAGACAGCTGGATGCCGTAGGCCTGGCCACCGTAGATGGGAAGAACCTCGATGCCTTTGAGGGTTTCCGCGAAGGATTGGAAGGCGTCTGCAACCTGCAGGGCGAGCTCGCGGGTAGGCGCGAGAACGAGCGCCTGCGGGTGGCGCGCCTGCGGATCAAGCTGGGACAAGACCGGCAGCGCAAAGGCTGCGGTCTTGCCGGTACCGGTCTGTGCAAGGCCCACGACGTCGCGGCCTTCCATCAGGATCGGGATGGTTTCTGCTTGGATGGGGGACGGCGTGGTGAAGCCTACTTTCGCAACGGCTTGCAGAATTTTATCTGGCAAGCCGAGGTGCTCGAACCCCTGGGAGTTGTCGTTGGCCGAATCTTTGGACTCAGCGCCGGTGCCCTCAGAAGTATTCGCAGCCCTGGTGTCCTGGTTGACACCTTGCGAGTTGTCCTGAGATTCCGACTTATTAAAATCTTCCGGCTCGTTTACGCCGCCGGTGGCGTTATCGGTAATGCTCATTGCTCGTCCAACCCTACGCGATACCGGCGGCAAACTCCATTCCTCGCTATACCCCCGCCACGAACGTGCGGTAGCTCAGCGGCATGCCCGGCCGGTAGGCCAAGTGCACCGCGCTGGGAGCATCGAGTACGTGCAGGTCAGCGGCAGCTCCTTCCACCAAGGTGCCCTTCGCGGGGCGGCCCTGCGGGTCGAGTCCGTTGCCCACATTATGGCGGCGCAACGCCGTGGCACCGCCGGTAGTGGCGGCGTGGATGGCCTCGTCGACGGATAGGTGCTGCTGCAGGACGGCCGTGGTCACGCAGTAGTTCATCGACGAGGTATAGGAGGTACCTGGGTTGAGGTTGGAGGCGATGGCGAGGGTGGCGCCGGCATCGAGAAGCGCACGGCCAGGCGCTAAGGGCTCGCGCGTGGAGAGATCGCAGGCCGGGAGCATGGTGGCCACGGTCTCGGATGCGGCGAGCTTTTCGATGTCACTATCGCTCAGGTAATTCACATGGTCCACCGAGGCGGCGCCGAGATCGACCGCGAGGCTAACCCCCGGGCCCTCGCCAAGCTGGTTGCCGTGCACGCGCAGGCCAAGGCCCAACTTTTTACCGGCTTCGAGAACGCGGCGCGACTGCTCTTCATTGAACGCGCCGCGCTCGCAGAAGACGTCGATCCACTGGACGTATTCGGCAACGCCGTCCAGCATCGGGCCGACGACCTCATCGAGGTAGTCTTCCGCATCCGCTCCCGGCGGCACGAGGTGGGCGCCCAGGAAGGTCACGTCGTCGACGTGCTGGGATGCCACGCGCGCGGCTTCCACCTCGGAGTCCGTGTTGAGGCCGTAGCCGGTCTTGGTCTCGAAGGTGGTGGTGCCACCGCGGCGGCCGGCGGCCACGCGCTCGGCGACGAGCTTATCCAAGCGCTCCGCGCCCGCCTCCCGGGTGGCGTCCATGGTCACCGCGATGCCGCCTGCTTCGTAGGAACCGCCGGACATGCGGGCCTCAAACTCGGCGGAGCGGTCGCCGTCGAAGACCATGTGGGTGTGCGAATCCACCCAACCGGGCAAGACGGCGCGCCCGCCCAGATCCACCTGGTCATCGGCGGCAGGCGCCTGAGAGGCGGGGCCGATCCAGGCGATGGTGCCGTGGTCGGCGATGAGGGCGGCATCGTTAAGGGTGCCGTGCTCGCTGACCGTGCGGAGTTCAGAAATTCCGGTAAAAAGTGTGCTCATTTAATCCCTTGCCTTAAATTCCATGGGTACGCGAACGCCGCGTTCTTTGGCTACTTCCTCTGCGCGAGAGTACCCGGCATCGACGTGGCGGATAACGCCCATGCCTGGGTCATTGGTCAGCACGGCGCGCAGCTTGGCGGCGGCGAGATCGGTGCCATCGGCAACCGTGACCTGGCCGGCGTGGATGGAGCGGCCCATTCCCACTCCGCCACCGTGGTGGAGGGAGACCCAGGTGGCGCCGGAAGATACGGCGGTCATGGCATTAAGCAGCGGCCAGTCAGCGACGGCGTCGGTGCCATCGAGCATGGCTTCGGTCTCGCGGTACGGGGAGGCAACCGAGCCGGAGTCGAGGTGGTCGCGGCCGATAACGATGGGGGCCTTGATCTTGCCCTCGCGCACGAGGTCATTGAAGAGCAGGCCGGCCCTGTGGCGCTCGTTGTAGCCGAGCCAGCAGATGCGGGC
This sequence comes from Corynebacterium sp. KPL1986, assembly GCF_000477975.1. Lineage (NCBI taxonomy): Bacteria > Bacillati > Actinomycetota > Actinomycetes > Mycobacteriales > Corynebacteriaceae > Corynebacterium > Corynebacterium sp. KPL1986. Next base: position 273,926 of record NZ_KI515719.1, on the reverse strand, counting down.
GGGCAGGCCCTCGAACTCGACGTATTCCTCGGCGGCGTCCAGCCAGTTGTGCAGGTGCTCGTTTTCTGGGAAGAGCTCCTTTAGGGCTTGGTCGGTGACCTTGATGTCTTCTGGGTCGCCAGACAGCGCTGCCCAGCGGAACGGGCCCATTCCCTCGCAGAAGAGCGGGCGGATATAGGCGGGAACGAAGCCGGGGAACTCGAATGCGCGCTGGTAGCCGGCGTGGCGGGCCTCATCGCGGATGGAGTTGCCGTAGTCAAAGACCTCAGCGCCCTCGTCCTGGAATTCCACCATCGCCTGGACCTGTGCGGCCATGGATTCGCGAGCCTTTTTGGTAAAGGTCGTGGGATCGGCCTTGGCCTCGGACTGCCAGTCATCCACGGTGATTTCGGTAGGCAGGTAGGACAGTGGGTCGTGCGCGGAGGTCTGGTCGGTGACGATGTCTACCTTGAACTCCCCGGCGCGCTGGCGGCGCAGCACCTCGGGGAAGACCTCGGCGGCATTGCCTACCAAGCCCACGGAGAGGGCCTTCTTATTTTCCTTGGCATCGAGGACCAAGCGCAGGGCCTCGTCCAGGTCGGTGACCACTTCATCGAGGTAGCGCTTGTGCTGGCGGCGGCGGAGGCGGTGCTCGTCCACGTCCACGATGAGCACCGCTCCCCCGTTGAGCGTCACGGCGAGCGGTTGGGCACCGCCCATGCCGCCGCACCCACCGGTCAGGGTCAGGGTGCCGGCCAGGCTGCCCTCGAAGCGCTTCTTGGCCACGGCCGCGAAGGTCTCGTAGGTGCCTTGGAGGATGCCCTGGGTGGCGATGTAGATCCAGGAACCGGCCGTCATCTGGCCGTACATCATCAGGCCCTCGTCCTCGAGCTTGCGGAAGTGCTCCCAGTTAGCCCAGTCGCCCACCAGGTTGGAGTTGGCGATGAGCACGCGCGGTGCCCATTCATTGGTCTTCCAAATGCCCACCGGCTTGCCGGATTGGACGAGGAGGGTTTCATCGCTTTCCAGGTCTTTCAGCGATTCCACAATGGCATCGAAGGCCTCCCAGCTACGTGCTGCGCGGCCGGTGCCGCCGTAGACCACGAGGTCCTCGGGGCGCTCTGCCACCTCTGGGTCGAGGTTATTCATCAGCATGCGCAGTGGCGCTTCGGTTTGCCAGGATTTTGCGTTGAGTTCGGTGCCGCGGGGTGCGCGGACTTCGCGTGGTTCAGACATGGCTTCCTTTCGCTTGTGCTTATCGACGCCGTGCCCTACCCCAAGGCCGGTTTCCCGGGGCTGTCTCCCGGGGGGCTTGGCGAGCGTCACAGATATCAATTTAGTGTGATGCACAACGTATTTAGAGCTTGCACAGTCACCAACTGTCTGGCATTTCAGACTCTGCGGCTACGATGGCAGTCATGCGCCACGTATTGCCCGCCCTTGCCGCCGCCTGCCTGCTGGCAGGATGCTCCTCGCAGCCACAAGAAGTCCAAGAAGCCACAGAAGACCCAGAAAACTATGTGGCCCTCGGGGATTCCTACGCGGCGATGGGCTCGACGACGCTCCCGCTCGATCCGCCCGATTCCTGCGCACGCGCACAAGATTCCTATCCAGAACTCGCCGCTCAGGAGATCACCACGAGCTCTTTCCGCAACGTCGCCTGCCAGGGCGCGAGCACGCTGGATGTTTTATCCTCCGCGGGCGAGCACCCCGCCCAGGTGGACGCGCTTGCCCCGGATACGTCCCTTGTCTCCTTGAGCATCGGCGGCAACGATGCCAGCTTTGTGCGCCTAACCCAATGCGCAACGGACGATATATGCCAAGACGAATCGGGCCCGCAGATAGAACTGGAGCTACACGATCTGCCCCAACGCCTGGACAAGGTCTACGGGGAAATCGCCCACCGCTCGCCTGATGCGAAGGTCATTGCCACCGGCTATATCCCCCTCATCAATCCCGGCGAGACTTGCCCCTTCATAGAAAAAATCCCGGCCACAGACCGGGAGTGGTTGGCAGATACCATCCAGCGCATCAATCAAACAGTGCGCGAGGCCGCCGAGCGCAACGGCGCCACCTATGTGCTGCCAGACGATGCCGCGCAACATTCCGCCTGCTCAGATGAGCCATGGGTGGACTTTACGGGGCAGGACACTGACTCCTTCCCCATGCATCCCACCCACGCGGGCCAAGCGGCGATGGCGCAGGCGGTTAGCGCAGCTCGCTCGTAGCGGCCTCGACGGCATCGATCAGCGCGCCAGACTTGACCAAGCGCACGGTCTCCTCGATTTCCGGCGATAGGTAGCGGTCGGTGCCGGGACCAGGAACGGTCTCGCGCAGGGCGGCAATGACCGCGCCGGTGCCGCCAGCGGGCGTTCCTTCGCGCATGTCGATGGCGCGCGCCGCGGTGAGGATCTCCACGGCGAGCACGCGCTGCAGGCCATCAACGGCCTTGCGCAGCTTGCGGGCGGCGGACCAGCCCATGGACACGTGGTCTTCCTGCATGGCAGAAGAAGGAATGGAATCGGCCGAGGCCGGGGTGGCCAGGCGCTTTAATTCGCTGACGATGCCTGCCTGTGCGTATTGGGCGATCATGTGGCCGGAGTCGACACCGGGGTCATCGGCAAGAAAGGCATTCAAGCCGCGGTTGCGGGCCGGATCCAGGAAGCGGTCGGTGCGGCGCTCAGAGATGGACGCCAGATCCGCGGTGACGATGGAGAGGAAATCGAGCGCATAGGCCACCGGGGCGCCGTGGAAGTTGCCGTTGGAGACCACGCGGCCGTCCTTGGCCACCACCGGGTTATCCACGGCGGCGGCGAGCTCGCGCTCTGCTACCTGCGCGGTGTGCGCCAAGGTATCGCGGAAACCGCCGGCCACCTGCGGCGCGCAACGCACCGAGTAGGCGTCCTGGACCTGGTTCTTCTTGAACTCCTCCAGCGCCGCGGCGAGGATCTCGGAGCCGTCCGCCACCTGGCGGATATTGGCGGCAGAATCAGCCTGGCCCGGGTGCGGGCGCAGCTGCTGGAGGTCATCGGCAAAGACAACGAGCGTGCCAAGCAGACCTTCTACCGTCATGGCGGTGGCGATATCGGCGGTCTTGGCGGCCGCGCGCAGGTCAGTGATGGCCAGGCAGAGCTGGCCAAGCATGCCATCGGTGCCGTTGATAAGGGCAAGGCCCTCCTTTTCGCGCAGCTCCAGCGGCTCGATGCCGGCGGCGGCAAGGGCCTCGCCGGCGTCCTTGAGCTCGCCGCCCACGCGCACCTCGCCCTCGCCCAAGAGCGCTAGGGCGCAGTGGGCCAGCGGAGCCAAGTCGCCGGAACAGCCCAAGGAACCGTATTCGCGCACCACCGGCACGATGCCGGCGTTAAGTGCCTTGGCGTAGGTCTCTACCACCACTGGGCGCACGCCGGTACGGCCGGTGCACAGGGTAGATAGGCGCAGCAGCATGAGCGCGCGAATGACTTCTTCTTCCACCTCAGGGCCGGTGCCGGCCGCGTGGGAGCGTACCAAGGATAGCTGCAGCTGCGCGCGCATCTCTTCTGGAATGTGACGGCGGGCTAGCGCGCCGAAACCGGTGGAGATTCCGTAGACCGGCGTGGGATCCTGGGCCAGTTCTTCGACTCGGTCGCGCGTGGAGGCGACCTCGTCCAGGGCCTCGGCGGAGATTTCTACCGTGGCGCCGTAACGGGCAACGGCCACGACTTCCTCAATGGTCAGCGCTCCGACGCCGACGGTAACGGTGGATGGGTATGCATTAGGCATGATGACTCCTAGTGTCTTTAGGGCAGCAAAATATAGCTCACGTCACAGCCTAACGCGCTAGCCCGCATGCTACCTCACTTTTCGCGCTGGCGATACATTTTTCCCGCGACTTTCTCCGCGGCCTGGCCCAGCGCCGCGATGAGCGCCTCCACCCTATCGCCCGGCGTGGACACGGGATAGGTCACCGCAATGGCCGCCGCAGGCCGCTCCAGGTGGTCCAGGATGGGCACCGCCACCGAGGCCTGCCCCCGCGAGATTTCTTCCACCTCCTGATCCCACCCGCGCGCACGGGCCCGGTCCAGCTGATTTTTCAGGAGACCAAAATTCTCCCCGCCCGCGGTATCGAAGGCGGCCTTGACCTCCCATTCCGGCAGGTGTGCCAGCATCACCCTGCCCGAGGCCGTCTTATGCGCCTGCAGGCGCACCCCCACTTCCGTAACCAACGAGGTCGCGCCCGGCGCGCGGACCTCCTGCAGGTATAAAATCTCCGAGCCTGCCATGCGCGAAAGGTGCCCGGATCCACCAACGAGCCGTGCGCATTCCTCCAGATCGCGCGTAGCCATGCGTACCAGCGGTTGCTGGGTTACATACGCAGAGGCCATCGAGTACGCGGCCAGCCCCAGGCCGTAGGTCTTGTGCTCCGGCAGGTGGGCAACGAACCCGGCATCGACCATTTCCGCGAGCAGGTGGTACGTGGTCGAGCGCGGCAGGCCGAGCTCGCCTTGGATGCGGGCGGCGGAAATCGGGACATCGATAGTAGATAGCAGCTTGAGGATGTCTAGGGCATGGCGCGCGGCGGGGACTCGGTTAGCACTCACAACGTCCAATTATATTCCGCCATTGACAGACAAATTCACCGCACGCTTCTAGTATCGGCACTATGAATACCGAATCAGCCCCACTTTTTACTCCCGCCCCCGAGTGGTCCGGCCGCTCCGATGGCCCCGGCGCCGAGCACGCGCGCTGGCATAGCGTCATCAACCAGGCCGAATCCGCGCCCGTGACCCTGCTGGGCTTTGCCTCCGATGAGGGCGTGCTGCGCAACGGCGGCCGCCAAGGTGCCGCCGCCGGCCCCGCCGCCCTGCGCACAGCCCTTGGCTCCCTCGCGGTTCACCACGGCCACGCGCTTGCCGATGCCGGAACCATCACCACCCAAGGCGATGATCTCGACGGCGCACACGAGGCCCTATCTGACAAGGTCGAAGAACTCGTCCGCAGCGCTACCCTGCCGATTATCTTGGGCGGCGGGCACGAAACCGCCTTCGGCTCCCACCGTGGCCTGTTCCGCGCGCGCGGTGCCACCCCGATCATCAACTTGGACGCCCACTTCGATCTCCGCCACGCGGACCACGCCACCTCCGGCACGCCCTTTACCCAGATTTCCCAGCTCACCGATGACTTTGACTACACCGTCTTCGGTATTTCCCGCCCCAATAACACCGCGGTGCTCTTCAACGATGCCGATAAGCTCGGCGTTAACTACACCCTGGATGAGGAGCTGGTGAACCTCACCCCGGCCGAATGCGGCGCGCTCGCCACCCAGGCCACCGCCGCTGCGGACAAGGTCCACCTCTCCATCGACTTGGACGTGCTTCCCGCCTCCACCGCGCCGGGTGTATCCGCCCCGGCTAGCCTCGGCGTTGCCTACGAGCGCATCCGCGCCCTGGCGGTCGCGATCGCGGCGACGGGCAAGCTCGCGCTTGTCGATGTCGTCGAGCTCAACCCCACCTTCGACATAGACAACCGCACCGCCAAGGCAGCGGCGCGGCTTATCGATGACATCGTTAACGCTCACCTCACTGCGGTAAGCGGGCAGTAAGACTCAGAACAGGAGGTGCGCAATCGGGGTCGCAATCACGATGGTGAGAGCAACGCGCTCAAACCAGATGATGACCAGGTGGGATAGCTTCACCGGAATCTTGGTGGCCAAAATGCACGGCACCAGGGCGGAGAAGAAGATGATGGCAGACACCGCCACGACCCCGATGACGAATTTCAGCACCATGGAATCGCTGCCTGCTACAGCGGTGGCGGGTAGGAACATCTCCGCGATGCCCATCGCCGCGGCCTTGCCGCCGAGTTCCGGCTCCGGCAGCTGCACAATCCAAGCAAAGGGGTAAAACAGGTACCCAATCCATTCAAAGATCGGGGTAAACCGCGCAAGCAGCAAGCCAATAAGGCCCACCGACATAATGGACGGCACGATGGCCGCGGCCATGCGCACACCATCGCGCAGATTATCCCAAATGGCTTGTGGCAGCGACGGCGCGCGCTGCAAAGCCAGCATCGCCTCCCGCCACGCATTCTTGAAACGCGATCCTTCCACCGGCTTTTCCGGGTCTGGTTCTGCATCCGCGTAGTATTCGTCCGGGATCGTCCGCAGCGGCGGGATGCGCACGGTAATGGCCGTAACCAGGAATGTCACCACCAGCGTGACGGCGAAGTACGTGCCCCAGATATTCATCAGATCCAGCTGCTTGGCCACGATGACCATAAACGCCGCCGATACTGTGGAGAACCCTGTAGCGATAACGGCAGCCTCTCGACCGGTATAACCACCCTTTTGATAAACGCGATCCGTGACCAAAATGCCTAGCGAATATGAACCGACAAAGGATGCCACCGCATCGATGGCGGAGCGCCCCGGTGTCGTCCACAGCGGGCGCATGATGGGTTGCATCAGCACCCCAACAAATTCCAAGAGGCCAAATCCAATAAGAAATGCCAGGAAGGTACCGCCGATGGGCACGATAAGCCCCACCGGCGTGGCAATGGAGTTCCACAAGAAGGGAACCAAATCTTCATCACCTAATACCCACGGCAGCGCGTCAATAACCATGAGGAAGGAAATGATGGCACCGGCGATATTGAGGACCGCAAAGACCGCCTGCAGCGCGCTTTCCTTAAACGCCCCCGTACTAAAGCTACGCACCGTTCCATACACGGCGAGCGCAAAGATAAGCCACGGCACCACCGCCGGAATGCTATCGCGCACGATGGTGACCATGTGGTCCAAAGGAATGGAGTTCTTTTCCTTATATGTCACAGGAAAGAAGAACACGAACGCGCCAATGGCGCTATAAACAAAGAGTTTCCACCGTCCCTCAGGCCGCGGGACTTCCCCGTCATGGCTCTGGATGGAGGAATTAACTGAATTAGTAGATGTCACGATAGACCGCCCCTCAAGCTTGCATGATGATCAAGCCCGCGCGACAGCCTGACGCGAACATTGGGAATATGTTAGCTAAATTACATCTTGTTGTCTAGCGTTTCCTGGCTCAAGGCACAATGGAACTATGTCTAACCCCATCCGCGTCGTCGGTGCCGTCTTTCACGATGGCAACCGATTCCTCGCCTGCCGCAAGAAGCCCGGAAAACCCCTAGAAGGACATTGGGAATTTCCAGGCGGAAAAATCGAACCGGGAGAATCACCCGAACAGGCTTTAGCCCGCGAAATTCGCGAGGAACTCAACCTCACCGCCCGCGTTGGCAACAAACTCACGACAACGACCTACGAATACGACTTCGCCACCATCGAACTAACCACCTTTTATTGCACGCTCATCAGCGGCGAGCTTCGCCTGAGCGATCACGACGCAACCAAATGGGTTACCCCCGCAGAAGCTATGGAGCTGACCTGGGCGCCGGCGGATATTCCAGCCGTGGAAAAACTCACTCCTAATCGAAAGGTAGGTAGCTCAAGTCTTTTCTTCGATAAGATCTAGTCGCTAGCATCCTCCGCACATCCTTCGCTAAGTAGCTGACAAGTTGAGGGTCTTCCTCCGCTAGGGCTGCAATTCCAGCCGTAGCTTTACCTCCGTTAGTGGGCTTTCCCGCATAGGAAGGCCTGGCACTATTTAGGTCAGCGTATTTTCGCCCGACCCCATTTACGTTTCTAAACTTAGACCCAAGTTCAACTCCGTCTCCGTGCATTAATCCCCCCAGCCAGGAGTTCGGCGACACGACTCAGTTCTCGCTCCGGACAAGATGAAGGCCACCCAAGCTTGATTCCAACCTCAGCAACGAGAAGAATCTCGTCTCGCAACCATTTCGGACTTCTCAAGATTTCTCCAATCATTTCGAACATACATTCCACACACGCTTAGTAATATGTCCACACTCTGCATATGCTCCTAAAGGTAAAATAGTTGAACCTCTAGGCCTCGCGCGTCCACATCACGAAATTTCTAGAAAGGATTTCCCAGTGACCTATAAGAAACTAACTTCACTAGAAATTTGTGCTGGGGCCGGTGGTCAAGCTCTAGGGCTAGAGACTGCGGGATTCACGCACAAAGCTGTCATCGAAGTCGACCAATGGGCTGCACAGACTCTACGCCTCAACCGTGGAGATTCAGGACCCCATGGAAAGTGGAACGTTTTAGAAATGGATGTTCACGACTTCGATGGCAAGCCATGGCGTCACAAAATAGACCTCTTTGCCGGAGGGGTTCCTTGCCCGCCATTTTCCATAGCTGGCAAACAGTTAGGGGCCGATGATGACCGTGACCTTTTCCCAGAGGCACTCCGCCTGATCGATGAGATAGATCCACCTGCTGTCCTTTTGGAAAACGTAAAAGGACTCGGCCAAAAGCGCTTCGATGACTACCGCCGAAATATAATTATCAAGCTTGAAGAGTTGGGATACCAGGTATTCTGGGAGCTCCTCCAAGCTGCCAATTACGGAGTTCCGCAGCTACGTCCTCGCTTCATCCTTGTAGCTCTAAAGAAGGAGTTCTCCGAGTTTTTCGCGTGGCCAAACAAAGTTCCTCACCAAGTAACGGTTGGAGAAGCTCTTAAAGATCTAATGGCCGAAAATGGCTGGAAAGGCGCAGAGAAATGGGCTACAAACGCAAACACAGTTGCACCGACTCTCGTAGGCGGAAGCAAGAAACACGGTGGCCCCGATGTAGGCCCCACACGGGCAAAACAAGCTTGGAAGGCACTCGGTGTTAAGGGCACTTCCATCGCAGAGGAAGCGCCTTCCTCAGACTTCACGTTAAACTCCGAAGAAGAATTACCGCGCCTCACAGTGCGCATGGGTGGCGTGATCCAGGGATTCCCAGATGACTGGAACTGGGCAGGAGGGAAAACTGCTCAATGGCGACAAGTTGGCAATGCATTCCCACCCCCTGTCGCCAAAGCTATAGGGGAACAGATCAAAAAAGCATTGCGTAAGCGCCCACTAACTAAATCGGAACAGCCCGCCGAACCAGCTCAAATATTGCAACCAACCTTGGCTTAGGAAGTATTGTGACCACCCCGCACCACCCCGAGAAAGCAATCTCCCTTTTCATCGAGGCATTTCAGTCTGTTGATCCCGATGGAAAACGGCTCGCCAAAGTTTTTCGTGATTCTTTTGACCAAATCTACGATGGCCAACACACTGGACGCTATTCGATTGAACAGCTTTCCAAAACTGAATCAGCCCATCTCGGGTCAATCGTAGAAATCAATATTCGACGCGAGTTTGACGACATAATTAATGACGGCGAAGTAATGGACTTCGAAATCCAAGATTACGAAGTTGATTGTAAATATTCGAAGTCTCGCTTTGGCTGGATGATACCTAATGAAGCACTCGGACATCATGGCATGCTTTGCCACGCAGACGACGCAAATTCCCTCTTCCGAGTTGGCTTCATCAAGTTTGATAACTCTGTACTCACCAACGGTGGAAACCGTGATGGAAAACGGACAGTTTCAGCTGCGGGCAGGAAATACATAACCTGGCTGTACTTTGATGAACCATTTCCCCCAAATACCCTGCTGCAACTGGACCCGGACGACAAAGACAGAATACTTTCGCTCAAATCGGGTGCCGCACGCTTGAACGAATTATTTCGAACAGCCCAGGAAATGAGAATCCCACGTGGCATCGTAGCTACCGTCGCGCAACAGAAAGACTATATGAAGCGGATACGCTACAACGGAGGTTCACGCTCAGCACTTCAGCCCGAAGGGATCGTTATTTTGGGCGATTACAACGCTCATCGCAAAATTGCTGATGCGCTTCAACTCCCTATTCCAGGTGAAGGAGAATCCCTGTCTGTTCGACTTTTTCCTCTGCAACCAGATGAAGATGAAAAGTTTGTGACTATCGACGGGGTCAACTGGCGAAAAGCCCGTGTATCGGACCCAATCGTCGCAGCACCCCAAATCCCATTTAAATAGCGGAATAGCATCGAGTACATAGCCGATACTGCTGAATTTTGAATTACCTCTGCCTTGATGAAATTTGTTCAATCAAATTTCAATATGAGATAGACGGAATTAAATAATTTGACCGTAAATCTTGGTTTTAATATCAGTCGATAAACAAAGTTTTAGCTAGTACCCTCCACCACAGCTCAAGACACCAGAGAATCAGCAGAACACTGAGGATAGAGCCGTCTTCAACCTCAAACTTTTCACTCCAGTCGCTCCCGGTGCTCAACCAGGCATTGTCCAGGAGGTTAGTAATTGCTTAACTCAAGGAGCGATTTACTTGCGAAAGTGATACATTCCCTTTAAGTGATTCACACCACAGCCACTTAAGGAAGTGTCATGAGCCAATCAGAAAACCACACCGGCGCAACATCCGCCCAAGGCCAACAGACACACGACTCTGAGCCACAAGCCAAAGTAAAGTGGACCCTCGTCGGTCCGGGTTTGGTTGCCGCAGCCACCGGCGTTGGTGCCGCAGACCTCGTTGCCACCATGATTGCCGGCCAGCGCTATGGCTACGCGCTGCTGTGGGCCGTCATCGTCGGTACGATTATGAAAATCGTGCTGGTGGAAGGCGTCGGACGCTATAGCTTAGCCACCGGAAACACGATGTTCCACGGCTGGCGGGAGCTAGGACGCTGGACCTCCTGGTACTTCGCGCCCTACATCGTCATCTGGGGATTGGTATATGGCGCAGCGGCCATGTCTGGCACGGGCTTGGCATTAAGCGCACTCTTCCCCGGTACCAACTTAACCATGTGGGCCATCCTGACCGGCGTGTTGTGCTTTGCCCTTACATGGTTGGGTCAATACCAACTCTTTGAAAAGCTTGCCGCCGTCTTGGTTGGCATCATGTTTGTCACCGTGGTGGGCATCGCAGCAATTACCGCACCTAATCTGCCAGAGATTCTTCGCGGCCTTGTGCCCACCATCCCGGATGGATCCTTTGTCTACGTCCTGTCCATTGCCGGCGGTGTCGGCGGCACCATCACCCTTGCGGCCTATGGTTACTGGCTGCGCGAGAAAAAGTGGTTCACTCCCAAGTGGATGAAGGTCATGCGCATGGATAACTCGGTGGCCTATGCCGTCACCGGTATCTTCGTGCTGGCTACGCTAATCCTTGGTGCCGAGCTTTTGTACAGCGCCAATGTTGCTGTCTCCGATAACGACCAGGGCTTGGTGGACATGGCGGACGTGCTGGAGGCTCGCTACGGAACCTTTATTTCTAAGTGGTTCATCGTGGGCTTCTTCTCTGCCGCATTCTCTTCCTGCTTGGGCGTGTGGAACGGTGTGTCCCTCATGTTTGCAGACTACGTTGGCCACCTGAAGAACCTCCCACAAGGCCACCCCAGCACCAGCACGGGCGGTAAGTACTACCGCGCTTACCTCATCTGGTTGACCTTCCCGCCGATGCTGCTCCTGCTGCTGGGCAAGCCCACCGGGTTGATCATTGGCTACGGCGTTCTGGGCGCATTCTTCATGCCCTTCCTGGGACTTACGCTCTTGGTACTGCTTAATACCAAGCACACCCCGAAGGAATGGCGCAATGGTTGGTTCGTGAATACCCTGATGGGCATCATTTCCGCGGCCTTTGTCTACCTGTGTGTTTCCCAGGTCGCCGGGTTCTTTTAATTGGAGTTCCGCGTGTACTGCAGCTCGAGGTTGTTTGTGTGCGGGCACTGTGAATCGCAATAGCAGACTTCATGTCAGCACCCTGCTGCAGTGCGCCTCCAAAGTAAGCACTGATTTAAAAAGTCCGCTGAAGAGACGCCTTTGCGAAGCACGAATAGTCTAGATACGTCTTTCGCTCTTCACCCAAGCGGTAGATAACCTCTCCATAATCTAGTACGTCAAATAGGGCTCCGACACTTGCGTTCCTCACAAATCCTGCGCTTGAACGACGCCCCTCAATGACAGCACCCTTGCCGATTGTTACATTCCACGTCGCTACCTCTCCAATAAAGAGAGGCCGCAACATTTAATTCCAATTAATTTCAGTAATCGATTTAAAATTTCCACTCGAACTTTAACCAGAAAAAGTTAATTATTCAAAGCTCGGGACCAACACATAAAGACATTTCCCTCCTTTTTGACAAGCAAATGGATTCAACATTAGGGATCGGATTTAAAAACAAACACCTAGGACTAATGAAAGAGTACCACCAATTGACCGCAAAAATCACCGCCATTCTCCTCGGCGTTTTCAATCAGCAAAATTTTACATCGTTTCATATTGAATACGGCTTCAAAGATACTAATATGCCGAAACTGGGCTGACTCCTTTAATTCAAATTTTCTTTAAGTACATCACGTAGCACTTCGGCTATATGGCGCGCACGAACGTTAGTTCCTTGTTTGATATGAGTCCTACAAGAAAAGCCATCAGCAATAACTATATCTTCATCTTCTTGAGCCCTGCGAACTTTAGGAAACAGTTCACGTTCGCCGAGAGCCATCGACATCTCCGCGTGTCCCTTTTCGAAGCCCCAATTTCCTGCGAGACCACAGCAACCAGTATCTATGGTGTCTTGCTCGACCCCAAGTGCGCTTAATAGCTTTTCTGACATTTCCGGATCGCCTAACGACTGTTCATGGCAATGAATCTGGGTCAATGCCGATCTATCAACCGAGCCCACAACCCCTACATCGCGCAGAGCTTGAATGCGAGGAGAGACAAATTCACTAAAAGAATAGGTGGCCTCCGCTAGACGTTGAATGGTTGGGTCTGAGACTAGCTCCGCAGCTTCCTTCTGAAGCATAGTGGTACAAGAAGGTTCTATTGCCACTACAGGAATATGATTATCAACAAACGGCTTCATTACCTTCGCCGTTTGATGAAGGACACGCTTACTGGTCTGCAACTGACCTGTAGAATGCCAAGTAAGTCCACAGCATACAAATTCCGAGGGGATTTGCACGTTGTACCCAAGCATTTCTAAGACTTCAATAGCTGCCTCGGCTGGCTCAGTACCTAGATTAGAGTTAAACGAGTCAGGCCACAGGACGACCGTTCGTTCTTCATCAGCCCATGAGTCAGTTTCCCAATTGCCGTTAGGCTTTTTGTCTTGTCCACTGCTCCAAGATTCTAGCCCCTCACACGCTGATATTTCATCCAATGGTTGATGTCTCTTAAACCAAGACCTCAATGACGTATGAGCGAAATTGATTAACGGCCTCTTATTGTCGAGCCCAGCAAGGTCCGCGACAACTTTACTAAGTTTGTCAGCAGACATTACCCGATCAATTAAGCTCGGAATGATAGGCAGCCTATGTGCGATGTATCCGAGAAGCGGTAACCAGCCCATAGTGTAATGAGCTCGCGGCCGAATCCGGCCTTGGAAGTGTTTATTGAGGAACTCTGCTTTGTACGTAGCCATATCTACGTTTACTGGACACTCCGAAGCGCAGGCTTTACAAGATAGACATAGATCAAGAGCCTCATTAACCTCTTTTGACTTAAAACCTTTGGAGATCGATTCGCCGCGAAACATTTCACTCAGTAAGCGGGCACGACCTCGCGTCGAATGGACTTCATCACCGGTTATTTGAAATGAGGGGCACATTGACCCTGAGTCACTACGACAAGCAGAGACACCTACGCACCGATTTACGGCATCAACCAGAGAAGAATTATCTTGACTCAATTTATGGACCGGTGCTTTCTCATTAACCCGTTGCGCGGTCGATATACGGATACCCTCATCTATCGGATCAGCACAAACTAAGACCCCAGGATTAAAAAATGAAGCAGGGTCAAATATTTTTTTGAACTGATCGAAAAGGTCGAGCATCTCTTCAGAATACATATACCGGAGCAAACTAGATCGCGCCCGACCATCTCCGTGTTCGCCAGAAAGTGAACCATCGAAGGAAGAAACTAACTCGGCAGCTTCATTCATAAAACTCTTAAATTTTTGAATTCCCTCTGGAGAGTTAAAATCAAAGGAAATCCGGACATGGACGCAGCCTTCTCCAAAATGGCCGAACGGAATCCCTCGTAAATCATATTTATCCATCAAGTCGTAAAGGCTGCGCAAATAGTCAGCCAGATTTTCTGGAGGAACTGCTGAGTCCTCCCAATTCGGCCACGCTTCCCCACCGTCTGGCAGCCGAGTGACAACTCCAGCCGAAGCTTCCCGAATTTTCCAGAGCTCACGCATCTCCTTTGTATCGTGAACGATGGTCGAGTCAACTACCGACACCGAGTTTAAAAGATCTTCAGCTACGGACAGCGCTCCCGAGAGGGTCTCCTCTCCTGTTTCGCAATAAAGCCACCCACCTGCACCTTTGCCATTTCTTATTCCGGGAAGGTTTTCACCAGCGTTTTCTTGACCAACCTTAGACCGTAAGGCATTTAACAAATCGCCGCCCATACCTTCGATCGTGAAGACTCCTGGTTTACGGAGCTCTGCAGCTGCTGCAGCCGCTTCGAAAACGGAATCAAAAGCAAGTACAGCTAACGCCTTATGCTTTGGAACTGAGACCAGCTTGACAGTAAGTCTAGTTATGATCCCTATTGTTCCTTCCGTGCCGGCCACCATTTTTGCCGTATTAAATCCATTTGAAGCCAAGAGGTAATGAAGTCCATATCCTGAAACTTGGCGAGGAAATCGCCCGAGTTCATTATCGATCAGGTCGGCGTTTTGGTCTACCAATTCGTGGAGGCGCCGATCAATGTCTGGATCGTCACAGCCCCCCTCTGAAAATGTAACCTCACGGCCATCCGATAGCATTAAAGTAACGTCAACCACGGAATCCGCCGCCGTCCCATATGCGACAGAATGCGAGCCACAGGCATTGTTTGCAACCATTCCCCCGATCGTGCAACGAGAGTGTGTTGACGGGTCGGGGCCGTAAGTCAAACCGTATGGTGCTGCTGCATCGCGTAAAGCATCCGCAACTACCCCAGGCTCAACGATGGCGGTACGGGACTCCGCGTCAATTTCAATGATTCGGTTAAAATACCGAGACGTATCTATAATAAGCCCTTCTCCGATTGCATTTCCTGCAACAGAGGTGCCTCCGCCACGACCAACCACCTTCCACTGGCGAGCTTTAGCAATTTCCAATCCGTCTCTAATATCGGAGACAGTCTTGGGCTCAAGTATCGCAGCGGGCACCCTCCGAAAAATGGACGCATCGGAAGAATATGCTGCTCGAGTCATCATGTCAGTCCGTAGTCCGGTTTTCGCAACGCGCGAGAAGACGCTGGGATCTAACCGATTAAATCGAGTTGTATCTGTCATTAGCATTTACCTTTCTAGGTAACTGAGAAACATTAAAGAACCAGTTTGAATGTTCACGGGATATCTGACTGTCAAAATTGCGTCCAATTTATTCTTAGGAGTACTACTTCTTTAAGAGGATTCTTTTTAAAATAGCCTCATTTATACTTACTCTTCTTTGGCCGATATTTTAAAACGAATGCACAAATAGCACATAAAGTTGCACATGCATACGTAACTGGAGCCAACCAGTCATCAACTCCTACAACCAATGAGGAGTTAAGAGTGACAATCCCGAGGGATTGGGTAAAAATAATTGCTACACCACCCAGTAAAAACAGTGCCAAAAATAGGAAAAAGAGCACTTCCACTATCTTAAAAACGAGTTTCATAATATAATTCTCTCAGCTAGGAACGTAAATCGGTAGTAGCCCCATCCCAATCAGCCAAGCCAATAGAATCATCGGCAACACGAAATACACTATTAAAGGGACGAACATTTTAGGGGGATCTGCTTCCGCAAGCGCAGCAGACAGATAGATTGGTGCTCCAACTGGAGGCGAAGCCCCCTCGGTAGATGTACACAGCAGAATCACAACAATCGCCGTAGTTGGGTCAATTCCGACTGAGGAAAGCGCCGCGACAGCAGGAGCGCCAATGGCGGCGGCGGTTGCAGTCGACGAAAGCGGAGTCGCCACGAGTACAGCAAGGATCCCCACAATAAGAACCATCAACCAACCGGGTAAGTTCATCCCATTAAGTAGCCCTGAAAGCTGCTCTCCTACTCCCAACTGCTCCATAATATTTGCTGCAGCTAGCGCAGAGAATAGAGAAATTCCTACGGTTGCGAACTGAGGCAAATCTTGCCGGAACTGTACCGCTAAGTTGATGTTATTTTGCCGGATCCGCCATGCTCCTTCGATCAAAGCAATCAAAGTGATTAATATAGGAACCCAAACAATGATGGAGATGGCCTTCACTCCATTTTCACCAATCGCCGATTCCTTGGCGAGATAGCCAGCAACTGGACCTACAGTTAAAATGACGGGGATGATAATGCCAATAAATATTGATGGTGATGACCATCCGTGTTTTACCGCATGCCCTAAGGAAGTACGTTCATCTCTCGAAGCAGCCTTAATCCCTTCTCTGCGCGTCAACCAAAAGATCACAATCAACCTATAAATAACCGCGTAAGCTCCACCACATGCCAATGCAACATAAACACTGGAGGCACTCGCGCCTGCTGCCGCAGGTAATGCCAAAATAATGAACATTGTGGAGTTTGGAGGTAAGGCCACACCTAAACCAGAATTTCCCGCAACAACCGTCGCGGCACGTTCGCTAGACCATCCCGATTTCTTCATCCACGGGATTGTTACAGATCCAACAGTCGCCGAGTTGCCAGCGGTAGATCCAGCCATTAATCCGATTAACCCTGAGCTCAGGGTTGAAACATATGCAGCTCCACCACGCACTCTTCCGAATATCGAATTCAGAATTTCAATAAGCCGGTCGACCAATCCGGTGGCTTGCACGATGATCCCCATAAAGACGAACGCCATACCGGCGAAAGTAACCTCGGATTGCGAAGCATCGCGAATCGCCTGCCAGAACATAGACGGCCCCTGGGTGCCGCCTAGGAATGCGATACAAACCAACGCAATTAGCAGCGACTCAGCAATGTCACGTTTTGCAAGCGTGTTCAAAATAACCGTAACTGCAATAAATAAGCCTAACGCTATAATGCCCATACGCCGTCCCTTGATGAGTAATTTCAACTACTCATACGAATATGAGTGATTAGGATCACCGTAGCACATATCGGATCGGGATATTGGCAGTTTATATACTCCCCAAAACTTCAGCCCGACGACTGTGTATAGATTGCATTGAAGTTAGGAACCCGCACGGGAAGACCTGAAATTGTTGATCCAGGAACACCAGACCCTTTAAAGGGTTGATCCTGGTAATATCTTCTAGGGCCTTGGGCGGTCGCAGATTCTCCCCAGCTTGATACTTTTAAATGAAGAATTTTAGAGAGGTATGAACGTCCTTCGGTGTATAAAATTTACCCTCCCAGACATGACTGAATTACTACCGCGAACCAGCTATATACGGCGCCAATGGATTTTACTTGATGAGCCCTTTCGTTATCTCTGTAAAAGGGGCAACCAATCGAATAAAATTTGAATCGAAAATTCAGTTAAAGCGGCATCCTTCGTTTAAACAGATCTGGAGGTTCGGAAAGCCTCACACCAGAGATGGTTCACCCCTGGACGTTGAAGCCCCATAGGCGTCGACATCGATCAAGGCGCTGGGTAATGGAATCTACCCACATGCGCCGTGGCAAAAGAGTGATTGATGCTTCACCGAATCCGATCAAAGCTGAGGGAAAAATACTTGGCAATAATCTTCTACATAAACAGCGATTTGCCCTGAGAATCGAGTTGAAGACACTTAGCCCTTCGGCATCCGCTCTACTTCCACTGTGGACTCCTGGCGGGGCTCGCGCCCGAAGAGCCAGGCAATGATGCCGAAAATGGCAATGGCACCGCAGACGGTGAAGGCTGTGGGGAAGCCATAGACATCTGCAAGCAGCCCGATGAGCATGGGGCCCACGATCTGGCCGAAGTCTCCTGCCATCTGGAAGGTGGACAATACCTTGCCGCCAGAGCGCTCGTTGCCCACGATGTCTGCCACCGCGGCGGTCTGGGAAGGATTGATTAGGCCCGATGCTGCACCCGCAAGGGCGGATACGAGCAATAGGAACCACACACTGGTGGCCAGTCCCATGAGCACCATGAAGATGGCGGAGCCGACCAAGCCAATCAAGATAAGCGGCTTGCGGCCATGGAGATCGGACCACCGGCCGGAGAACTGGAGAATAATCGCATTGCCTGCGGCGAAGGCCGCGAGAGCCAAGCCCGAGGCTGCGGCGCCATTATGGAAAATCGCGGCGGCGAAAAGCGGCAGGACGGACACGCGCACGCCCATATTGATCCACCCGTGGGCGAAGTTGGAGGTCAGCACCGCGCGGAAGGCAGTATCGCTCCAAGCTTCCTGCAGGCGCATGGGCGGCAGTTCCGAGGTGGTGGTTTGGGAGTGGTTGACCCGCGGCATCTGCCACCAGACAACGAAAGCAGCGAGCATCACGCCGATGCCGTAGATGAAAAATGGCCAGCGGAAGCCCAGGAAGGACAGGCTGGCGCCGAGGACAGGGCCGGCGACATTGCCCAGTAGGAATGCCGTGGCGTAGGTGGCAGAGCACTTACCGCGAATCGACGGTGGAGACAGGCGCACGATAAGGCCCATCGCGGAGACGGTAAACATGGTCGAGCCCAGCCCCGCCAATGCGCGCAACACCACAATGTGCCAATACTCTTGGGCAATGGCAACCAAACCCGTGGTCACGGCCACGGTCATCAGGCCCACCAGGTAGACGCGGCGCGAGCCGACGCGGTCCACCAACGAACCAGACACGGGCGCGAAGATCAGCCGGGAGGCGGCGAAGATGGAGACCACCAGGCCGGCGGCGGCCATCGAAACATCGAAGCTGACCACGAACTGCGGCAAAAGCGGTGCGATAAGGCCATAACCTAAGGCGATAATGAACGCCGCCGTTACCATTACCCAGATTTCCCGCGGCACCTTGGGCTTTTCGTAGGGCGCCGGTTCGGCATTAGCACTCTTCATAGCACGTGCAACCTTATGCCTTTGAAGGTCTGAAAGCTATTTAAGCTACTTTTTCGAACATGTGTTTGTATTGTTCGAACTCGTGTCGGCCCTGCGGTTTAGAGTGAGCGCCATGCACAACGTAGATAAGAACTTTTCGCACACAGTACCCAGCCAACCCAGCGCCACGGCGACGGAAATCGCCGCCAACTTGGCCTATCACCACTATGAGACGGTCAGCTCAATTTCCGCCATCATGCACCACCCGCGGTCCTTGGCTCGTCCCACCCCGACGTGGCGCCCGCCCATAAAGCAACTGCCACCCACACCAGGCGGCGCGGACTACAGCATGAGCATTACCCGCCACCGCGTGGGAGCACGAGTGAAGGCGCGGATCCGCGGGTTTGGTGAAAACCGCATCCCCGCCTACCTCATCACCATTCGCATCACCGATAACTTTGGGCAGGTTGTCGATCCCGCCACGGCGGAAGGGTGGGTCCGCACGCTTGTTCCTGCCGAATTAGCTGGCGCCGTCCACGAGATCTCCCGCGGACCGAATGCCACCTACGTATGGCTCGTGGATGGTGCCTTCCAGCCCGTGCACTCGCCGGAATCCCTTTTCGCGGGATTCCAGCAAGCGGCTTAGGGCTTAGTTGTTGTCGCCCTCATCATCGGCAGCGTCGGCTTCGGTGAAGTTGTCGAAGAACTCTAGGTCCTCCTCGTCATCATCGGCATCTTCGCAGAAGATGTCGTAGACATCTGGTTCCTCGAAGTCATCCTCATCAAAGTTTACGAGCTGGGCCTCCCAATCAAGGGCCTGTTCCGAGACCAATCCGAGCACGTCAAAGAGGCGGTCGAAATCGGTGTAGGTGCCCAGTTCCAGGGCCTCAGCGGGGACTTCCACGATGGGGATGTCATCAGAATCGGTGTTGCCAAAGAGGGCAAGGCGCTCGTTCTCATCGAGGTCCTCGTCTTCCTCGTCCACCTGCCATAGCTCTGTGACGGCCTCATCTTCGAGCTCTTCCATGTCTTCTTCATCGAAGTCGAAGGCCAAGAAGCGCACGATGGCAGAGGGCACGCCGTCGATGGTTTCTACTAATACACGCAGCTCAGAATCGTTGCCTACTTCTGCAACCACCAGGTGCGGGTTGAGTTCATCCTGGTCGAACTCCAATTCCGCGATGCGCTCATCGGTACCTTCCAGGAGGTCACGCAGGACGGTAACAACCTGGTCGGTGGCGATGTGGCGGGAGACGGCTTCTACGGCGTCTTCGACGGAAAAGGCGACGGAGACCAGGACGGCCTCGAATTCTTCATCGTCTTCATCCACATCCGCGGCAGCGATGTACACATTGGCCGCCGGCAAGAGAGGATCGATTTCAACAAACTGGATTTCCAAATCAGAGGTGATTGGAACGAACATGACGTCTTCGTTGACGCGGGACTCAATGCCCTCGGCGTCCAATGCGGAAGCGATATCTTCGAAAAAGCTCATGGTGGTGAAAAATCCATCCTTCGGAAGCAGAGGTCCCCGCGGTAGGCAAGACGCCGGCCGCGGTCACTCTGGATTCTACCGCTAATCCCTCCGGTGTGGTTGGAAACCAAGGGAGCGCACCAGCTCTGGGCGCCCACTTCCCCACTCCACCATGTGGTAATCCTCCCACGCCTTGCGGCGACCGTCATTGGGGGCGTGCACGATATAGGCCTGTTCATCAAAGATCATGGTCGCGCGATCGCCGCCGTCATAGCGCGGCCACTGCAGCTTCGGGCTGCCGCCGTGGATGAACGCGGCCCAGTGATCCTGCATGGTGGAAGTCAATTCCTCCATCTCAGCGCGCGAGCCCCAGCCGGTTAACAGGGAGGCGCGCGAGGATTGGGGATCGCCAAAGACATTGCCCAACTCCATCGAGTGCATGGCACCTAAACCCAGCCACTTCAAGACGGCAGAGGCGAAGTCGAAGCGGTACATCCAGGTATCGGCCACTTCAGAGTGGGCGCTGGCGATGCGGGTGGAGGGTGCCCAGAAGAGGGCATCGGCAAGCAAGTGCGCAAAATCCTCCCTGCGGACCGCACCGCGGTAGGCGGCGACGACCTCGGGGGCGTGGTGGGGATCGTAGGAGGCCAAGAGCCGGAGGGCTGCACGCTCCCGGGCGCTTTGGCGCTGAAAAAGGAATTTGCCAAAGCTGGCTTCATCCGAATTCGTGCCAATCAGCAACGGAATTTTGTGTTGATGGCCCTGCTCAAAGGCGGTGATGGGGTGCTCGGGCAAAAGTTCGCCGTCCACCGTGGGCGCGTAGCAGGAGTTTAAGTGCAGTAGCTCGCCGGCGCGCCACATCATGGATTGGCCGGAGCGCACCACATCCGCGCAGTCCTCCTGGCGCAGGTCATCCACGCTCACCCGGCGCGGCAGGCCCACCCGGCGCGCAAGTTCGCGGGCCCACAAGGTGGATTGGGCGCGGGAATGCACCAGCGCAATCGGTGGGGATTGGGCAATGGCGCGGTGGAAGAGCCCCTCGGCCGTCGGGCTGGTCATGAGCGCCAGCACCGCGGCACCGCCGGCGGATTCGCCCATGAGGGTGACCGAGTCTGGGTCGCCGCCAAAGGCAGCGATATTGTCGCGGACCCAGTTAAGGGCCAGAATCTGATCCGCCACGGCGGGGTTGGCGCTGCACTCGCCGCCGAGGCTGCGCAGGTCCAGATACCCCAAGGCGTTGAGGCGGAAGTTGATGGATACGTAGACCACGTTCATGCGGGTGGCGAGCTCAAACCCGCGCAGCATGAGCATGTGGGACGAGCCCATAATGAAGCTGCCGCCGTGCAGGTACACCACGACGGGCAGCTTTTCCTCCGTGCGGGGACGCACGATGTCGAGGTACAGGCAATCCTCGGAGCCGACGATGCGGTCGGTCCAGGAGTACGTGGGCTGTGGGGCGATTGGCCCGAACTGACTGCAATCGCGCACCCCGTCCCACCGCGGTGCTGGGCGCGGGGCGCGGAAGCGGTTGTCGCCGGCCGTAGAGGCGCCGAAGGGAATGCCGCGCCATGTGCGCACCGGACCGGCGCTGATGGGGCGATCTACTCGCAGGTCTTCTTCGATGACCCCGCGCACCCAGCCGGAGGTCGTGCGCACGGTGAGCTCATCCGCGTAGGCGTTCTGTGCCTGTTCGTGGGCCTTACGGGCGCGCTCGTGTGCGCGCATGGCCCGCAAGCGCGCGGCAGCGGTGGACTCTTCGGAATAAAAGTCCCCAGTGTCACGTTGATTTTCCTGCGGGTAAGGCATACTCCCTACCTTAGGTAGGTTGCACGCCGGTGGCGATCCGAATCGCACATGCGCGCCCACCTTATTTCAAGGTCAGGGCTATGCTAGGTAAAAATTCAATTAATACCACTGCCCCAACGAACTTAAGGATTGGTGTGGGAAAAGGCATGTCCATATTTAAAAAGTCCACCCCGGATAAAGCAGCTAGCGACACGTATGACATCGATCCGGAGCACAGCGGGCGGTTTACTAGGGCGCTGCTGAGCTCCCTGGACCGCGCGGTATCCGTGCAATCTGGTGTTATTTCCAAATACGTCAAGAACCTAAAGAAGCACCACCCGGATGCCACTGCCCAGGAGTTGCAGGGCTTTATTAACAAGCACTTCATCAATATCACTACTGGCACGGGCGCGGCCGCCGGTGCCTCCGCATCCGTGCCCGGCATCGGGCTCTTTACGGGTGCGGCCACCATCGGTGCGGAATCCGTGGTCTTTCTTGAAGCCGCCGCGTGGTACATCCTGGCGTCAGCGTACTTGCGCGGCGATGACATCTCCTCGCCCGAGCGCCGCCGCGCCCTAGTGCTGGTGGTATTGACGGGCTCGAAGGGCTCTGCGGTGGTCGATACCTTTGTCGGTGACCTCGGCACGGTCACGGGGGCGCGTTCCGTGGCCTCCCTCTCCCGCTTTTCCGGGCCCACGCTATCTGGCATCAATGGCCGGTTGACCAAGGTATTTACCAAGCAGATCACCAAGCGCATGAAGTGGGCCTGGGTGGGCAAACTCATGCCCATGGGTATCGGGGCGGTCATTGGCACGAAGGCCAATCGCAAGCTGGCCAATCAGGTCATCGAACACGCCCGCCAGCAGCTCTCCCCTCTTTCCCACACAAAGGCGGGGATTCGATGATCGTTTAGAGCGAATTCGCTACCCCTAACATAGTGAAGGTGAGGGATTGGCCCGTATCATATAGGCAGACACTTTGGCGGGTGAGATATGCGCTCGTGCAAAGTCCGAACTAAAGTCGAATAAACGACCATTTTAAAGCAGAGAAATGAGGCGAATACCTGCCGTGAGCACATCGAGCATCTTCGGCCCGAATGCGTGGCTGATAGACGAGCAGTTCCAGCAGTACTCCAAGGATCCTAGCTCCGTAGACAAGGAGTGGCGCGACTATTTCGAAGCAAACGGCGCGCCCAAGGCGCAGCCAGAAGCTGAGGCTCCTTCTCAAGCATCTAAGCCACAGCCACAGAAGGCGCAGGCAGAGTCTAAGTCCTCGGCCAAGAAGACCGAAGGCACTACCACCGCCCGCAAGCAAGAGGCGCGCGATACCAACGTGAAAGAGTCTGTATCTAAGGCCAAGGAAAAGTCCGCGAAGGCTAAGCATTCTGCGGGCAAGAATGCGCAGTCTCCGCTGGATAACCTAGAAGATTATAAGGGCGGCGACGAGCGCCAGCTCAAGGGCATGTTCAAGGCGATTGCTAAGAACATGGAAGAATCCCTCGAGATTCCTACCGCTACCACCGTGCGCGATATGCCGGTCAAGCTCATGTGGGAAAACCGTTCCATGATCAATGACCACCTGAAGCGCACCCGCGGTGGCAAGATCTCCTTTACCCATATTATTGGCTACGCCATGGTCAAGGCCGTGCAGCTGCACCCTGGTATGAACGTGCGCTACGAGGAAAAGGACGGCAAGCCCTTCGTCGTCCAGCCTGAGCACATCAACTTGGGCCTGGCCATTGACCTCCCGCAGAAGGACGGCTCCCGCGCCCTCGTGGTCGCCGCCATCAAGGAGTGCGAGACCAAGTCCTTCGCTGAGTTCATTGAGGCTTACGAGGACATCGTTACCCGTTCCCGTAAGAACAAGCTCACTATGGATGACTTCTCCGGGGTCACCATTAACCTGACCAACCCGGGCGGCATCGGCACCCGCCACTCCATTGCCCGCCTGACCAAGGGCGCAGGCTCCATTATCGGCGTTGGTTCCATGGATTACCCGGCAGAATTCGCTGGCGCCTCCGCTGACCGCCTGGCTGACTTGGGCGTCGGCCGTCTGGTTACGCTGACCTCCACCTATGACCACCGCGTTATCCAGGGTGCAGAGTCTGGCGAGTTCCTGCGCACCATCGGCCAGCTCATTGTTGATGATGCCTTCTGGGACGAGCTCTTCGAGTCCATGGGCGTTCCTTATGAGCCCTTCCGTTGGGCACAGGACATCCCCAACTCCGGCGTGGACAAGAACACCCGCGTCATGCAGCTCATCGAGTCCTACCGCTCCCGCGGGCACTTGCTTGCCGATGTCAACCCCCTCGGCTGGTCCCAGCCTGGCCTGCCTAGCCCGGATCACCGCGACCTCGACATCGCTACGCACGGCCTGACCATCTGGGATCTAGACCGCGTCTTCAACGTCGGCGGCTTTGGCGGCAAGGAACAGATGACCTTGCGCGAGGTACTCTCCCGCCTGCGCGCTGCTTATACCCTGAAGGTCGGTTCCGAATACACCCACATCCTGGACCGCGACGAGCGCAGCTGGATGCAGGACCGCCTCGAGGCCGGCATGCCAAAGCCGACCAACGCCGAGCAGAAGTACATCCTGCAGAAGGTCAACGCCGCCGAGGCATTCGAGAACTTCCTGCAGACCAAGTACGTGGGCCAAAAGCGCTTCTCCCTCGAGGGTGCCGAGACTCTCATCCCGCTGCTGGATTCCATCATCGACACCGCTGCGGGCCAGGGCCTCGACGAGGTCGTCATGGGCATGCCGCACCGCGGCCGCTTGAACGTGCTGTTTAATATCGTCGGCAAGCCGCTGGCAGATATCTTCGGTGAGTTCGACGGCAACTACAAGGGCGGCCAGCTCGGCGGCTCCGGTGACGTGAAGTACCACTTGGGCTCCGAGGGCGAGCACCTGCAGATGTTCGGCGATGGCGAAATCAAGGTCACCCTTGCCGCCAACCCGTCCCACCTCGAGGCCGTCGACCCAGTCATGGAGGGCATCGCCCGCGCCAAGCAGGACATCTTGGACAAGGGCAAGGACGGCTACTCCGTCGTTCCCGTCATGCTCCACGGCGATGCGTCCTTCACCGGCCTCGGCGTTGTGCAGGAGACCATCAACCTGTCCCAGCTGCGCGGCTTTACCAACGGAGGCACCGTCCACATCGTGGTCAACAACCAGGTGGGCTTTACCACCACCCCGGATTCCGGCCGTTCCACCCACTACGTCACCGACTTGGCCAAGGGCTTTGACTGCCCGGTCTTCCACGTCAACGGTGATGACCCAGAGGCCGTTGTCTGGGTAGGCCAGATGGCCGCCGAATACCGCCGCCAGTTTGGCAAGGACGTCTTCATTGACCTCGTGGTCTACCGCCTGCGCGGCCACAACGAGGCCGATGACCCATCCATGACCCAGCCGCAGCTGTACTCGGTCATCGAGAACCACGAGCCGGTGCGCGAGCACTACACCAACGAGCTCATCGGCCGTGGCGACCTGTCTGCCGAGGACGCCGAGGCAGCCGCACGCGACTTCCACGACCAGATGGAGTCCGTGTTCACCGAGCACAAGGAAGCCGAGAAGGCCGGCCCGAAGGAACAGACCGGTATTACCTCTTCGCAGGAGCTCACCCGCGGCCTGGATACCTCCATCACCGCAGAAGAGATGGCCGAGCTTGGCGATGCCTACGGCAACCCACCCGAGGACTTCGAGTACCACAAGCGCGTGGCCAAGGTGGCCAAGGACCGTGCGAAGTCTGTCCGCGAAGGCGGCATCGACTGGGGCTGGGGCGAGCTGCTCGCCTTCGGTTCCCTGGCTAACCAGGGCAAAGTCGTGCGCCTGGCCGGCGAGGATTCCCGCCGCGGTACCTTTACCCAGCGCCACGCCGTGACCTTCGACCCCCGCAATAGCAACGAATACAACCCGCTCAACTCCCTGGCAGTGTCCAAGGACAATGGCGGCAAGTTCATGGTCTATAACTCCGCGCTGACCGAGTTCGCCGGCATGGGCTTCGAATACGGCTACACCGTGGGTAACCCCGACGCCCTTGTGGCATGGGAGGCTCAGTTCGGTGACTTCGCCAACGGTGCCCAGACCATCATCGATGAGTACCTCTCTTCCGGTGAGGCCAAGTGGGGCCAGTTGTCCAGCCTGGTTCTCCTCCTGCCGCACGGCTACGAAGGCCAGGGCCCGGACCACTCCTCCGCCCGCATCGAGCGCTACCTGCAGCTGTGTGCGGAAGGTTCCATGACCGTGGCTCAGCCGTCCACCCCGGCTAACCACTTCCACCTGCTGCGCCGTCAGGCTTTGGGCGAGATGAAGCGCCCGCTGGTCGTCTTCACCCCGAAGTCCATGCTGCGTAACAAGGCCGCCACCTCCTCCGTTGAGGAGTTCACCGAGGTCAAGAAGTTCCGCTCCGTTATCAATGACCCCCACTTCGTGGACGTCAATAACAAGAAGGTCGGCGACACGAACAAGGTCAAGACCATCATGCTGGTCTCCGGCAAGCTCTACTGGGACCTGGAGAAGAAGCGTGAGGCCGACGGCCGCGATGACATCGCCATCGTCCGCGTGGAAATGCTCCACCCGATTCCGTTCAACCGCCTGAGCGAGGCATTCGAGATGTACCCGAACGCCACCCAGGTCCGGTTCGTACAGGACGAGCCCGCCAACCAGGGCCCATGGCCGTTCTACAACGAGCACCTGCGCGACCTCATTCCGGATATGCCGGAAATGGTCCGCGTCTCCCGCCGCGCCCAGTCCTCTACGGCTACGGGTAACGCCAAGGTGCACCAGATTGAGCAAAAGAACCTGCTCGAAGAGGCCTTCGACGTTTAACCACGTGTAACCGCCGAAATGGCGCCTAGCGCGCTGCGGCGCTAAATGCCCCAGTGAGGTTATTTCCTCACTGGGGCATTTTCATGCGTCTTTACCTCCCGCCAGCCACCTACCCGCCCCTCGCGCTCACCGGGAAAGAGTTGGGGCGTCGGCGAGCAACGCCCGTAAGCGCCAAGGGAGAGTACGGCAGCTAGGCGCGAAGCCACCCGCCCTTGCCGCTCACGGGGAGGGCGATCGCACGCTAAAGGTCGGCTGCCGGTGAGCGCGAAGGGCGGGTGGAGGTGCCAAGGGGCGCGCCGGGGTGAGGCGTGATTGAAGCGCAGGCTAGGAGCTCGTCAGGCCCGAACCGCCGGTGGACGCGGAATCGCCTTCGCTGTCAACGATGTCGCCGCCTGAGGATTGCATCCATTCGCGGACGGCCTTTTCCACGCTGCCCTTTTCCTCGGCGTCTTCGGCTAAGTCGGAGAGGTCTTTTTGCGTGATGAACTTGGTGAGGGAAGCAAAGGCGATTTCTTCCTCACGGTCGAAAAGCCCCTTCTGATAAACCACCACGAAGTTTTCGGGCAGTTCCGGCTCCGCGTCCTCGCAACCGTAGGCTCCGGAGGGCTCTACGGTGGCTAGATCCGTGGGCAGAGAGGACATCAACGCAATATGAGTGCGGGCGAGGAAGTCTTCCCCGCCAGGCTGAGTGTCTTGTTCGGCCTTCTTATAATCTTGCGAGATGTCGCGGGCCTCGCTGGGGTTTAGAAAGTTAAGGAAATCGCCCGTACAGCCAACATAGAAGTTGCCTTCTGGATTGAGGCTGCGGCCTTTGTCTCCGTGGGACTGGTATTTGTCCTCTTTGAGCACGGTGGCCTCGCGCCCTGCCCGCGCGAGCGTTTGGCGGTAAATCTCGCCCAGCACCACTTGGTCGGTGTCATCTGGGTCG
The DNA here is from genome assembly GCF_000477975.1 of Corynebacterium sp. KPL1986. NCBI lineage: Bacteria > Bacillati > Actinomycetota > Actinomycetes > Mycobacteriales > Corynebacteriaceae > Corynebacterium > Corynebacterium sp. KPL1986. The sequence continues at coordinate 246,073 of NZ_KI515719.1, read as the reverse complement.
ACCACGATGTCTACGGACTTGCGGTCACTAGCCTCTGCGGAGGGCTCGGTAACAACGTGGTCAGCGCACCCTGCCAGCAAGGTGGCGCTGAGTACAGCGCCTGCACAGGCAAGGGCAGGACGGGCGAACATGCGCATGGTGTTAGACGTTCTCCTTCACTAAATGCAGTGGCTTCTCGCTGAGTCTACCGCGCGGGCGTGTTTACCTGAGGTAGCGCCGTGACTAAGATGGCAAGAGTTATGTCTAGCTCTATTACCGAATCAGCCGTACGCGAGGCTCTTTCCCACGTACAGGATCCAGAAATCGGCCGCCCCATCACCGAACTGAATATGGTGAAATCGGTCGATATCGAAGGAAACGACGTCACCGTTGGTATTTACCTGACCATCGCAGGCTGCCCCATGAAGTCCACCATCGAGACCAATACCCGCGCCGCGGTCGAGGATATCGACGGCGTTGGCAAGGTTACCGTGACCATGGACGCGATGAGCGATGAGCAGCGCCGCGCGCTCAAGCAGAAGCTGCGCGGCGGCCAGGCCGAGCCCGAGATTCCTTTTGCCAAGCCGGATTCGACGACCCGTGTCTTTGCGGTGGCGTCGGGTAAGGGTGGCGTCGGCAAGTCCTCGATGACCGTCAACCTGGCCGCAGCGCTGGCGGATAAGGGCCTGAAGGTGGGCATTGTCGATGCCGATATTTACGGCCACTCCGTGCCCAGCCTGCTCGGCTCGACCGATGGCCCCACCGTGCTTGATGATGAAATGCTGCTGCCGCCCATCTCTCACGGCATTAAGCACATCTCGATTGGGCAGTTTGTGGAGGGTAACGCGCCCGTCGTCTGGCGCGGGCCCATGCTCCACCGCGCGCTGCAGCAGTTCTTGGCGGACGTCTTCTGGGGCGATCTCGATGTCCTCCTCCTCGACCTGCCCCCGGGTACCGGCGATGTGGCGCTGTCCGTTGCGCAGCTCATCCCGAATGCGGAGCTGCTCATCGTCACCACGCCGCAGGCCGCCGCAGCCGAGGTGGCCGAGCGCGCCGGATCCATCTCCCAACAAACGCGCCAACGCGTGGCCGGCGTGATTGAGAACATGAGCGCCATGGTCATGCCGGATGGCTCCACCATGGACGTCTTTGGTGAAGGCGGCGGCCAGATCGTCGCAGACCGCCTCGGCGTCATCCTGGGCCACGAGGTTCCGCTGCTGGCCTCCGTGCCGCTGGATCCGGCCCTGCGCTCGAATAGCGATGCCGGCACGCCCATCGTGCTCGAGGCACCCGACTCCCCTGCCGCGAAGGAAATTAGGGCGGTGGCTGATAAGCTCGCCATCCGTTCCGATTCCCTCGTGGGCAAGAGCCTCAACCTAGGCGTGAACTAAGGGCGCATTGTATTAGGTAACGTCGCTCCACTCAGAGCCGCCGCCGGTGGAATCCTCCCCACCACGCTGCGGCTTTTGTTGTTGCTGGGGCGGCTGCTGCGCCGGCTGCTGTGTAGTTTCGCCGTATACCTCGGCATAGTTAAAGGTGGGCCGGGCGGGGCCATTGTTGTCCTGCGCGCGCTGTTCGGGCTCTTTCGGCGCGGTGCCGGATTTGATGTCTTCGGCCATCTTCTTGGGGTTGAAGTCGTCCCAGGCGGCATCATCGCCATCGAAAAGCGCCTTGGTAATAGCGCCTTTGGGGCCTAGCCGCGTCCACTGCGCCGCCTGGTTGAGCGGGCCGCGAATATCGTCAAATTCCGCGGAGATGGACCCCATCTCGCCGTTGAGCTCGGCCTTCGCGTTATTGATGGCCTTGCGGGCGGCGTAGATGGCCGCGCGCACGTCCTTGATGACCTCCGGCATGCGCTCCGGGCCGATGATGACGATGCCGAGGAGGACAATGACAATAATCTCGGGCCAGCCAATGGAAGAAAACACGGTTAAATCCTCGCCCTCCGTTTAGTTCTGCCCGCGCTGATTGTGTTTAATCGCGCGTACCACCGTCTCGACTTTATCCAGGAAATCCTGCTCCGGCCGGTGCGCCGGGGTCGACGCATCGGGGCCCGGGGCCACACCCTCCGTAGCCATTCCCGCCAGCTTGGCCAATAAGGACTGCGGGGCCTTCACCGCGGAATCATCGCTGCAGTGACGCACCCACTCGGAGGCGTGACGCTGGTGGTGCACGTCGGCGCGGCACTCCGCGCAGTGGACTAGGTGGATGCGCACGCGGTGCATGGCTTTGGGCTCCATCTCCCCGTCCACGAAGGCAACGACGGCCTCTGGGCCAAGGTGACCGATGGAATCGCTGCGCCGCGCCCGCGCCTTTGCCTTATCCCGGGCTTTCGCCTGCGCGGGAGTGAACTCGCCCCGCACGCTGAGCGTGGAGAGGGTGCGGCGTCCTCGCACTGAGTCCATCGACACCCTCCTCACGTTCATTCCACAGACGGATTACTCACACTTAAGTCCCCCTGCCGCGTGGCAGGGGAGGTAATGATTCGATTCTAGCGCGTGCGCAGCAAGATGCGCGCCTCCGCATTGGTCTGTGCCTCTTTTTCCAGCGCCGCGCGCAGTTGGGAGCGGCCGCGGTGGATGCGAGAGCGCACCGTACCCATTTTCACGCCAAGGGTTTCGGCGATTTCGTCATAGCTCATGCCTTCGATATCACACAGAACCACGGCGACGCGGAAATCCGGCGCCAAGCTATCCAGCGCGGACTGCAGCACGGGGTCCAAGTTGGCCACGGTATAGGCCTGCTCCGGGGTCATATCCGTCCCCGGCACCCGCTCGTAATCCTCAGGCAGGGACTCCATGCGGATCTTGGAGCGGTGGCGCACCATATCCAAAAAGAGGTTCGTAGTGATGCGGTGCAGCCAGCCGCCGAAGGTACCCGGTTGGTACTTATCCAAGGAGCGGAAGACACGCATGAAGGTCTCTTGGGTGAGATCCTCGGCATCCTGCTGGTCACCGGATAAACGGTAGGCCAAGCGGTACACGCCATCGGCGTGCTCTGCCACCAATTCGGCCCACGAAGGCATCGTGGCTTCCCCAGCATCGAACGCCGCGGTACCGGTCAACTCCACGTTCGGATCGGTGGAGGCAACGGACTCGGCATCGCGCTTCGTTTCTGTCATGGGTGTCATTTTTCTATACTCGGCGCGGAAACTCCAGCCACTGCGCTGATAATATCCTGTGAGTCCGTCACATACTTCCCACAGACCACAATTTCGCTGGCTAGGCGCGTTTTTGCCACCCTTGCGCGCAACTTTACCTATTGTTTTATTCGTGACTACTACCGCATATGACGCACTGCGCTCCTATATCGATTCCACCAGTGAGCCTTCGGCGGCTCTCCGCGGCGCCCGCAACCACGCCGAGGAATACGGCCTGCCCGTCCCGGATGAATCCACCGGCCAGCTTCTCACCACGCTGACGGCGACGTCTTCCGGTGTGGTAGACCGCCCCCAGGCCGTGGCGATTACCCCCGCCGCCTCCGTCGTGGGCCTCTACCTGTTCGCGGGCATGCCGGATAACGGCATCCTCACGTGCATCGACCCAGAAGCCGAGCACCAGCGCAGCGCCAAGGCCGCCTTCCGCGAGGCCGGCTACGCCCCCACCCGCGGCCGCTTCCTTCCCTCGCGCCCCCTCGACGTGCTCGAGCGCCTGGCTACTGAGGCCTACCAGGTCATTTACGCGGACGTCGCCGTCCTCGACCTCCCCGCCCTCATCAAGGCGGCCTGGCCCCTGCTGCACCAACACGGCACGCTGGTGCTTGCCAATGCGCTTCTCGATGGCACCGTCGCCGACACCTCCCGCACCGACCGCGATACCGCCGCCGCGCGCGAGGCCGATGAATACCTCCGCGAGCTCGAGGGCGCCACCGTGACCCGGCTCCCACTGGGTTCGGGGCTGACGCTGGTGACAAAACTTTAAGGGGGCATCGGCAAGCAAGGGCCCCTGCACGCGCTAAAAGATATCCGTATTCTGGGTGTACATGACAGCCGGACACTGCCCCATAAAGTTCGCGAAAGCACCGCGTGGCAGGTCAACGAGTTTCCTCCCCGGCGTGGCTGCCACCCCAACCCAAGCTTGTAACCCGCACCTGATTTAAGAGAGGAATGCCGTGACGACTCACCGCCCCGAACTCCACTTCATCCCCGATGCCGGCATCCTAGACGCGCCCGCCGGCGTCCTTCGCGATGGCGATACGTGGCACATGTTCTACCAGTACCGCCCCACTCCCGATGCCCCGGCTCGCTGGGGACACACGTACTCGGAGGAAGCGCCGTTTAACTGGCTGGACTGCGATGACGTCCTCGCGCCCGTCGGCGGCGAGCTCGCCCTCCGCGCTGGGTCCGTGGCCCAGGGTGAGGACGCTATCAACCTCTATTTCACCTCCGTGACCGCGACGGGCACCTCCATTCGCCTCGCGCGCTATTCCGGCATCGACGATGTCTGCGAGGTCTCCGATGACTCCTCGACCCTCGACCCCAACGTCGTGCGGTTTGGCGAGGTGGCTGGCAATACCACCGACCACACCCGGTTCCGCTCGCCTTCCGTTGTTCCCGATTGGGCCACCGATGACCGCGAGGACGGCCACAAGGGCTGGCTCATGCTGGCACTTTCTGGCCGCACCGACACCCCGCAGCCAGTCATTCTAGAAAGCCACGACGGCATCTCGTGGTCCCTGCGCGGCGGCGTTACCTTCGAAGGTGACCCGGGCTTCCTCGACGGCGAAGTGCCTGCCAATTCCCCTATTCCTCCGGTGGTTTCCCCGCGCATCGTGCGCCTGCGCGATGAAGTCGACGAAGAGATCTACGACGTACTCTTTGTCACCCTCGAGCGCGACGGCCGCGATGTCTCCGGCTACCTCGTGGGCCAGCTGGAAGACACCACCTTCACGGTGGTCTCCGGTTTCCGCCGCGTGGACTTCGGCCACGATTTCTCCCGCCCGCGCAATACGAATGCCACCGCAGGCACGATTCCTGAAGAAAGCCGCTACGAGCGCGCCGTCATCCTCGGCCTGCTCAACGGCAACGGCCGCGGCGACGACGCCACCCAGCACGCCTCCTGGGATGCCGAGGGCTGGTCGAATGCCCTCTCCCTGCCGCGCCAGGTCACGCTCGAGGGCGGCGTCCTGTACCAGGCACCGGCCACCGGCCTGCCCGAAGCGGTCAAGCTTTCGGATTACGCGCGCTCCTGGACCGGCGTCATGGAGGTTCCCACCGGCTCCAGCGTCACCATCACCCTTCGCGATAGCAACGGCGACCCCGCCGCCTCCATCTGCCACTCCGGCGAGGAAATCAGCCTCGATCGTTCCATGAACAAGGCCTTCGATCACTTCTTCGCCGATTCCGCTCCCGCCACCGCCACGCTTGCCGATGGCGACTCCGACACCCTCACCATCATCCAAGACGGCTCCACGGTGGAGGTCTTCGTCGACGGCGGCCTCATCGCCATGGCCTCCCGCGTGTACTTCGACGGCGGCTGCTCCGGCATGGATGTCGAAACCACCGGCGAAGCAGTCATCGAACAAGACTGGCAGCGCTCCGGCTCCAAGCTCTAATACTGCAGCCCTCCTACCCGGCCACCCGCCTCTCGGCCCCCGACCCTCGCCACCCGCCTTTCTGCCCCCGACCCTCGCCACCCGCCCTTTGCGCTCACCGGCGAGGCGTCGCGACATCGGCAAGCAGCTCCCCGTGAGCGCCAAAGGAGGGTACGGTAGCCGGCTGAGCACTCACCCGCCCTTCGCGCTCACGGGAAAGGTGGAGGGGCATCGGCAAGCAGCGCCCCGTGAGCGCCAAGGGAGGCAACGGTGACTGGCCGATTCCACACCCGTCCTTCGCGCTCACCGGAAGCGAAAAAGAACCGCCCCGCGCGCTGCTGGTGAGCGCGAAGGGCGGTATGTATGCCGAAGGCGAGGTGCCGCGAGGCAGACCTGCGATTAAGAAACCGCGCGGAGGCGGTCTAGGCGGGCGCGGGCGGTGACCGTCAGCGTGGGTGGAAGGGCGGCCATGCGCTCGGCGAGCTCGTCGGCGCTGATGTGGCGAGCGGACGGGCTCATTCCTACCTGTGCGGCGATGGCCGCTTTGTCCAACTGGATGGGGAAGGAAATATCAACCGGATCGGCGGCTTGCTCGAGGTAGCCTTCCGCCTGCTCATACATGCGCTCGACCTTGCCCTCTTCCACGCCAAGGATGCCGAGGGGTTCGCGCAGCTCATCGAGGTGCCCCGCACCCGGGGTCAGGACGATGACCTGGCCGCCGGGGGCGAGGACGCGCTGGAATTCGGATGGGTTGCGCGGGGCGAAGACCACGGAAATGGCATCGATGGATTCATCGCGGATGGGAAGTTGCTGCCAGACATCGGCAACCACGGCGCCCACGCGCGGGTGACACTTGGCCAGGTGCTTGGCCGCATGCGGGGAAATATCGAGGCCAACGCCGCGCGCGCCGTCGATGGAATCAAGCGTGTGGGCCAGATAGTAGCCGGTTCCGGCGCCGACCTCGAGGAGCGAGGCGGGCGTAGAGGCAGACAGCGAGCTGGCATCGAGCGCGTCTTGCACCGCGCCGGTCACAGACTCGACGAAGGGCGCGAAATGGCCGGTGGCAAGGTAGGCTTCGCGGGCGTTGACCATGTCCATGTCATCGCCCTTGTGCTTGAGGCCAGCACCGGCCGCTAAGGTCACATACCCTTGCTTGGCCACATCAAAGGAATGGCCAGACTCCGAAACGAGGCGGGAAAAATCATCGGCGCCGGAAAGCGCCGTGCCGTCGTTTGGATCGGCCAGAATGTCGACGATATGAGAAAGCATGTACCCAGACTAGCTAGAAACCTCGGTCAACAAAGAACCGAGCTCCGCGGCCTCTTCTTTGTTCAGCTCGATAACGATGCGCCCGCCGCCGTCAGATGGGATGCGCATGACGATCTTGCGGGATTCCACCACCGCTTCCATTTCGCCGCCAGTGGTACGTGGCTTCATTGCTGCCATAGTAGGGCTCCTTAACTTTCTTCGTTTCTTTCCAGCTTAGTCCCTTTTTGCCCGCTTTTCCGCGCGGCCTCCAATTCCTGCTCCAGCTGCGCGAGCAGATCATCAACCTGATCCTGGCGATACCCACGCGGGACGACCTCAAATTGCACATCCTCAAAACGGCCTTGAGCTGCGGCGACGCGGTTATTTTCCAGTACCTTCTGCGGCTCATCGGGCGGGTCCATCACGGTCCCGGGCCCAAAAATCGAACCCCACAGCCACGTTCCGATCACAATGAACGCAATGAGCACCACAATGAGCACAATCCAGGACAGCATGGCTTAAATCCTACCTAGCAGTGGCGGGCGCTGAGCAATCGGCGCACTCACCCCAGCGCGCGAAAGCAGCGTGCGTGCCACGATATCCGCCATCGGCGCGAGCTCATGAAGCGGCCGGTTGCGGTGGACTCGAGTGCCTAGGTCGACTTGTGTCAGCCCGCCGCGCTTACCGATGTCCACCAGCAGCCCCGCTTCCACCCCATAGCCCTCCACGAAGGGCACCTCTAGCGCGGCAGAGCGGCGAAGCGCGTACTCGCCGCCTAGGGGCTGATCGATGTGGGCTAGCTCTGGGAAGAATTGCCGGATGAGCGGCTTTGCGGTCAATTCGGTCACGCGTCCGCCGCCGGTGGGTTGGCCGTTCAGGCTGCGGCGATAGCGGGCCTTGACCATGTTCACACTCGGATCCGCAAAGGGCGCCGCGAGCGCTGTGACCATGCCGGGCGCGGCGGATTCTAGGTCGGCGTCGATGAATACGACGATGTCCCCGCGCGCGGCGGCGACCCCGCGCCAGAGGGATTCGCCCTTGCCGGGGCGCGGCGGTTCGGGTAGGATATGGCGCCAATTGCGCACATCGGCACCGGCGGCGCGCGCCACTGCGGCGGTGTCGTCGGTGGAGTCGGCGTCGATGACGAGCACTTCGAGTGGGTCATCGGCAAGGCAGGCGCGGATAACGCCGGCCACGGTGGATTCCTCATTGAGCGCCGGGATGATGACGGAAACGCTCATGCGAGCCCGCGCGTGGTGTCAAGGGGTGCGGCCGTGCCCTGGATGGCGGCGGTCATGCGGATGACGTCGACCGTCTCAGCAACCTCGTGGACGCGGAAGGCGGCCACCCCGTGCGCTGCGGCCCAGGCGGTGGCGGCGAGCGTTCCGGCAACGCGGTCTCCTACCCCGCGCGCGAGGGTCTCGCCCACGAAGTCCTTATTGGAAAGCGCCATGAGCACGGGCCAGCCGGTAGCGACGATCTCGTCGATGCGTCGCAGGAGTTCGAGTCCGTGATAGGTGTTTTTACCAAAGTCGTGTGTGGGATCGATGAAGGTGAGTTCTTCCGGGCAGCCGAGCCCCGCGGCCTTTTCTGCCAGGGCGGTGGTCTCTGCAATGACATCGGCGACGACGTCGTCGAAGTGCACGCGGTGTGGGCGGGTGCGCGGGGTAATCCCGCCGGTATGCGAGCACACGTAGCCCACGCGGTGGTGGCCGGCGACCTCGATAAGCTGCGGATCCCAGCCGGCCCACGTGTCATTGACTAGCCCGGCCCCGGCGGCGATGGCGGCCTCGGCCACCTCGCTGCGCCAGGTGTCTACGGAAATAAGTACCTCTGGGTGCCGCTCGTGCACGCGGGCGATGGTGGGCACGACGCGGTCGATTTCCTCCGCGCTATCCACCTCCTCGCCCGGCCCAGCCTTGACTCCGCCAATATCGATGATGGAGGCCCCTGCCGCAATGGCTTCATCGCAGCGCTTAAGGGCGGGGTCCATGTCAAAGGTGGCCCCCTTGTCATAAAAGGAATCCGGGGTGCGATTGACTATCGCCATCACGCGCGCGAGGCTCAACGCGGCTCCCTAATGCGTTTATCGCTCATGACCTTGTGGCGCTCGATGATGTGGGCGACGGCCTCATCGGGGTCATCGGTAAGCAGGAAAAGCTCTTGGTCATCTTCGTTGATGTACCCGCCGGCGGCGAGGGTATTTTTCATCCACTCCAGCAGGCCCGACCAGTACTCGGTACCTATGAGCACGATGGGATAGTTGGTGACCTTACCCGTCTGAACCATGCAGAGAACCTCGAAGAACTCGTCCATCGTGCCCATGCCGCCGGGCAGGCAGACGAAGGCCTGGGAGTACTTCAAGAACATGGTCTTGCGGGCGAAGAAGTAGCGGAAGTTCAGGCCCAAGTCCACGTACTTATTGAGGCCCTGCTCGTGCGGCAATTCGATGCCGAGTCCCACCGAGAGACCATCGCCCTCGTGCGCGCCCTTATTCGCCGCCTCCATGATGCCGGGGCCGCCGCCGGTGATGACGGCGTAGGCGCACTCGGCGAGCTTGCGGCCGAGTTCTTCGGCCATCTGATAGCTCGCATCCTCAGGCTTGGTGCGCGCGGAACCAAAGACCGTCACTGCCTTAGGCAGTTTGGCAAGCGCATCGAAGCCAGCGACGAATTCGCCTTGGATGCGCAGCACGCGCCACGGATCGGCATGCTGCCACTCGTGGTCCGCGCCGGATTCCAGCAGGCGCTGGTCAAAGGTGGAGCCTTGTTCTCCCTCGCTGCGCAGCAAGAGCGGGCCGCGCAGGGTACGCATGTGGTCAGGGGTCATTTTTATCCCTTCAAATAATTAAGCAGAGCGGTAGAAACTTCGGTGATTTGCGCCGTGGGCACCTGCTCGTCCTTCTTATGCGCAAAGCCCGGATCGCCGGCGCCAAAATTCACGGCCGGAATGCCCATCTCAGCAAAGCGCGAGACATCGGTCCAGCCGAACTTGGCGCGGACGTTGCCACCGACGGCATCGACAAGCGCACGTGCCGCAGGCTGCCCCAAGCCAGGCAGGGCGGCACCGGCGATATCATCGATCTCGATGGTGACGCCCTCATGCTTGCCGATGACCCCCTTCATGTACTCCAGCGCCTCCTCCGTGCTGCGGTCCGGGGCGAAGCGGAAGTTGACGAACATCCAGGCCTCGTCCGGCAAGGTATTGGTGGCCACGCCGGCCTCCAGGTGGACGATGTTCAGGCCCTCGCGGTAGGTACAGCCATCGATGGTGACCTCGCGCGGCTCGTAGTCCGCAATGCGCGTCATGACGGGGGCGAGCTTGTGTGCGGCGTTGGAACCCAGCCAGGCACGGGCCGAGTGCGCGCGGGTGCCATGCGCCGTCACGCGCAGGCGAATCGTGCCCTGGCAGCCGGCCTCGACCAGGGCACCGGAGGGCTCACCCAGGAGCGCGAAATCGCCCTGCAACCACTCGGGGTGGTCCTTTTGCAAGTGGCCTAGCCCATTAAATTCAGTGGATACCTCTTCGCCCTCATAGGCAATGACGGTCAGATCGTGCTGGAGCTCTTCCGATTCATGCAGGTGAGCAAAGGCGTTGAGGTAGACCGCCATGCCGGATTTCATGTCCACAGTGCCGCAGCCGAACATGATCTCGGCGCCATCTTCGGCGGTGTCCATGCGATGCGGTACGTTATCTGCCAATGGAACGGTATCGATGTGGCCTGCAAGAACCACGCGAGAATCCATCCCGCGGTTCGTGCGCGCACACACGGTATTGCCAAAGCGGGCGACCTCCACGTCTAGACCACGCAGGGCTTCTTCCACCGCATCCGCGATGGCCTCCTCGTGGTGGGAGGGGCTCGGGATATCGACGAGCGCCTTGGTCACTTCAATGGGGTCGGCATATAGATCTAAAGTCACAAGCCGCCATGGTAGCGCCCCGCTGGGTCCGTTGCATTGTGTAATGTTCACTTCACTGCAAAAAATAACCTCTCACAAGGTGGTAATTATGGCCGAAGCCACACAATTGAAATCGCGACACCTCACCATGATGGGCCTTGGCTCCGCGGTGGGTGCCGGTCTCTTCTTGGGCGTCGGATTGGGAATCCAAATATCCGGCACCTCGGTGCTCATCTCTTATGCCGTCGCCGGCGTCCTCATCGCGCTCATCATGTGGATGCTCGGGGAAATCGCCGCGGCCCGCCCCTCCCTGGGTTCCTTTTCCACCTACGCCGGCCAGGCCTTCGGCCACTGGGCGCGCTTTACGATGGGCTGGATCTACTGGTTCATGCTCATCATGGTCATGGGCGCCGAAATCACCGGCGCCGCCGCGATCATCGGCAGCTGGTTCGATATTGCCCCGTGGATTCCCGCGCTTATCGCGGTGGCCTTCTTCGCCATAGTGAATTTCGCCGCCGTGCGCGGTTTCGGTGAATTCGAGTTCTGGTTCGCCATCATCAAGGTCGCCGTCATCATTGCCTTCCTCGCCGTCGGCATCCTCATGGCACTGGGCATCCTGCCCGGCATGGATCTCTCCCGCGCCGGCACCAACTTCACCGATAACTTCCTGCCCAATGGCATGCCGGGCTTCGCCGCGGGGCTGCTCGCCGTTGCCTTCGCCTTCGGTGGAATCGAGCTGGTGACCATCGCCGCCGCCGAGTCCGAGGATCCAGCCCGCAACGTGGCAACTGCAGTGCGCGCCATCATCGTGCGCATCATGATCTTCTACATCGGCTCCATCGTGGTCATCACCATGGCCTTGCCGTTTAGCCAGATCCAAGACGCCGATGCCGCCGCCGATTCGCCCTTCACCCTGGTGCTTGAGGCTGCCAAGATTCCTTTCGCCGCAGGTTTCATGGAGGCCATCATCGCGCTGGCCCTCCTGTCCGCCTTCAACGCGCAGATTTACGCCACCTCCCGCCTAGTCTTTGATATGGCCAAGGACCACTGCGCGCCCAAGTTCTTCCTCAAGACCAACCACTCCGGCTCCCCCATCAACGCCGTCATCTTGTCCATGATCTTCGCCTTCGCCTCAGTGGGCCTCCAATTCTGGAACCCGCCGGGACTGCTGGCCTTCCTCTTCAACGCCGTCGGCGGCTGCCTCTTGGTGGTCTGGGCGTTTATCGTCGCCTCCTTCCTCAAGCTGCACCCGCAGTTGAAGGCGAATGGCGAACTAACGGACATCCGCGTGCCCGGCTACCCCTGGTTGCCTTGGGCAACCGCCGCCGCGCTGGCCGCGCTGACCATTTTCATGCTCTTTGATCCCTCCGCCCGCAACCAAGTCATCGCCGTCATCATCCTCTTTGCCGCGCTCGTTGCCTTGTCCTTCGTGGTTCCCGCGGGCAAGCGCGAGCAAGTACGGCAGTAATTGCTAAGCTAGCCACCATGACTTCTGCATCCGCACGTGGCCTGGCAACCATTACCCACGACGGCACCGTCTTGGACGTTTGGTTCCCAGCAGTTCATACCGATAAGCAAGTAGAGACCACCGGCACGACGCGTTTGGAGGAGACTCCGCAGCAGTTCTCCGCCCTCGTCGGCCCCGATGAAGAACGTGGCGTGGCCCGCGTGGCGGTGGAAACCTCCATCGCTGACCTCGACGAGGCCCCCACCGATACTTACGACGCCTACCTACGCCTCCACCTGCTCTCCCACCGCGAGGTAAAGCCGCATGGCCTCAACATGGACGGCATCTTCCGCCACCTCAATAACGTGGTCTGGACCAACTACGGCCCCTGCGCCGTCTCCGATTTCCAGATGGTGCGCGGCCGCCTCGCCTCCCGCGGCCCCGTCGTGGTCTACTCCGTGGACAAGTTCCCCCGCATGGTGGACTACGTTGTCCCCTCCGGCGTGCGCATCGGTGACGCCGATCGCGTTCGCTTGGGCGCCCACCTGGCAGAGGGCACCACGGTCATGCACGAGGGCTTCGTCAACTTCAACGCCGGCACCCTGGGCGCTTCCATGGTGGAAGGTCGCATTTCCGCGGGCGTCGTCGTGGGCGATGGCTCCGATATCGGCGGCGGCGCCTCCATCATGGGCACCCTGTCCGGCGGCGGCAAGGAAGTTATTTCCATCGGCGAGCGCTGCCTACTCGGCGCTAACTCGGGTATTGGCATTTCGCTTGGCGATGACGCCGTTGTCGAAGCCGGCCTCTACGTCACCGCCGGCACCAAGGTCGCCGTCTTTGGCAAGGTGGCTGAGGCCCTGGGCGTCGGCAATGGCGAGGCCGTCAAGGGCTCCCAACTCTCCGGTGCCTCCGGCCTACTGCTGCGCCGCAATTCCGTCTCCGGTGCCGTCGAGGCCGTGGAGTGGAATGCTGAGGCCGTCGCACTGAACGAGGACCTCCACAAGAATTAACGCCACCCCAATTCCGGTGCCCTGCGGCCGAGAAATACCATGGAGAAGTGTCTGATAACTCTTCTACCCTTGGTTCTGGCCTGAAGGTCCGCCACCTGACCATGATGGGGCTTGGCTCCACCATTGGCGCCGGTCTCTTCCTTGGCACGGGCGTCGGCATTTCCGCCGCCGGCCCAGCGGTGATCATCGCCTACGCGATCGCCGGCTTCCTCGCCATCCTCGTGATGCAAATGCTCGGAGAGATGGGAACGGTCATCCCTGCCTCCGGCTCCTTTTCCGAATACGCCGAGCACGGCATCGGCCGCTGGGCGGGCTTTACCCAAGGGTGGATCTACTGGTGTGCCACCGTCGCCGTCCTTGGCGCCGAAATCACCGGCGCCGCAGGCTTCATCGGCTCGTGGTTCGACGTCCCGCCCTGGATCCCCGCCGCCATCTGCGTCGCCGTCTTCGGCCTCGTCAACTTGCTGCGCGTGCGCACCTTCGGCGAGTTCGAGTACTGGTTCGCGCTCATCAAGGTCGCCGTCATCATCGCTTTCCTCATCATCGGCGTCCTCCTCATCTTCGGCCTCCTGCCCGGCCACACCTTCGTGGGCACATCCGTCTTCCTTGCCGATGGCTTCATGCCCAACGGCCTCGGCGGCGTCGCCGCCGGACTGCTAGCCGTAGCCTTCGCCTTCGGCGGCATCGAGGTCGTCGCCATCGCCTCCGCCGAATCCGAGGATCCCGAAAAATCCCTGGTCAACGCCGTGCGATCCACCATCCTGCGCATCTCCGTGTTCTACCTGGGCTCCGTCCTCGTCATCACGTTCCTGCTTCCCTATTCCAGCCTGGATGCCGCCTCCACCGCCGCCGAATCGCCCTTTACCATGGTCCTCGACCGCGCCGGCATCCCCGGTGCCGCCGGCATCATGGAGGTCATCATCGTCCTCGCGCTGCTATCCGCCTTCAACGCGCAAATCTTCGCCTCCTCCCGCATGATGCACTCGCTCGCCGCCCGCGGCGAGGCCCCGCGCATCTTCGCCGCCACCAATACCGAGGGCGTTCCCACCACCGCCATCGCCCTGTCCGTCGCACTGTCCGCGCTCATGGTCGTCCTCAATTACGCCGATACCGGCTGGTTGCTCACCTTCATGCTCAACGCCGCCGGCGCTTCCCTGCTCATCGTCTGGGTCTTCATTGCCGTCAGCCAGCTGCGCCTGCGCCGCCAACTCGAGGCCCTGCATCCCCTCCCCATCCGCATGTGGGCCTTCCCCTATCTCACCTGGTTCGCCCTCGGCCTCTTCGCGGCCATCGCGGTGCTCATGCTTACCGATGCCACCGCCCGCACCCAACTCCTCTCCGCCGCCGCCATGTTCGCGGTGCTCGCCATCGCGGGCGTGCTCAATTCCAAGGCTCGCGGCATCGACCCGACCTCCACGCTCCCTCTGATCTAGCGGCCACTCCCCGCCTCCAGCCCACCATCACTGCCCTCACGCCCCATTACCCCGCCCTTCGCGCTCACCAGCGCTGGGCGGGGTACGGCGTTTTCACCTCCCGGTGAGCGCGACGGGTGTGGGGCCGCCCCTCGCGGTCACGGGGAGGAGGAAATGGGCATCGGAAAGCGTGGGCGTGAGCACAAAGGGCGGGCTGGGACCACACTCGCCTCTCGCGCTCACCAGGGGACGTTCCAGCGCACCCAAGTGGCCGCCGGTGAGCGCGAAGGGTGGCATGGAGGGAGGGTTGCGGGGAAGTTATCCACAGGGCAGCGGCGAGAATAGCGCGCGGGAACGCAAAATGGGACGGTTATCCACAGGCTAGCGAAATCCGTATGGACGGGGAGGCGGCCGCTTCTTTAGGTTGAAGCCATGGGGGCATGGACGACTGCGCAGTTGCGCGAGCAGGGGCTAGGCAAGGACACGATTCGGCGACGGGTGCGCGCGGGGAAGCTATTCCGCGTGCACCGGGGGATTTATACCGACGAGTGGTCGCCGCTGGCGGTGGCGAAGGCGCTGGTGCATGGGCTGAGCCGCATTCATTTTACGGGGAAGACCGCGCAAGAAATTCACCTCGACCGGCCGCTGACGTTTCCGCTGGAGGCGGAGGGCCCGCGCACGCTGCGGGGTAAGAATTTCCGGGTTTCGCATTCTCGCCTCAAGGCAACGAGCCTAGTCAAAGGGCTGCCGGTGGTGCAGGTTCTGTGGGCTGCTCGCAAGATTGCTAGGGCCTGTGGCCCGCTGCTGGAAGAGTTTTACCGCGGTGAAAAGGGGCCCGGCCGGCTGGACCGGGACCGCAAACGAATGGGCCGGACACCGCGCGCGTTGAAGGAGACGATTCGGCGCTCCGCCATCGGCGCGGATAGCCCGCCGGAGCGGAAAGTCAGCCGCGCGCTGCGCGCAGAAGGCATTATCCCTGTTCACAACGCCCTAGTGTGTGGCTACCGCTTCGACCTACTGATGGGCAAGCTCATCGTGGAAATCGATGGTTGGACCTACCGCAGCCACAGCATCGCGTTCCAGGCCGACCGTTCCAAACAGAACGCCGCAACCGCACACGGGTACACGGTCCTGCGCTTTACTGCCGATGACGTCACGCACCACCTTGACCAAGTCATCCTGCTTATCAAAGCCACCCGTGACCTGCTCAAAGGCCGCAAGCCACAGCTTCCCATGTCCGCCACCCAGCCATATTGGCGCTGGCATCTATGCGTCTAACCCTTGCCATAATGTCAATTTTACTTTACATTAAGTCATGTAAACACGACAAGAGAGGTGATGATGTGGCCGGACAACCCAACATGGTCCGCAAGTGGCGGCGCTGGCGCGAATGGTCGCAAGGCGAACTAGCAGAGCGCGTCGGCGTCTCCCGGCAAACTATCGCAAATATCGAACGCGGCAACTACTCCCCGTCCGTGCACCTCGCATTGGACATCTGCCACGAACTAAACAAAACAGTCGAAGAAATCTTTGGAGCTGAACAACATGATTAACGCCATCGCAAACATATCCCTCAACCACATCGAGCGCGCCTCCACCGACGAGTTCGAACGCGACATCCTCACCAAGGCCTCCGCCATCACCCTGACCCCAATCACATTCCTCGAGCTCATCGTCGCCGCCATCCTCGCGTGGTCCCTCCCCGGCCGCCTCAGCCTCTTCGCCTTGCTCGCCATCATCCCCTCCATCGCCGGCACCTCCCTCAGCACCGCCTACATCGCCACCCCAACGGTCCGCTCCAATTGGACCTTAACCGCCCTTTACCTCATCCCGATGTTTATCTGCTTCGCCGGCATCGCCTACCACGCCTTCGCGCTTTCCGATGCCGCCCCCTACCTCATCGGCGCCACCGTAGGTGCCATCACGTCCGTCCTCATCTCGCCCGCACTCCGACGGAAGCAAAACCGCCGCGACCAGTCCCGCCTCGACGCCGAGCTCGAGGACTAATGCTCACTCCCACCGCCATCACGCACTCCACCACCCGCCCTTCGCGCTCACCGCGGACAGCGGGTGGTTTCCGTTTGCTACGCCCCGTGAGCGCGAAGGGGCTAGCGTCAGCGGCGCCCGGCCTTCCCGCCCTTGCCGCTCACAGGGAGTAGGTTTCACCGCCGGCAACTGTTGTCGGTGAGCGCGAAGGGCGAGGCCTCCCGTGCCGCTCACCGGGGGCGAGCGCTGCGCACGACAACCACCTTCCCGTGAGCGCGAAGAGATGAGTGCCCCGCACGCACTCGCTTGGCGATGCCCCTCCCCGCCCTTGCCGCTCACCGGCGGGTACAAAAAGACCCCAGCAGCCCCCGCTGGTGAGCGCGAAGGGCGGGGCCGGGGTGGCGAAACGAGCCGGGCTAGGCAGAGCTAGGAGCAGGTAGTTAAACCGGCGCGACCTCGTCGACGACGACGGGCTTATTGGGCTTGGAGCGGAACGTCCAGAGCTTGTTGATGATGAAGTTGATGGGCATCGCCACCACGATGGAAATGGCCTGCGCCCAATAGGACTTGGTGCGCAATCCGGTGGAGTTATCGAAGACATCGGTGGGCAGACCCACGGGCGAGTTGGGGTTCATGAGCAGCGTCAGGATGACCTGACTGACGATAAACGCCCCGATTCCCGCCAAAAGGAACGGGAAGAAACCGCGAATCCAGGACACCTTGGACACGGTACGGAAGGTCCACATACGGTTGAGCTGGTAGTTCCAGGTATTGGCCACGAGGAAGGAAATGGTGGCAAAGACGTGGTACCAGCGAATGTGGAATGCAGAACCGAAGAGGTTCATGAAGGGATCCTCGGCAAAGATATCCGCCGCGCCAAAGAGCTTCTGCGCGAGAAAATACACGAAGAGGTTAACCGCGGTACCCGAGCCGCCGACAAGACCGAACTTAAGGAATTGCCCAAAATTGGACGCAAAGCGCGCAACGCTGAGGTCTGCCATGGGCCGCCTTTCTTGCCGGAGGTTAGTAATTACCTGATTGTAGTTCCTAAGCCCCGCGAACTGAAAAACTGACGCTCCGAATGTGATAAAGGATCTATAAAAGATATAGTTTCGTGCAGCAAGGAAAGCGGACACGAGAAATCGTAGAGGTCGAGCGGACGCGGCGTGGGATAGGTGTCATCGCCAATGAGCGGGCTCCCAAGGTGGTTCAGCAGCACCCGCAGCTGGTGCGTATGCCCGGTCCGCGGCCACATGGTCACCTCCCGCCCCGCAGCGCGCACATACGTCGAAGTCGGCGTGCCATTATCAGCCACGAGCACCTGCCTGCTGCCCCGCGGCTTGTGCATCGGCAGCCTGATTTCCTCATCGCAGAAAAGCGGCTGCTTGACGATGCCTCTATACCTCTTCACCGCCCTCCCCTCCAGGAAGATGCGCTGGTAGTCCGCGCGGGTCGCAGGATTGCGCGAGCAGATGACGAGACCGGCGGTCAGACGGTCGAGGCGGTGAAGCGGCACGATTTCGTCTTCGCCGAAGTCCACGCGCAGCCGGGTTTGCAGGGTCTCGCGCTGCAAGCGACCATTCGTGGTGGTGGGAAGAAAGTGCGGTTTATCGGCAACGATGATGTCTTCATCCGCGTGGACGACGGTGTATCCAAAAGGGATCGGATCCTCCGGCGGGACGACGGGATGGTGCCACACGGGGATGGGGCGCGAAAGAACCGCACCCGCGGGAAGGAGGGTTCCCTCCGGAAAGGGCGAGTCCCCGGCACGGGCGGCCCAGTACTCGCCTTCTAAAGGAACGCGATCGCGCAAGACCACCCTGCGAGGAGAAATCCCCTCCCGCGCAGGAGGACGAGGCGAGTTAGGCACTGGCGAGGCGTTCGACGGCGGCGCGCACCCGCTCGTCGGTGCCGTTTAAGCCAATGCGCACGTGTTGTGCGCCCGAGGGACCGTAGAAATCACCGGGGGCAGCGAGGATGCCCAAAGAAGCCAACCAGTCGATGGTCTCGCGGCAGTCTTCGCCGCGGGTGGCCCAGAGGTACAGGCCGGCGTCCGAGTGGTCAATGGTAAAGCCCGC
Organism: Corynebacterium sp. KPL1986; assembly: GCF_000477975.1. Lineage (NCBI taxonomy): Bacteria > Bacillati > Actinomycetota > Actinomycetes > Mycobacteriales > Corynebacteriaceae > Corynebacterium > Corynebacterium sp. KPL1986. Next base: position 227,482 of record NZ_KI515719.1, on the reverse strand, counting down.
CTTGATGAGCGCCTGCATCAATTCGGCGCGGCGCGCGGCGTAGCGCTGGCGTTGGAGGGCTTCGGTGGGGTCATCGTCAAGCGCGGCAACCATCGCCGCCTGAATCGGGCCTGGCACGATGAGGCCGGCGTGCTTGCGCAGCTCTAGGAGCTCCGCGATGAGGTCATTATCGCCGGCGAAGAATCCGGCGCGGTAGGAGGCCATATTCGCGGACTTAGACAGCGAATGCATGGCGATAAGCCCGGTATTATCGCCGTCGGTCACGCGGGGATCCAGGATGGATACCGGCGGGTTGTCGTCGTTCCAGCCCAAGCCCATATAGCACTCGTCGGAGGCGATGATGGCGCCCGTCGAGCGGGCCCAGGCCACGATGCGGCGCAGCTCCTCTACCCCAGCGACTCGGCCAGTAGGGTTGGATGGGGAATTAATGAATACCAGGGAGGCGTCCTGAAAGTCCTCGTCAGCGCGCAGGGGCGTGGCCCCAGCGAGGAGGGCGCCGACCTCGTAGGTGGGATAGGCCACCGAGGGGAAGGCGACGGTCTCGCCGCGCATGCCCAACAGGGTGGGCAGCCACGCGATGGCCTCCTTCGTGCCCACCACGGGCAGGACGCGGTCCACGTCCATGTGGTAGCGGCGGCGGAGGGCTGAGGCGATGGCTTCGCGCAGCTCGGGCGTGCCCTGCGTTTGCGGGTAGCCGGGGGCCTCGGCGGCAGAGGACAGCGCCAGCTGCACGCCGGGGGCGACCGGATCTACGGGGTTGCCCACCGAAAGGTCAACGATTCCATCTGGGTGCGCCTGGGCCTTCTTCTTGGCGCCAGCCAGCGAGTTCCAGGGGAAATCCGGAAGCGATTGTCCTAGCGGTGTGCGGGCCATGAATTACTCCTGATTCTGTGGGGGCAGCGCGGCTACCATTGACGCATCGAAATCTTGCGGGCCAAGGGCTGCCGCTCCACCGGGTGAGCCCAAGTCATCGAAGAATGCTGCGTTGGCATCGTTGTAATCGATCCACTCATCGGGAACGTCGTCCTCGTAGAAGATGGCTTCTACCGGGCATGCGGGCTCGCAGGCGCCGCAATCCACGCACTCATCTGGGTGGATGTAGAGCATGCGCTTGCCTTCGTAGATGCAATCGACGGGGCATTCCTCAACACAGCCGCGGTCCATTACATCAACGCAAGGTTGAGCGATTGTATAAGTCATGGAGAATCCTTGAATCTTCCTGATTTCATGGGGTTGGGGGATGAAATATAGTATGTCACTTCTGCTTTAGGAAAGGCCAAACGCCGCCGCCAATCCCAGCCAAAAGCAGGAGCAAGCTGAGAATATTATTGCCCACTATGACATCGCCGGTAATCGGAACCAGGAGCATAAGCCCGAAAAAGCCCAGGCCCCAGACGATGAGCGGGATGGCCGCGATGTAAGTACTATCACTCCACAGCCGCGCGGTGCGGGTTAACACCACATTGAATGCGGCGGCGATGAGGATGGTGATGGGAAACGCGATGCTCGCGCCATCAGCCAGCGGAATCCGGGCAGTGAGGTAAATGACTTCCAGAAACAGCGATAGCAGGGCGCCGAGGGAGAGCCAGATAAGCCCGGTAACCTGCTCGCCGCGGCTAAAATCAGTGCGCATTACAGATCCCCTAGGAGGTCGCGTGCGGGCTCGCCCCTGCCGAGTTGGAAGTATTCGGCACGCAGCAACGGCATGAGCAATCTATTGGACAGGCAGTAGGCCCCTGGCACCGCGGCGGGGTCGTGGACGGCGGCCACGGCGGCCTCGGGGTTGGTGGCGGTGGTGCTGCCATCGGCCAGCCAGATTTGCGTGGCGTGGGCGCGCATGGCGGCGCGTTTGGCGTGCAGGGCGGCATCGTCAAGCGCGAAGGTCAGATCCGCGCCGGCGGTGGTGAAATTATCCAGGTACGCGGCATCGGGTTTGCGCCAGCCCGCCGGCGCATCGAGGGTGTCCAGGCCGGCGTAATTGGCGTCGCGGTCAAAGATCGCCCACCAGATACGCGTGCTTGCCGATGCCGCCTTTTCCACCACCCTATGCACCGCCACGTGGTCCGGGTGGTTATAGCCGCCGTCTGGCCCATAGGTCAGGATGGCGTGCGGCTGGAGCACCTCTAATTCCGCGCGGAGCAAATCTGCCGCCTCATCCAGGCGATTGACCAGCGCGCGGGGGTTGTCGTGAGAGGGAGATCCCACCATGCCAGAATCGTGGAAGTGGCCGAATCCACCCAGCTGTATGCCCTCTACGCCTAAGGCAGTGAGGGCGCAGGCCAATTCGCGGGCGCGGAAGCCGCCGAGCTGATGGTGCTCGGCAAGACCTTGATAGGGCGCGCCGATGACCTCGCCGTCCTCGCCAAGGGTAAGGGTGATGACCGTGACCTGTGCCCCGCACGCGGCCAGGGTGGCAAGGGTGCCGCCGGTAAAAAGCGTTTCATCATCGGGGTGCGCGTGTACGGCAACAACGCGGTAGCCCACCAAGTCCTTAGTCCTCATCTATCCTCCAAACCGGCGCTGTGACCAGACCTTTATCCCAGTCATCAATACTTTGGCCGGGGCCTACAATACCCTCCCCCAGCGCGTGCACACGCGTTTCATCTAAGAGCGGGACGTATAACACGTCCTGGGCGTTGATCTCGCGGATTCGCCCCAGCGCGGTGGAGGGGCTTATCTTTCCGGAAAGGATGTCCATGCGCGTTGCGGCGGCGTTGTCGGGGCAGAACCCGGAGAGATCGCCTGCGAGCGGTTCGTTTTCGGCGCAGTTGAAGATGTTCGCGGCCGACAGCGAGGTTAAGGTGATATCCTCCCAGGTCACCACCGCATCAACCTTGCCTTCAGGAAGCAGCTTAGTGGTAATGGTGGTAAGCCTATCGGTGGTGACCTCGGCGGGGATGCCGTGAGCCTCGAGGACATCGTAAAGCGTATTTGCCGCAGCCAAAGCCGTGGGGCTGGTCGGATCGACGGCGAAGCGGATGGGTTTCTTGCTGGCGCGCTCGCGCAGGGCGGTCAGGTTCGCCTCGCCGGAGACCGGGTTATGCCCGGCCTTCAGGTTGGAGGCGCGGCCGGTGGCGAGACGGGCGACCTGCCCGGTATCGATAAGCGAGGCCAGACCGCGTCGCGCGGCGGCGTCCTCCAAGGCTCCTTGCTCGGTGGACATGTGCAAGCGCAGCTGGCGCGGGCGGGTGACCGTCTTATCGCTCACGTGCCCGAGCAAGCCAAGCGCCTCCTGCGAGGTCTGATCCGGGGTGAAGTCCGCGAACCCAATCTGGCCGGAGCGCAGCATATTCAGCGCCTGGGTGCTATCGCGCACCTCGCGCAGCTGGACGACGTCGATATGGGCGGGGTCGGCACCCCAAAAACGATCGTTGCGGTTGAGGGTGATGACCCCGCGGCTGCGGTCCACGCTATCGACCGAGAAGCGGCCGGCGGAGGCTGGGATGTCATTGGCCAGCGCCGAATCGAAATCGGAATTTTGCAACAGGTGCGAGGGCAGGAGTTGGTTGAATAGCTGCTTCCAATCTTTAACCCGCTCCGCAAAATCCACCGTCACCACGCGCCCGCCATCGGAGGTGGTCACCGCGGAAATGGCGCGGTAGCCCGCCGGGTCCTTGACGCCTGCGGTGGTGATCATCTTCTTCCACAGGTAGTTGAAATCCGCCCCGGAAATCGGGGTGCCATCGGACCACTGCGCGGGAGTGGCGATGACGTAGCGCACCCGCTGGGCTACGCCCTCCGGCGCGGTGACCTCCGCGGCGGATTCTAGGACGTCTGTATCCATGCGTCCCCAGTGGAACGTCGACGGCAAGACCAGCTCGGCGATTTGATCCACGAGCTCGGAGTTATTGGCCACCAGGTGTGGGTTAAGTCCGGCGCGCAGCGGATCGACACCGATGGAAATGGTAGGCCGCGACTTTTCTTCCTCCGCGCGCGGCGGCTCGTTATCCGTCGTGGTCGTGAAGGATTCCGTTTCCTGGGCGGTAGATTCCTGGTCATCCGAGTCTTCTACCACCGGCGGTGGGCCAGGATTGGCCGAGCACCCGCTGACAAATGCGAGGCCGATGGCGGCAGTGGCAGCAAGTGCACGGGCCTTGAGACTATTTTTCATCGCGGACTACTTTAATACCTTCTTCCCGCCACACGAAGATTCTGCGGGCTAAACTCGAGCAAAATCACTGTTGAAGGGATTCCCCACCATGCTTATCTGCCAAGAAATGTTCCTCCTGCTTACCAAGGACAACGGTAAAAAGGAGGTGCTATCAAATAATGAAACCGCCCTGCGCGCGGGCCTTTTTAGCGATTTGCTCCTGCACGAGGCGGTTGCCATAACTGCAAAGAATAAGGTGCACGCCACTGATAAAAAGCCAGAGCACCCGGTGCTTGCCTGGGCGTGGGATAGCCTGCACGAGCACCGGACCGGCTCGGTAAAAACGCTGCTGCAGGCGCGGTGGTTCTCCCCACGCGAGAAGATTGCCCAGGATTTTCAGGACCGCGGCCAATTGGAGATCGAGGATTCCGCGTGGTGGCAGCTGGGCGGTGACCGTTACATCATGACGGATACGGCGCTAGAAGATGAGGTGCGCGAGAGGCTCGCCGCGGTGCTTGACGGCACCCAAAACCCAAGCACCAAAGACATGATTATCTTGGATATTCTGCGCGAGGTTAATGGGGCCTATCCCCTACTCAAGGAGGATGCGCCCGAAATGAAACGCCGGGAGATGCGCAACCGCATCAAAGAATTAAAACAACAGGTGGAATACGACGATGCCGCCGCCTCTGCGGTAAAAACCATTTTGCAGGAGACGACGGCGATTATCGCGGCGGTTGCGGTATCAACCGCAGGCACTACTTAGGCCGGCAGGTTACTTCTTCATCTGCTTAGCGCGGGAAGCGGCGCGCTTGCGGTCGGTGGCGGAAAGCTCCAGCTTGCGCACGCGCAGCACGTCTGGGGCGACCTCGACGCACTCGTCGTTGCCACAAAATTCCAGCGCTTCCTCCAGCGAGAGCGTGTGGGCCTTGGCCAGGGTGACCGTGGCGTCTGCGGTGGCAGAGCGCATATTGGTCAGCTTCTTTTCCTTGGTGATATTGATGTCAATATCCTCATCGCGGTTATTGGCACCTACCACCATGCCTTCGTAGGCCTCGGCGCCTGGCTCGACGAAGAAGTTGCCGCGGTCAGCCAGCTGCATCAGTGCGTACTGGGTGATCTGGCCGGTGCGGTCAGCCACCAAAGAGCCGGTGGCGCGGGACTTGATTTCGTCGGCCCAGACATCGAGGCCATCGGAAATGGAGTTGGCGATGCCGGCACCGCGGGTCTCGGTCATGAACTGGGTGCGGAAACCGATGAGTCCGCGGGAGGGAACGCGGAAGATCATGCGCACCCAGTCACCCTCGCGCACGTCCATGGACTGCATCTGGCCCTTGCGGGAGGCCAGCAGCTGGGTGATGGCACCCTGGTGCTCCGACGGGGAGTCGATGGTGAGGATCTCATAAGGCTCGTAGGTCTTGCCATCGATCTGCTGGGTCACAACCTGCGGCTTACCGATGGTCAGCTCGAAGCCCTCGCGACGCATGGACTCGATGAGCACGGACAGAGCCATCTCGCCGCGGCCCTGAACCTCCCAGGTATCGGGGCGCTCGGTGGGCAGCACGCGCAGGGAGACGTTACCGATAAGCTCCTGCTCCAGGCGGGCCTTGACCATGCGGGCGGTCAGCTTGGTGCCGCCGCCGCGGCCTGCCATCGGCGAGGTGTTGACGCCGATGGTCATGGAGATGGCCGGCTCATCAACGGTGATGCGTGGCAGGGCCTCGGGGTTTTCTGGATCGGCGATGGTGTCACCAATCATGACATCGGAGATACCAGAGATGGCGACGATATCGCCGGCGATGGCCTCTTCGGCCGGCTGACGCTCGAAGCCGACGGTGCGCAGCAGCTCGGCGACCTTGACGGTCTTGGTGTGCTGGTTGCCCTCATCGTCGTAGTGGATCCAAGCCACCTGCTGGCCCTTCTTGATGCGGCCGGCGTAGATACGCAGCAGCGCGATACGGCCGAGGAAGTCGGAGGCGTCCAGGTTGGTCACGTGCGCCTGCAGCGGGGCATCGACGGTAGCGGAAGGCTCGGGCAGGACGTTGTAGATGACATCGAAAAGCGCCTGCAGGTCCTCGCTATCGGGGACGTTGCCATCGCCCGGGTTCTCGGTGGAGGCAACGCCGGCGCGGCCAGAGGCGTACAGGACCGGGAGATCGAGCAGTTCTTCGGCGGCGGCTGCGGCTTCCTCATCCTCGAGGCCGGCGGCGATTTCCAGCAGCAGGTCCTGGGACTCGGTGACAACCTCGTCGATGCGGGCATCGGGGCGGTCGGTCTTATTCACGCAGACGATAACCGGCAGCTTGGCCTCTAGCGCCTTGGTCAGGACGAAGCGGGTCTGTGGGAGGGGGCCCTCAGAGGCATCGACAAGCAGCACGACGCCGTCCACCATGGAAATGCCGCGCTCGACCTCGCCGCCGAAGTCGGCGTGGCCCGGGGTGTCGATGACGTTGATGATGAGGTCTGCGCCGTCCTTGCCCAGACCCTGGCGGCGGATGGCCGTGTTCTTGGCCAAAATGGTAATGCCGCGCTCGCGCTCCTGATCGTTGGAGTCCATGACGCGGTCCGTGTGCTCACCGTGTTCGCCAAAGGCACCGGACTGCTCCAGCATGCCGTTGACCAACGTGGTCTTGCCATGGTCAACGTGCGCGACAATGGCAACATTACGGAACTCGGTATTACTCACTAGTTGGGTTCTCCTTCGGAGGATCTACAAGCGCTGGTGCGCGAGAAATGTTCTTGAACGACGTCCTACGATACCCCCTAACAGGGCATAGTGCAGCATCGGGGAGCCAAGACGCGACCTATGCCACCCCGTAACGTCTCGCGCGCTCGAAACGACCTAGTACTTGACACTTCCCAGCGGATCACTATCGTTACTAGAGTTATTATTGTTACTGATGTGATTAATGGGGCTGTATTGCTTTCCCTCCGCGAGATAACAAGGACCTGATACCGTGAGCCACGCCCGAACCTCTTGGCGCCTAAGCGGGCGCACCGGCTATATCGCCGCTGCCACCGCCGCACTAATTGGCCTTGCCTCTCCCCTGGTTGCGCCCGCGCAGGCCTTCGCCCCGGATCTCTCCTCGCTGGCCCAGCAGCACTTGCCCGCCAGCCCCTTAGATGAGCTCGGCCGCCCCACCCCGGAGACCCAGGACCGCGTGCGCGCCTTTGCCGCACAGCCGTGGATCCCCGAAGAGGCCCGCAATGCAATCCTGTCAGGCCTGGCCTTCTTTGCCGGCAACGGCGACGGCGATGGCGGCGTCGCCTTACCACAAGGCGATAACCCGCACTTCCGGCAGTTCTACTGGCCCACCGTCTCCGCGCACTGCATCGGCGGCACCAACGCCGCCACCGGCTCTGCCATCGCGGTCCCCGGACCCACAGAGATTCCCGCCCCGGGCGCCGGCGAGGGCGAGACCGCCTTCCTCTTTACCGCCCTGGGCACCCCACCGGCAGCACCGGATCAAGGCGGCATGCATGTGCAGTGGTTCAATATCAATACCCTGCAAAGCGGCATTACCCCGCTGCACAATAACGGCATCAACCAGGATGGGCCCACGACGCTCTCCGGCACCGCGCACACGGGCAAGGGCCTGGTCATCGCGCTGCTTTCCGGCTCCGTTAATACCACCGAGGCGCGCTGCGATTTCGCCCCCACCGCCGCCTTCCTGGAGGTGAAGTAATGGCCGTTGATCTCCACCCAGTCAAGCGCGAGACCTTTAATACCGCGGATTTTACCAATACCGATCCCAAAGGTTACCTCCGCCAAGTCGATACCTACACCGAAACCGAGTTCGGCCTGTACATGGCCCGCGGCGCCGATCACCCGCGCTTTGGCTACCTCGAATCCTGGCTCCTGCCAAGCCTCAACCTGCGCGCGAATATCTTCCACTTCCGCCCCGGCGTTGAGGTAGAGCAGGACTTTTATATCGACGTCGCCGAAATCCAGCGCCACGGCAACGAGTGGACCACCCGCGATCTCTACGTTGACCTGGTGACCACCACCGGCGAGCCCATCACCGTCCTCGACATCGACGAGCTCTCCGCGGCGACGTCTGCGGGCCTCATTTCCGCCGAGGACGCCGAGCTCGCCATCGATACCACCCTGAACGCGGTCGAGGGAATTACCCGCCACGGCGACGATGCAATGGCCTGGCTTGCCCACCACGGCATAAACTTGTCCTGGTCAGGCAACGTAACTTTAGCCCCCGAAGGATAAGCCATGGCCGGTGGCCTTTTCGCCCTGCTTGACGATGTCTCCTTAATCGCCCGCGCCGCCGCCTCCAGCGTCGACGATGTGGCCGCCCTAGGCGGCAAGACCTCCATGAAGGCCATCGGCGTCGTCGTCGATGATGCCGCGGTAACCCCGCAATACGTCGAGGGCATCAAACCGCAGCGTGAGCTGCCGATGATCTGGCGCATCACCAAGGGCTCGCTCATCAATAAGCTCGTCATCATCTTGCCTATTGCGATGATCCTGTCCTGGATCGCGCCGTGGGCGCTGACACCCATCTTGATGTGCGGCGGTACCTATTTGTGTTTCGAAGGCGCGGAAAAGATCCTCTCCTTCTTCCACTCCAGCCCAAGCGATGCCACCGATACCGTCCAGCACAAGGGCCCCGAGGCCGAAGATAGCCTGGTGAAATCCGCCATCACCACCGATCTCATCCTGTCCGCTGAAATCATGGTGATTTCCTTAAATGAGGTCATCGATCAGCCCTTCTGGCTGCGCCTCGGCGCGCTCATTGCCGTCGGCATCATCTTGACCCTGGGCGTCTACGGCGCCGTGGGGCTGCTGGTCAAGATGGATGACATCGGACTTGCCTTAACCCAGCGCCGCGATGGCAACTCCCTTCTCGGCAATGCCCTGGTCAAGGGCATGCCCATCGTGCTCGATATCATCGGCATTATCGGTACCGCCGCCATGTTGTGGGTAGGCGGGCATATCGTCACCACGGGCCTGCATGAATTCGGGGTGGACCAGCCGCATGGGCTTATCGAGTCCGCCACTGAACACATCCACAATGGTGCGCTGAGCTGGCTCGCCGAAACCGGCCTGTCCATGGTGTGCGGGCTCATCCTCGGCCTTGTCATCGCCAGCATCGTCATGGCCGTGAAGGCCTCGACCGGCTCGCCGTCTGCCACCTCGGTAGCGCAGCACTAAATTACATAAACAGCATGAGCGATACGGCCATAATGGCCATGCCGGCGATAAGGCCGTAGATGGCGTAGTGGTGCTCGCCAGTTTCTTCCGCGGTGGGAAGCAGCTCATCGAGGGAAATAAACACCATGACTCCTGCCACGGCGGCAAAGCTAATGCCCATGGTGGCCGGCCCCAATACCGGCATGAGCAGGCCAAAACCGATGAGCGCGCCGAGTGGTTCAGCCAGTCCGGAAAGCGTGGCCCACCAGAAGGCCTTCTTGCGCGAGCCGGTCGCCTCCCGCAGCGGCACTGCGACGGCGATGCCTTCCGGGATATTGTGAATGGCAATCGCCACGGCCACCGGCACCGCAATCTCCTTGGACTCCAGGCCGGATAAGAAGGTGGCAAAGCCCTCCGGGAAATTGTGTAAGCCCAGCGCTACTGCGGTAAATACGCCCGTCTTCATCAACCTGCCCCGGCGGGCGTCTTCTTCCGTCGTGCCCGGTTCGTGCGGGTTAATTTCTTCTGGCACCATCCGGTCAATAATCGCGATGACCGCAATGCCTGCGAAGAAGGCCCCTACCGCGGCCCAGGTGCCGGGTTTTTCGCCCCCGAGGGCATCGCTAAGCTGATCTATGCCCTCCGGCAGGATTTCCATGAAGGAGACATAAAGCATCACACCCGCCGAAAGGCCCAGGGCCGCGGCCATAAACGCGGACCCTGGCTGGCGCTTTCCCACCGCCAATGCCCCGCCGATGGAGGTGGACAGGCCCGAGAGCAGGACCAATCCAAAGGCGAAGGCGAACGTGGACAAGGTCATGGTCTGTGACTGTACCTAACTAAAATTATCGAGCCTTAATGAGCGGGCGGGGTCTGTGCATCGTCATCGGTCGAGCCAGAGACGAACTCGCCATTAGCCACCGAAGGATCATCATCCACGTAGCGGCCAGCCTCGTAGTCGTAACCGATAGCATGGCCCTCCTCATCGGTGCGCGCGTACCACTCAGTGACCTCTGCGGCGGTGGAATCAAATTCGCCGCCGGTGGCGTAATCGGAGTCTCCCGCAGTGGGCTCGATCGACAGGGCAAAGTTATCGCCGTATTCGCGCACGCCGTGGATGACCGCATTGGACACGGCCTGGTGCTCGTAATAGTGGCGGATGGAGGCCGGATCGTGGCGCAGTTCCCTAATCAGGGCAATGCACATCAGCACGATGATGACGGCAAAGGGAAGCGCCGTAATGGTGATGAGGTTTTGCAGGCCTTGCAGCGCGTTTTTGCCGCCGGACATGAGGATGACCACGGCGATGCCCGCCATGCAGATCACCCAAAAGACGGTGACCAAGGGCTTCGGCTGTGGGTTGCCGCGCTGGGTGAGCTGGGAATTGACCAGCGAGGCTGAGTCCGCAGTGGTGATGAAAAATACCACGAGCATGACGATGACCAGTGGGGCCATCCAATTGGATCCGGGGAAATGGTCCAAGACGTTGAAGAAGATGTCTTCGGCCGCCGGCATGGAATCGATGGTGCCATCGGGGGCGATATCGCCATCGCGGCGCTGCAGCCAAATGGTGGTGCCGCCCAAGATGGTGAATGCGGCGATGATGATGGCAGAAGGAATAAACAGCACGCCAAGGACGAATTGGCGGATGGTGCGACCGCGGGAAATCTTGGCCACGAATACGCCGACAAACGGCGACCAGGATACCCACCACGCCCAGTAGAACGTGGTCCACGAGGATAGGAAGGAGACCATATCTTCGCCTTCGCCCATGTTGGCGGACAACATTTCAGGGGTGTTATCGAGGTACTCGATGATGACTGCGGGCATCATATTGGCCAGCAAGGCAGTCGGTCCGATGACGAAGAAGAAGATGGCGATGCCTAGCGCCAATGCCAGGTTGATATTGGATAGCCACCGCACGCCCTTAGCCACACCAGACACGGCGGAAAAGATGGTGCCGATGGACAGCACAATGATGATGACCAACGCCGCGGTATTGCCGGCGGTGGACCAGCCACTGACGATTTCCACGCCGCGGCCGATCTGCAGCGCGCCAATGCCCAAAGTGGCCGCGGTACCAAAGAGGGTGGCGATGATAGCCAGGCCATCGATAATGCGCGCCGGTGTGGAATCGGTGGAGCGGTTGCCAAAAAGCGGCATCAAGATAGAGCTCATCAGGGGTACGCGCCCGCGGCGGAAGGACACATAGGCCACGCACAGCCCGACGATGGCATAGATAGCCCACGCATTAAGGCCCCAGTGCATGGCCGATTGGGCCAGCGCGCCGAGCACCGCTTCATCGCTGGCGGCCTCATAGGCACCAGGGCGCGGCGAGAGATAATGCGTAAGCGGTTCGTAGGGGCCGAAGAAAATAAGCCCGATGCCGATGCCCGCGCCAAAGAGCATGGCGGCCCAACTGATCGTGGAAAACTCCGGCTTTTCGCCATCCACGCCGAGTGGGATTTTCCCGTACTTGGAAAAGGCCAGGATCAACAGCAGGAACATCAGGAAGGTGGCCAGGGCCGTAAAGATCCAGCCTAGGTTGCGCATAACCCAGTCCAGGGCCGTAGAGGAGGTATTAAAAACCTGTTCGGGGGCGAGCACTCCCCACACCACGAAGGCGATGACGAGCCCACCGACAACGCTCAAGATGGTCTTATCCACGCTGTATTTAACCTTTTGGTCCTCAATGGATACGCCAGGGACCAAGGCGGGGTGAATATTGTGCGGGTAGATGATGTCGTGCAGGATGCGCTTGGCGCCGCGCACGCGCTTTTGGCTTTCTTCCGTATTATTAACGTTTTCCAGCCCACTGGTGGTTCCGTTATCGGGCCGGGGCGATGAATTAGACGACAAAGCCCTACTCCTATTTCGTTATGCACTTTTCAACTTGAGGGGATCATTAATACGTTAACGAACATTGGCTAAAACCACCGACTAAGCGCTGTTTTACCCCCACATGCGTAAAATGAGATCCGTACGTTACGCCCCGCTTTAACGCTTTGGAGTTACTTTTCCTATGGTGCCCTACCCGCTTGCGACCAGCTACTTCGGCGTCGAACACGTCGCCATCCTGGAACATGTCATCTCCGGCACGGTGCTGAGCATTCCTGGCGTGGGTAGTCAGCCTGCTCTTATCGATGTCTCTCTAGAGCCCGATACCTACTCCAACGGCTGGCGGGTGCGTTCGGAATTTGGTTTCATCGGGTTCCTCGATGAGGTAGAGGCAGCCGAATACCCGGACCTACACCGATTGAAGGCATCGCAGGCCACTCCGCAGACGGTAGCCACGGTCGGCATCGTTGACGGCGAACTCGAGGTCGCCGTCTCCCTCGGGCTGTGGCCGTGGATGGTACCGGTCAATGACCAGCCGGCCGAATCGGCGCTTCTTGCCGGCGGTCACGGTGCGGTCATCGATTCTGCGGCAGGCGATCTGACCGATGAGCAGCTATCTCACCTTGAAACGCAGCAATTCTTTGTCACGCTCAAGGTCATCGATGACGCCGTCGTGGCCTCGTGTGGCGATACTGTGGTCGGCCCGTGCGGCGTGTTAAGCCAGTTGCCGGGTCTGCGCGCAGCGTATGCGGCGGCACAAGAAGCCGGTACTGTGTTGGCAGCCCGTGCCTATAGCGGCGGCGGGATGATCGCGGTCGATATCCCCGCAGAGGATGCCACAGATACCGAATTATTCTCCCCGGCGGTACCACCCCTGCGGGTGCCGTCTGGCCGCACCGCGCTTCCCAGCACCACCACATCCCGCCCTACCACCCCAGCCCAGCCCGAGGGGTGGGAGTTCGCGCTGGAGTCCGCCGACATTGCAGGCGATCTTCCCGCCGGCTTCCGGTGCCCAGTCAGCCCGAGTGCCAACAAGGATCTGGGCTCGGCCGAAGCGTCGCCCGCAATGCCCAGCGCTGCTCCAGAGAACGACGCTGCCCCGACCACGCCTCGTGCCCACGAGGGCGACCAGGCTGCGGCACCGCCCGCTAGCAGCGGCTTGGCCGACTTGGTCTCGTCCATGCCGGGCTCACAGAACCTGAGCTGGCGCGCACTTCCCGTCGCGGAGGAACCGGGCCGCTTTTCTTCCGAATCCGCCCGCGTGCGCGCCCGGCGCGTGGCGCGCGAACAGTCCCGCCCGCGCGGCGGAAACCACCGCAAATAAGTCGGCCGCGTTTGCTTAGCGCAGCGTGCGCTTGCCGCCCTCGCCGCGGCGGGTAATGCCGTGGGCATCGAGGTATTCCAGCAGCGGGACGGCCACCCGGCGGGTGGTCCCCAGCGCTTGCCGCGCGGCGGACAAGGTAAAGGGCTGTTCGAGTTGTGAGAGGTGCTCCCGTGCCTTGTCTGGGGCGTCCGGCAGGAGGATGATGCCATCTTTCAGACGTAGCAGGCGCCCAGCGCGCTCGGCGGCGGCCAGTTCTTTTTCGCTCAGCCCCAGATCTTTAAGTTCGTGGGCCTCTGGTGCGGCAAAGGGTTCCTTTTCTAGCCTGCTCTCCAATTCGGCCACGTCGGGCTCGGCGGCGCCGAGATCCACGCTGTGGCCGGGCAGGCGGATAAGCCCTTCGGATTCTTCCGCATGGGCGGCGGCCACCGCTAGGCGCAGCAGCCCCTCTTCCTTCAGTCCCAAGGCATCGAGTGCCGCCGTGCGCGGCATGCCGGGTGCGAGCGGGTTGGCCGCGGCGTGTTCCTGCAGCGCGGTAGTCAGCGCTTCTTTCCAGCGCGTTACCTGGCGGGCGGCAATCCACCACTGTTGGAAGTTAATGATGCCCGGCGGCGTGGCATCGGTGTCATAACCATCGAGTTCCAGGTCCGCGCGCCGGGCATAGCCCACACGCTGCAGGTAGGAGGAAGGATTGCGGAAAGAGGTGTGCTCCGCCAATGCCTCGGCACGCTTGCGGGCGGCGCCGCGGCGGTCTAGCTCCGGCGGGCGCACGTCGATGACCTCCACGCCGGCGCTAACATGTCGGCCGCCGGGGCTGCGGACGACTAGGCGATCCAGGATGACCAGCGGCATAGCGCGCGATAGGCGCAGGTGGGCAAAATCCGCTGACAACGGCCGCAGGTGCGCTTCTATCCCGGCCGTGCCGCAGTGGACCACGAGGTTATCGGGTAGTTCATCAAGCGCGGTGCCAAAAGTGCGGTGGACGTCCACGATATCGACACCGCGCCACGCACCTGGGGTAAGCAGCAGATCACCGCGGTGGATATCGGCGGCATCGACCCCGCGCAGGTTGACCGCGGCACGTGTTACGGGGCCCAAGGATTCCTGCGCGGTATTTTCGCTATGCAAGCCGCGAATCTCCACGCGCTTGTCCCCTGCCACGGTGGAAAGCACCAGGGCATCGCCGGTGCGCAGCGTGCCAGCACTCAGCGTCCCGGTCACCACGGTTCCCGCGCCCTTGACGCTAAAAGCGCGATCGATCCACAGCCGCACCGGGGCGTCTGTGTCGGGTGCGGGCACGCGGGCCACCAAGTCATCGAGCGCCGCGCCCAGGTCCGCCAGGCCCTCGCCGGTGTGGGAGGAAACGGGGATAATGGGGGCATCGGCAAGCGGGGTGGCAGAAAACTGCGTGCGTACCTGGGCGGTGACCTCCGCGCGGCGCTTATCATCGGCGCGGTCGCTGCGGGTCAAGGCGATAATCCCGTGCTCGATGCCCAGCGCGTGCAGCGCGTCGCGATGGTCGGTGGATTGGGCCTGCCAGCCCTCGTCCGCGGCAACCACGAAAAGCACCACGGAGGCCGGGCCCACCCCGGCGAGCATATTGCCAAAGAACTTTTCGTGGCCGGGAACATCCACAAACGCCACGTCCGCGCCGGAGGGCAGCGCCGTCCAGACAAAGCCTAAGTCAATGGTCAGCCCGCGGCGTTTTTCCTCGGCCCACCTATCCGGATCCATGTCTGTGAGGGCGCGCACCAGGCTGGACTTGCCGTGATCCACGTGTCCGGCGGTCGCGGTAACATACACCTACATCACCGCCCGAATGGCCGCGATGAGCACCTCGTCCTGGGACTCGGGTACGCAGCGCACATCAATGAGGCAGCGGCCTTGGTGCTGGCGCGCCACCACCGGCGGGGTGTGCTGGCGTAGCTTTGGCGCAAGTTCCTCCGGCAGGGATACCGCTACGCCGGGCAGCGGGTACTCGGGGGCGCCTCCCCCGCCCACGCGGCCAGCATGCTCAACAACCTCGCCACCCACCGCCGCGGCGATGGCCTCGGTGCGCTCGCGGTGGCGCGCCGGGTCAAGGTGGAGGGCCTGATTCACCGCATTGGCAGGCGTCGTGATCGCTGCCTCTAAGGCATTGAGCCGCAGCTTATCTATGCGCACCGCCCGCGCCAGCGGGTGCTTTTTCACCGCCGCAATCGCGTCCTTAGTGCCCAATAAGATGCCGGCCTGCGGCCCGCCCAAAAGCTTATCGCCCGAGGCGATGACAATATCCGCCCCGGCTTTCAGCTGCGCGTGAATATCGGGCTCATCTGGCAGCACCGGATCGTGGGTAAGCAAGCCCGAGCCGAGATCCACAATAAGGTTCGTGCCTTGTTTCTTCGCCAGCTGCGCCAGCTCGCCCACGCCCACAGAGGAGCTAAACCCCTCAATCCGAAAATTGGACGGGTGCACCTTCAAAATCGCGCCGGTCTCCTCCCCCAGCGCGGCTTCATAATCGTGGAGGTGCGTCCGGTTGGTCGCGCCCACCTCGCGCAGGCGCGTCGCGGTGGATTCAATAAGTTCCGGCAGGCGAAACCCCGCGCCAATTTCAATGAGCTCGCCGCGCGAGATGATGACCTCCTTGCCCGGGGCCAGCGCGGCCGTGGCCAGCAATAAGGCCGCCGCACCGTTATTGACCACCAGCGCATCCTCCGCGCCGGGGCACGCCGCCAATAGGGCCTGGGTGGCACCGGCACCGCGCCGGGACGAGCGCCGCCCGGTGTCTAAGTCCATTTCCACGTCGGTATATCCGGCCGCGTCCTGCAGCGCGTCGATCGCGGCCGCAGGCAGCGGGGCGCGGCCCAAGTTTGTATGGATGATGACGCCGGTGGCATTGATGACCGGCTGCAAGGAATGGGTGCTGTGGTCAGCCAGCCTTAGCGCTATTTCTTCCTCCACGCTGGCAACGGGCACGTCCCCGCGGCGGGCGGCAGAGAGCACGGCCCTAATCGTGGCGCGGATGGCGTGTTCAGCGAATATCTCCCGTGCGCGCTCTACCGCGGGGAGCCGCAATAGCTCATCCATGCGGGGTAAATTCCGGCGGGGATCACGGGCATTATTCGCGGGGCGACCAGCGTTATGACTCGGCACTCGTTTTCCTCCTTGCGCGCTTTTGGCGGAGACGGACAGGAATCGAACCTGCCAGACCGAGATGCTCGGCCTCACCGGTTTTGAAGACCGGGGCGCCCACCAGGACACGTACGCCTCCGCCTGGCTACTTTACAGATCCCGCGCGCACCCCACCGCCGCCGCCCCACCACTTCCGGCGGGTAAAATGACCAACATGATGGAGCAGATTAATTTAACCTCTTTCGCCGCAGGTGGCGGCTGCGCCTGCAAGATTCCCGCCGGGCAATTGGAATCGGCGGTAGAAGGGCTCATCGGCAAGGCCGATCCCAATGTCTTGGTCGGCCTCGACGATGGCGATGATGCCGCAGCGGTCAAGATCGACAACGGCGTCGCCGTGATTTCTACCGCGGACTTTTTCACCCCCATGGTCAATGATCCCTATACCTGGGGCCAGATTGCCGCGGCCAATGCGCTATCTGATGTCTACGCCATGGGTGGCACCCCCATTACCGCCATCAACCTCGTGGGCTGGCCCAATGAGAAGCTCGGTCTGGACGTCCTGCGCGAGGTGCTGCGCGGCGGCATGGATAAGGCCACCGAGGCAGGCATTTCCATTACCGGCGGCCACTCCATTACCGCCCCGGAGCCTTTGTACGGCATGGCGGCGACGGGCATCGTCGATCCCGAAAAGCTCATGCGCAACGATGCCGCGGAGGCCGGCCTGCCCATTACGCTGACCAAGCCCATCGGCGTGGGCATTTTGAATAATAAGCACAAGGCCACCGGCGAGGTATCCCAGGCCGCCATCGATTCCATGACCGCGCTCAACCGCCAGGCCGCCCAGGATGCGGTCGCCGCAGGTGCGCGCGCGGCCACCGATGTCACCGGCTTCGGGTTACTGGGCCACCTGTACAAGATGTGCCGCGCCTCTGGCGTATCGGCTGAGCTGGACTTTTCCGCGGTCCCCACCGTGGACGGCGCCACCGATGCCCTCGCGGAAGGCTTTATCCCGGGCGGTTCGCGCCGCAACCTGGATTGGGTGCGCCCGCACCTGCAGCCCTCCTCCCTTACGGAGGAAGAGCTAGTGCTGCTTGCCGATGCCCAAACCTCCGGCGGCCTCCTCATCATCGGCGAGGTCCCGGGCTACCCCGTTATTGGTCGCACGACACCGCTTTCTGACGATTCCTATATCACCATTTCCTAAGATGAATCACCGCATTTTTAGCCTGCCCCTTGCCACCCTCGCCCTCGGTGCGAGCCTTGTCGCCTGCGCTGACGAGAGCACCAACCGCGGTTGCTCGCCCATCGAATTATCGGAACTGCGCACGTCATTGCCAGACACCCTGATCGGCGCTAACCAGGATCCCGATTCCACCAGCGATGAGGATGACTCCTTTTCCGTGCTCTATGGCGGTGATTCGCCGGAAAAGATTAGCGTGCTGGGCACGAAATACGAGTCCGATAATGAGGCCGTATGCCCCGATGACCCAGATGCGGCGGCGGAGCGCTACTTGGAGCTGGTCAATGAGGACATCGATAAGCAAAATGCCGCCCAAGGCCGCGCGGGAAATGAGTACAAGCCATTCGATTTCACCGCAGCGGACCGGCATTTTTATTGCTCGGCCTGGGAGGTCGAGGATGCCGTCTCGACCACCTGCGTGACCACGGTCCATGACGCTGCGGTGAACTACTATCTCCACCGCGATTCCGAGTCCTTGGAGGCGGAGCAATCGCGCATGCAGGAGATCGGCGAAGAGCTTGCCGATTCCTTCGCCAACCTCGACTAAACTAGCTAGCCCTCGCTAGCCTGCGCTGAGCACGTCGGTGGCAAGCCCTTGCTCGCGCCGGCGCCGCTCCGCACGGCGTTTTTGCGGCCCCATCGTGGTGGCCGGGTTCTTCACCGCCTCCAAGCCAGCGTTGAGCACACCAAAGCGCGTGCACGCAGAACCAGCAAGCAAGGCCAGGCCCGAAGCCACAGACACGGCGCGGGACTTCGTTGCCGCCGCCACCGCGCTGCCCACGCCGCCAGCGGCAATCAGGTACTCCGAGGCGCGCATGAGCTTCCCCGGTGCGCCGTGGTGCAATTCCTCGCGCGGCTCCGGCTCCATATTGCTTTCTAGCACCTTCGTCGCCGCGATATCGCTGGCCGCAGCTGCCATGCCCAAGGCCCGGGCGGGCCCGGCGTGCTTTACCGGAGTGGTCACCATCGCCAGGCCGGAGGCCGCTGCCGAGGCAGAGGATACAAAGACATAGGGCAGGTGCCGCTTCATGTCATTCCATACCGGGTTGGACGTATTGGACAGCAACACCGCCGTATATCCGGCCAACGGGCCGCCGAGCACACCGGTTATCACCCCGGCCGGAGTCGCGGCCTTGCCTAGGCTCGCGCGCAGCCACTTCGGAAGCGGCAGCTTCCGCTTGGTCGCATTATCCACCTCTACCGCTGCCGGAATGGCCGCCGCGGTGGAAAAGCCCGCGAGCAGCCACGATCCGAGCGACATCGGTGAGGTCACCTTGAAGACGCGGAACATATTCAACGCGCGCTCCGGCCGGCCCAGATCTAAAATCAAAAAGACCGAACCGGCGGCCGCCGCGCCAAAGGCCGCTACCCGCGTGGTCCGGCGCAAAGGTGCGTTGCCTGCGGCCTGTGCACCGGTGGCGAGAAGACCCGAACCGCCGGCAATACCGCCCAAGAAGAAATACCCACCGATGGGCCACTCCCACGGCGGGGCCTTAACTACCGGCCTGCCGTAATAGGAAGAAAACTCGAAGTCTTCTGCCATCCGCTCCTCTTTGGAGCCATCCTGCGCACCCGCACCCGGGCGCTTGCGCTTCTTCTTGCGCTTCGGCCCATCGAAGTTGCGGTAGCGATTCGGCCGCTCCGGCTGCGGTGGCCGGTACTCATCAAAACCGCTCATTTGCGCCCTCCAATCAAAAAGGAACCCGCCACGGCCAGCGCCATCCCGCCGATGGCCTTGGCCGCGGTCTTATACATGCTCGGCAAATCCGCAGTGGGCACGCGCGGATCCGGCGGCAGGCCATAGACCTCTGGCGAATCTAGCAATAAGAAGATAGAGCCGGTTCCGCCCACGCCATCGTTGTCATTGGCGCCGTAGAGCCGCGCCTCCGTTATGCCCTGTTCGTGCAGGACGCGCACGCGATCCTTCGCCGCGGCCAGCATGTCCTCATAGGTACCGAACTGAATGGAATCGGTGGGACACGTCTTGGAGCACGCCGGTTGCTCGCCCTGTTTCAGGCGGTCATAGCACATGGTGCACTTCTGGGCGACGCCCACATTCTTAATCGGCATCGCCTCGCCCGGCGTGTGATCCGTGCCTTGGGGTTTGCGCTGCTTGAGCTTTTTCAGCACATTAATACCGGCGTGCGAATTATCCTGATAATCCACCGTCGCGGTCTTATCGTATTTCAACGACACCCCGCCGTCATCGCGGCGTTCGATGACGCCGAAGGGGCACCCCGCCACGCAGGTTCCGCAGCCATTACACACATCATCTTGGACGACCACGGTGCCAAACTCGGTGCGGAAGAGCGCGCCTGTGGGGCAGACATCCAAACACCCTGCATGCGTGCAGTGCTTGCAGACGTCCGAGGACATCAACCACCGGAACGTATCCGTATCCGGCGGAGTGGTATCGACCTCGTCAGGCTTTCCACCGATGGTGGGCATGCCCAGGGAAATAAGCTGTTTTCCCTCTTCGCGTGCCTTCTCAATGCGGTCGTTGTTTTGTTCCACGAAGGCCACATGCCGCCACGTATTAGCGCCCAAGGCACCGGTGTTGTCATAGGAATCACCGGTGACGTCATATCCCTCTACCGGGTTGCGGTTCCATTCCTTGCACGCCACCTCGCAGGCCTTGCAGCCGATGCACACGGACGTATCGGTGAAAAAGGCCATGCGGCGGTAGGAATCATAGCCGTGCCGGCCCGCGTCCTCGGTCAGTAGATTAGTCATTTACTTACCTTCTTCGCCTTTACTTGCCGTCTCGCCGTCACTACTTTCCGCCCCAGGCTGGCCATGCTTTTCGGGTTCCGGGTTATAGGTAAACGAGTCAGGAACCGACAACAAATCATTGCCGGAATCCACACTTAACTGCGCCCTCTCCTGGTACTGCTTGAGCAGCTTCAAGCGACCTTCTCCCCTTGGCCGGCGGCCCGGTTGGATATCGCAGGCACCAATCTTTGAGTTCTGAATGAACACATTCGGCTCGAGCGTAAGGCCCAAGAGATCGTTAGCGCCGTCGCCTGCCACAGCGGTGGTCTCGGACTCGCCGTAGTGGAAGGGCAGGCCAATCTGGTGGAATTCTTCCCCATTGATCTTCAGCATCTGCATGCGATCGGTGACCAAGACCTGCGCCTCAATCACACCGCGCGGCGAGATGATCGTCGCCCACTCGCCATTTTCCAGACCACGTTTTGCGGCCAAGTCCTTATCCACCTCGCAGAATAGGCCAGGTTGCAGCTCCGCCAAATAAGGCAGGCGGCGCGACATCGCACCCGAGGTGTACATCTCCGTGAGGCGGTAGGTAGAAAATACGAACGGGAAAACCTCCGCACCGGGCATGCCCGGTTCTGGACGCTGCAGGTTATCCGGGCGCTTGATGGTCAAGCGCGTCGGCGATTGCTGCTGCTTATACAGCACATTGGTCACCGGGGACTCCTGCGGCTCATAGTGGGTGGGCAAAGGGCCATCGGAAAGCCCGGAAGGCGCAAAGAGCCAACCGCGACCGTCCGCCTGCATGATGAAGGCGTCCGTGCCATCGAGGGCGTCGGGACCGACGGCATCGGCAGGAGCCTTGTACTCCGGCGACTTCGTCACCGGGAAGTCAGGGACGTCATCGCCTACCCACTTGCCCTGGGCCTCGTCCCACCACACGTACTTCTTGCGCTCGGACCACGGGGTGCCATCCGGCTTCGCCGAAGCGCGGTTGTACAAAATGCGGCGGTTAGCAGGCCAGACCCAGCCCCACTCGGGCGCGACCTCGTTCTGCTCCGAGCCCGGGACCTTGCGTGCGGACTGGTTGACGCCATCCTTGTACACGCCGGTGTAGATCCAGCAGCCGCCGGAGGTCGTGCCGTCATTCTTCATCTCCACGAAGGTGGGCAAAAGCTCGCCCTTCTTGGGACCATCCAGGTAGTAGCCGTTGATCTCTTTGAGGACGTCCTCCGAGTTCGGCTCGCCTTCCTCATTTTCCACGTAATCCCACGTCACCTTCTGGAGCGGGAGATCGCGCGGATCGGTGGAATCGCGCAGGCGTTCCTTCAGCTTCTTACCCAGCTGGTAGAAGAACCACAGATCGCTCTTGGCATCGCCTGGCGGCGGTGCCGCTTGGAAGCGCCACTGCAGCATGCGCTGCGTCTGAGTAAAGGTACCGGCCTTTTCCACGTGGGTGGCAGCGGGCATCAAGAAGACCTCGGTTTCGATGTCTTCGGTCTTCAGCTCGCCGTTTTTAATCTCCGGCGCATCCTTCCAGAACGATGCGGTTTCGATTTCCTGGAAATCGCGTACGACCAGCCACTTCAGCGACGCCAAACCGCGGCGCTGCATGCCGCCATTGGACTGCGCCACCGCCGGGTTTTGGCCGAAGACGAAGTAGCCATCTACCCGACCATTGAGCATGGCCTGCAGGGTTTCATAGGTAGAATGCGCGCCGGAAATGCGCGGCATGAGGTCATAGCCCCAGTTATTTTCCTTGGTAGCCGCATCTCCCCAGTAGGACTTCATCAAGGACACGGCGTAATTCTCGCCAATCTGCCAGAAGCCCTTTTGGGACTCATCCCGGATCTCATCCACAAATTCCGGCCACGTCTGCTTTTCCACGCTCGGCATGGGCAAGTAACCAGGCAGGGAGTGGAAGAGCGTCGGAATATCGGTGGAGCCCTGAATGGAGGCATGCCCGCGCAGGGCCATGATTCCCGAGCCTGGTCGGCCCACATTGCCCATCAAGAGCTGCAAAATGGCAGCGGTACGGATGAACTGCGCGCCCAAGGTGTGCTGGGTAAAGCCCAAAGCATAGGCGAAACACGTGGTGTGTTCCGGATCGGAATTCTGCGCAATGGAATCCGCCAGGTAGTAGAAGTCCTCCTGCGCGATGCCGCAGGTTTCTTCTACCAGCTCAGGTGTATAGCGCGCATAATGGCGCTTGAGAATCTGGAAGACCGAATTCGGGTGCTCCAGAGTGTCATCGCGCTCGACATTCCAGGCGGAACCTTCTGGCTTTTGCACGTACTGCCACGAATCGGTCACGTACGTGCCGGTTTCTGGGTCATATCCAGAAAACAGTCCGTCCAGTTCCTCGGTGTCCTGGTAGTCCTCCGAGATGATCATCGGCGCATTGGTATATGCGACGACATAATCGCGGAAGTACAGCTCATTCTGGAGCATGTAGTTAATGACCGCACCCAGCAGCACCACGTCGGTACCGCCGCGAATGCCAATGTGGCGGTTAGAGAACGCAGAGGTACGCGTATACCGCGGATCCACGTGAATAATGCGGGCACCACGCTTTTTGGCTTCTACGACCCACTGGAATCCCACCGGGTGGCACTCGGCCATATTCGAACCCTCGATAACGATGCAATCAGCATTCGCCATATCCTGCAGCGGTTGGGTTGCGCCGCCGCGGCCAAACGAAGTTCCTAAACTAGGAACTGTGGCGGAGTGTCATATGCGCGCCTGGTTTTCGAGCTGCACCGCACCGGCAGCGGTAAAAAGCTTCTTAATGAGGTAGTTTTCCTCATTATCCAAGGTCGCGCCACCAAGGCCAGCGATACCCATCGTGCGGTTGAGCGTCCGCCCCGAATCATCGGTGTCTTGCCAGCCCTTCCGGCGCGCTTCCAAGAAACGATCCGCGATCATGTCCATCGCGGTGTCTTCATCCAGCTCCTGCCACTCGGTGGAGTGCGGTGCGCGGTACTTAATCTTGGTCAAACGCGTTGCGGAGTTGACCAACTGCTCCGATGCCGAGCCCTTGGGGCACAAACGCCCGCGCGAAATCGGCGAATCCGGATCGCCCTCAATCTGGATGACCCGGTCATCTTTAACGTATACGCGCTGGGCACAACCTACCGCGCAATATGGGCACACGGATTGCACCACGCGGTCAGCTTCCACCGTGCGCCCGTGCTTTTCCTTACTCTTGGTTGATTGCGTATTGATATCCCTGCCAAAGGGATCGCCGCTACGCAGCTGGCGCACCACCGGCCAGTTGAGAGGACTTAAGCGAGACATGACTTTAAATCTATATTTGGGCGGAAAATTTCTCTAGCAAGGTGACCCTAAGCGCTTTTCGCCACGGCACTAATCGCGCGCTCCACGCCCTGCACGACGTCCGTAAGCTCCAGCATCGGGCTGTTTTCTTTAGCCTGTTCCTTAATAAACGGCACGTGGATAAAGCCTGCTTTTACCTGCGTATCTTTGAAATGATGCAGCAGGCCATAGAGCAGGTGGTTGCAGACGAATGTTCCCGCCGTGGTCGAGACTTGCGCTGGAATCTCGGCCTCCTGAATCGCTGCAACCATTGCCTTGACTGGCAGGGTGGAAAAGTACGCGGCCGGGCCGCCTTCAACCACTGGTTCATCGCTGGGCTGGTTACCCGCATTATCCGGAATGGAAGCATCCGCCAAGTTGATGCCCACCCGCTCCGGAGTGATATGGCCCCGCCCGCCGGCTTGTCCCAGGCAGACCACCGCGTCCACGTTTTCTTCCTCGGCCACAGCAATGGCCTGCTTCAGTGCTTCACCGAACACTGTTGGCACAGGATGCTTAATAATCTGCGCGCCACCGATTTCATCCGGCAAGCGATCCAGCGCGCGTTCCGTAGGGTTAATTTCTTCGCCACCAAAGGCATCAAAAGCAGTTACCAAAATCTTCATCATTCCAGTATGGCAGCTGACGGTGGCCCGCTGCTTTGATTTCACGCGGTCCTCTTAGTTTCCTCGTAGTGCCCCATCGCCCTTCGCGCTCACGGGCGTTGGGGTTTCACCGGGGCACTGTGCTCACGGTGAGCGCGAAGGGTGAGGTGGACGGATTCGAACGGACGGGCAGTGCGTTACGTTGAGGCCTAAGATGCATCGCGCCCCGTCCCCCGTCCCACCGCCCTTCGCGCTCACGGGCATTGGGGTTTCACCGACGCGTTGCGCTCGCGGTGAGCGCGAAGGGCGGAGTTCTAAAACTGAGCAGTTAGCCGATTTGTTGCTTGGTCGTGCAATCAATCTTTGCGTAGGCACGGCCCTTCTTATCCACGGAGGTAAAGGCGTAGTTGCCGCCGTATGCGCGACACCCGGTGTAGGTATCCACGCTCGGTGCCTTCTGCGGTTGCGGGGCCACGTACTGGCTTCCGGCCGTGTTTGAATTAGACCCTGCGGCGGGCGCTGTGGCGTCTACATGTGCAGCTTCTTCTGCCAGTCGCCTCTCGCGCTCGGCCTCTCGCTCCGCCGCTTCTCGCTCAGCCGCCTCCTGGCTCTCGCGCTCCCGTTCCCTTCGCTCCTCTTCTTTCGCCTTTTCCCGCTCGGCGGTCTCTACCTGTTCCTCAATTTCTTCTTCATGTTCAGATAGTTCCTTCTCCATCTGTTTTGCCAAGCGCTCTGGAGCTTCTGGATATGCGGCTTTTTGGAACTCACTGCGATCATCGCTACGTCCACGCAAGGCGTCCAACCCCTTCCGGGCAGCGTCGATCTGGGCCAGAGCCTTTGCGGCCCCACCGTCGTCGTCGCTGTCGATGTTGGCAGCAATAATTCCGATCCCAGCGGCAGCAGCCGTAGCACTTTTAGCTTGCTGAAGTGACTCTGCCATCTCTTTATCGCTGGATACTTGGCATTCATCGGAAACCCCGAAGACTCCCGTGCCCTTAGTCCGCGGCCCGCTTTCTGCTTCTTTTACCTCGTTATAGAACTTGCCATTAGCGCCAATCTTTTTGGCAACTGCAAGCCCCTCAGCAGCAATGTCTGCATTTACGAGATCGCCACCAAGAAAGACACCGGCTAACGTGCGCCCATACTTATCAGTCTTCTCCTCGTCGTATTCCAGTGTCACCTCGGTTCCTTGTGGCAATCGACCTTCGAGGTACTCCTTGGCTTCTTCCGCTAAGCACTCGCTGGGCTTCCCATTGCGCCCAATTTCGGGAGTATCGATATTGAGGAGTCGAACCCTTGTCTTTTCGCCATCAAGCATGACGTCTATGGTGTCGCCATCGATGACGCGATTAACCACTGCGCGCTCATCACTATTCGCTGCACCGACTCCCATCGACACCACGCCACCGAGTACGGCAACGCCAATTAATGGCTTTATCCAGCCCATGCCTCTACCTCCTGTAAAAGAAATAAGAGTAAAGGTACCAGGAGGTTCACGGGCTACCTATTGGGTACACCCAGCATCTTGTTTGCGCCATCCCCCTCTCCCCACCCTTCGCGCTTACGGGGGATAGGAGCGCTAACCGAAATGAGGCTCGCGGTGAGCGCGAAGGGCGGGTTACAGGATGAGGATTGAAGGGTGGGGTTGCAGGACAAGGGATGAAGCGCGGGATCGGCGGATGAGGATTGAGGGGCGCAGATTGAATGGCTCGGTGTGGGTAAGAGGGTACACCGGCGCTGAACTGCTTAGTCTACAAAGCAGTCTTAACGGCATCGCAGCTGGAAACGAGACCCTTTTCCTTGTGGTTTGACGCATGGAATAAAGTAAGACGGGTTGAAGTTGAACAGAACCGTACTAAGAAAATAGTCAGACCTGTTCAGTTGATTTCTAAAGGACGTTCTATGACACAAAAAGTTTCCTCTCGCTCCAAGCTCCCTAGCTGGGCAACAGGGTTTGGCGCGCAAGTCATTGCGGGCCTTATCATCGGCCTTATCCTGGGACTGATCGCATCTGGCATGGATACCGATCCTGATAATCCAGGGTGGCTGACCAATCTGCTCAGCGGTGTCGGTGGCGCCTATGTCCAGCTATTGAAGGTCATGGTTCCACCGCTCATCTTCGCCGCGGTGGTCACCTCTGTGGCTAACCTGCGCAAGGTTGCCAATGCCGCATCCTTGGCCGTTTCTACGTTGATGTGGTTCGCCATTACGGCGTTCTTCTCCGTCATCGTGGGCATCGTCGTGGCATTGGTCATGAAGCCCGGTGCTGGCGCGAGCGTCGATGCATCCGCTGCAAAGGATCCATCGAGCGTCGGTTCGTGGACTGCCTTCTTCGAGCAGCTGCTCCCTCAAAACTTCATCGGGCTTACGGCCTCTGCTAGCGATGGCGAAGTTACCCTCAACTTCGGTGCGCTTCAGCTGCTGGTTATTTCCTTGGCCATTGGCATTGCCGCCGTACAGACCGGTAAGGCAGCCGATCCGTTCTTGCACTTTACGGAGTCCTTCCTCAAGGTCATCCAGAAAGTCCTGTGGTGGATCATCCGCCTAGCACCGATTGGTACCGCAGCGCTTATCGGTAAGGCCGTTGCTACCTACGGTTGGGACGCACTTGGCTCGCTGGGCAAGTTCGTCTTGGCAATGTATGTGGGTCTGGCCATCGTCTTCGCCGTGGTCTACCCTGCAGTGCTGAAGTTCAACAATATTCCGGTCAAGGGCTTCTACAAGCGCATCTGGCCGGTAACCTCCTTGGGCTTTGTCACCCGTTCCTCCATGGGTGTTATGCCTGCAACGCAACGCTTTAGCGAACGGGCATTGGGCGTTCCCACCGAGTACGCTTCCTTTGCAGTACCACTCGGCGCTACCACGAAGATGGATGGCTGCGCCTCCGTCTACCCTGCTGTTGCTGCGATCTTCGTTGCGCAGTTCTACGGCGTAGACCTGGACTTCACGCAGTACCTGCTCATCATCTTCGTCTCCGTCATTGGTTCTGCTGCTACCGCAGGTACCACTGGCGCAACGGTAATGCTCACGCTGACCCTGTCCACGCTGGGACTGCCGTTGGCTGGCGTCGGTTTGCTGCTGGCCGTTGAGCCCATCATTGACATGGGCCGTACGGCGCTGAACGTCACGGGTCAGGCATTGTGCGCGACGGTCGTCGCCAAGCGCGCAGGCATCCAGAACCAAGAGGTGTGGGATGAAGCCGAAAATGGCGTCAAGCACATCATGGAGGAAGACTCCGACGAGGAAGTAAGCGTCAAGGCTTAATAAATCGCGAACGAAGGCCCAGGGCAGTACGCCTTGGGCCTTAATTTATTGCTGGAATGGAAGTGGGCGGCGATGCGCGACGCCGGCCGGCTCCACGTGGATAAACACGCTGCATCCGGGGAAAAGCTGGTCGAGGGCGACTTCGACGTCATCGGCAATCTCGTGCGAGTATAAAACGCTCCAGCTCGCCGGCACCTCCATGGTCAGGTAGACCATCCTTTGCCTGCCGGAGGCTACCGTGCGCCGATCCGTGAAGGTCACGGACTTTTCTTTTTCTAAGTCAGCCAAGAGATCCCAAATTTGATCCTGCTCTTCTTGAGGCAGGGCCTCAGAAAGCAGGCTACTGACGGACTCGCGCAAAATCTTAAATCCCGTCCACAAGATATTGATGCCAACCGCCAAGGCTACAAGCGCATCGAGCCACAACCAGCCCGTCAGATACACCGCAGCCATGCCGACGAGAACGCCGGCAGAGGTCCACACGTCAGTAATCAGGTGGTGCCCATCGGCATTCAGCGTCGCTGAACGATAGCGCTTTCCCGCCTTAATCAAGGCCAAGCCGACGCCCAGATTGAGCAACGAGGACAAGAGCGACAGCGCTAAGCCCCAGCCGCCTTCTTCAACGGGCTGGGGAGTAATGAGGCGCTGGATCGCGGTGTAGATGATGGCACCAGCGGCAAGGAAGATCATCGCGCCTTCTACCAACGCGGACACATACTCGGCCTTGCCGTGGCCAAAGTGGTGATTGTGGTCGGCAGGCTTGGCGGAAATGCGCAAGGCGCAATAGCCCGCGATGGCGGCTGCGAGGTTCACGAGGGACTCAAGGGCGTCAGAGAAGAAACCTACCGAGCCCGTTAGCCAGGCCGCCAGGGATTTCAAGATAATCGTCGCCACCGCCGCGGCGATGGACAACTTCATAAAGCGCTCTAAAATGCGCTGTTCAGAACTTAAAGAAGACAAGGCCTACTACTCTCCCTTCGGCAACCAAAATCAGTCCGAAGGTCTCGTTCGCATCAAAGGCATCGATGCTGAGTGGCCGGGCTTTTAGGCCAGTGTGTCGACCAGTCATCGCGGCGCAATAAGCGCCGTAGGAACTACTCCCCTTCTGGCTTCATAGGTTAGCAGACAGAGGGAAGGGGAAAAATACAGCCAAAGCCTGAATCTTCCCATGGGCCCTGCAGCCGCTAGAGACGAAAAACTCCCTACGAACCAGAAGGATTCTCACGCTCTGGCTCGTAGGGAGTAATTAAGGCTCTAGCCTAATTTAGTGCTGGCCCTCTGCGAACTCTTCAACCAACTTCGCGTTGAATGCAGGCAGGTCATCAGGGGTACGGGAGGAGACCAAGCCCTGGTCGCAGTGGACCTCTTCATCAACCCAGGTAGCACCTGCGTTGCGGAGATCGGTCTGCAGGGACGGGAAGGACGTCAAGGTACGGCCCTTGAGTGCTTCTGCATCGGCTAGGATCCAACCGCCGTGGCAGATGGCGCCCAAGGGGCGGTCCTCGCCCATGTGCTTGCGCACAATGCTAACGGCTGCCTCGTCCAAGCGGATGAGGTCGGCGTTATTGGTGCCGCCAGGCAAGATGATGCCGTCGAAGGTCTCACCCTCGGAGTCCTTGGTCGTAGCATCAACGTTAATTTCGGTACCGTTCTTGCCCGTAATGGTGCCGGCCTTAGGTGCCAATACCTTTACGGTGGCACCAGCCTTCTGCACGGCCTCCAGCGGAGAGGTCAGCTCGGAGTCTTCAAAGTCATTGGTAGCAATGATTGCGATCGTCTTGTTTTCTAGCTCAGCCATTATTATGACCTCCTTATTGTTGTTAAGTACGCAAATAGGATAACTCTAAATTCGCGCACTCGCCACGTCTACTCCCGCGACCTGCAACAAGCTAGGATTTAGCCACCGATCTTGAAGTCACACACGTCGCCATCGTGCATGATGTAGTCCTTGCCTTCTTGACGGACCTTGCCGTTGGCGCGCGCTTCGGCCATGGAGCCGGCGGCAACGAGATCGTCGAAGGAGACGATTTCAGCCTTGATGAACTTCTTTTCAAAGTCGGTGTGGATAACGCCAGCGGCCTGGGGTGCGGCGGCGCCTTGCTTAATGGTCCACGCGCGGGTTTCCTTTTCACCGGCGGTGAGGTAGGTCTGCAGGCCCAAGGTGGAAAAACCGGCCTTGGCCAAGGTAGCCAAGCCGGGCTCTTCTTGGCCTACTGCCTCGAGCAGCTCGCTTGCCTCGTCCTCATCCAGCTCCAAGAGCTCGGACTCGGTTTGTGCATCGAGGAAGACGCAATCTGCTGGGGCGACGAGCTGGCGCAGTTCGTCCTTCTTGGCGGCATCGGTAAGCACAGCCTCATCCGAGTTAAAGACATAGAGGAAGGGCTTAGCCGTCATCAGGTGCAGCTCGCGCACGAGGGAGAGATCGATCTCGCCGGTCTTGGCGGCGGCGAAGAGGGTACGGTCATCCTCCAGGATTTCCTGCGCCTTCTTGGTTGCCTCCACCACGGGTGCCAAGTCCTTATTCTTCCGGGCATCCTTTTCCAGGCGCGGCAGGGCCTTCTCGATGGTCTGCAGATCCGCCAGAATCAACTCCGTATTAATAACGGAAATGTCGTTGCCGGGATCTACCTGGCCATCGACGTGGATGACATTGTCATCAGAAAAGGCGCGGACCACCTGGCAGATGGCGTCGGCCTCGCGGATATTAGCTAGGAAGGCGTTACCCATGCCCTCGCCCTGCGAGGCGCCTGCGACGATGCCGGCGATATCCACGAAGGACACGGTCGCCGGCAAGATGCGCTCGGAATTGAACATCTTGGCGAGGGTGTCCAAACGGGGATCCGGCAGCTCCACCAAGCCGACATTGGGCTCGATGGTGGCGAATGGGTAGTTGGCCGCCAGGATTTCGGAACGGGTCAGGGCATTAAACAAAGTGGACTTGCCCACATTGGGCAAGCCGACGATTCCTAGTGTAAGACTCACGGGGCTAATCCTAACGCACCTACCACGTTATGAGGCAAGATGGTGGGGTGAGTTCTGATAAGCAACCAAAACCCGAAAAGCCGCAGGCAAGCCCGGGCGATAAATTGGACGGTGACTTCGACACCAGCCAATTGGACGATGTATCGCCACATCCCCCGGGCAATCAGGTCGATCGCTCCGTCATCGCGGGCGAAATGGTGAAGTCGACCTCCCTGTGGGCCGTACGCCTGTTGATCATCGGCGTGTTCCTTTTTGCGATCTATCACGTCCTAGGCAGCTTCTGGCAAGGCATCCTCCCGGTGCTCTTGGCCCTTATTATCTGTACCGTCTTAAACCCCATCGCGCGGTGGATGCGCACAAAGGGCCTACCCGCGGGCTTGGCGGCGATTACGACGATCCTTATCTCCTCGGCCGCGGTCGGCGGGCTCATCGCCTCAGTGGCGCCGGACTTTATGCGGCAATCCCAGTCGCTCTACCTGCAAACGGTCTCCGGCATTCAGCAGCTGCAGCTATGGGCCCAGGGCCCGCCCCTGAACCTCGATAGCGACGATATGAGCACCTATATCGACGAGGCCGCGGGCTGGCTGCAGGAGCGCGCCGGCGTAATTGCAGGGTCGGTATTTACGGGCATCGGTAATGCCACCTCATTTTTCATCACGGTATTCATCGTCTTGGTGCTCACCTTCTTCTTCCTGAAAGACGGCGCCAAGTTCCTGCCGTGGCTGCGCGATGCCACCGGCCGGCGCGCGGGCTGGCACCTTACTGAATTGCTCACGCGCGCTTGGAATACCCTGGGCGGATTCATTCGGGCACAGGCGGTGGTCTCGCTTATCGATGCCATCTTTATCGGCCTCGGCCTCGTTCTCATCGGCGTGCCCTTGGCGATGGCCCTGGCAATCATCACCTTCATCGCCGGCTTCATCCCGTTTGTCGGCGCCATCGTCTCTGGCGCGCTCGCGGTCGTTATCGCCTTGGTGTCTTTGGGCTTTACCCAAGCCCTGTTGGTCCTGGGCCTTGTCCTTTTGGTCCAGCAGCTTGAAGGCAATGTACTCTCGCCGTGGCTGCAGGCAAAGGCCATGAACCTGCACCCGGTTATTGTTTTGGTCTCCGTCATCGTCGGTTCCGCGCTCTTTGGGCTCATCGGTGGATTCCTGGCCGTGCCGACCGCCGCCATGATCGCGGTGGCTTATCGCTACGTGCAGGACATGATGAAGCTGCAATCCGGGGAAAAGCACTCCTCCGAGCTCAACTACTCCACCGTCGCGGGCTATCTCATCGGCCGCTATACCGAAGAGCAGGCACAATACAAGCGCGAGCAGTGGCGCAAGGTCCCAGAACACGCCAACCCCGATATCGCAGGCGCCGACGCCGCATCCGATGGCGCGTCTAACACCCTGGATGATTCCGTCGACGTCGATTCCACCCCGGAAGACTATGACGATCCGAGCATGCGCTCCAACCTGCGCCGGGCGCGGGATGCCTTCGAAAATCTTTTGAACGGAGATTCGAATAAATAGTCAGGCGTGTCCGCGCCGCGTGCCATAGTGGATCCCATGACTTCCACTTTGCCCGTGCTGCTGCTGTTCATCGGTCTCTTATTGGGCGCCGTGCTGGGGTGGTTGGCCCACTCCCATTCGGCGTCTCGCTCCACGCCGAGCGAGGAGCACCGGGCGCTGCAGGAATCGCAGCGCCGCCAGGCCGAGCTGCAACCGCTAGAAAAGGCCATGGATAGGCTGGGATTCCAGTTACAAGAACTGGAAGAAGACCGCACCGCCCACTTGGCCTCACTATCCAGCCAAGTGCAGGCGGTGACCCGCACCTCGTCCCAGCTCACGGAGCGCACGGATCAGCTCGTTACCGCGTTGCGCTCGCCCAATGTGCGCGGCCGGTGGGGCGAGATTCAGCTAGAGCGCGTCGTCGAACTCGGCGGCATGACAAGGCACGTGGACTTCGATTCCCAAGTTTCAGCTCCCCTAAACGGCCGCATCGTGCGCCCGGATATGCTCATCAACTTGGCCGGCGGCAGGCATATCATCGTCGACGCCAAGGTCCCGTTTTCTTCCTACCTCGACGCGCTAGAAACCGAGGATCCAGAAGAACACGCTGGCTACCTGCGCCGCCACGCGCACCAGCTGCGCAGCCACATCCAGGCGCTGTCCCACAAGGACTATATTGAGGCCTTCCAGCCCACCCCGGAATTCGTGGTGCTTTTTGTGCCCGCGGATCCCTTCCTCGATGCGGCGCTGTCGGTCGATCCTGAGCTCATCGAGTTTGGTTTTGAACGCAACGTCGTCATCGCCACCCCGAGCTCGCTCTTCGCGCTCTTGCGCACGGTGGCCATGGGATGGCACCAGGAAGATATTTCCGCCAAAGCAAAAGAAGTCCAGCGCCTAGGCCGCGAGCTCTATTCGCGGCTCAATACGCTCTCGGAGCACTACGGCAAGGTGGGCCAGAGCCTCGAAAAGGCAGTGGAGGCCTATAATTCCACGCTCTCTTCGCTGGATTCGCGGGTGGGCGTGACCGCCCGCAAGCTCCACGAAATGGAGATTCCCGGCCGCACAAACCGGGCGCCTCGCGAGCCCTCCCCCATTGATACGTGGCCGCGCGGGACAAATTATTCCTAAATTCTAGGCGGTTTCACTGCGTGGATATAGCCATTGGCCCGCGCCAGGCGGTAGGATTTTGCGACGTGTCACTAGCCAAACAACGAAAGCCTACCGCCGCGCAACGCCTAAGCATGCCGAGCATCTCGCTACTGAAAGGCCTTGGGCTATTGGCGGCACTTTTGATCACCGGCGCATTGATTTCCATTCTTGCCGGCTCCATAGGCTGGATGTACTTTGCCTTCCTCATCATCAGCTCGCTACTCATAGCGCTCATCGTTGAGGAGCGGGGCTTATTCCTGTCCATCGCGTCCATCCCCATCTTCTACGCGGTAACCGTGGTGACGGCGGGAATCGTCATCACCAAGTCCAATGCCCCGGAAGGCACCAGTTTTTCTAAGACGTCGCTGCTGACCTCCGTGTACCCGATGGTCCAGAACTTCCTGTGGTTGCTTATCGCGGTCCTCGGCGCGGCTGCAATCGGCATCATTCGTTGGATGCGGTTCCGCAAGACCGCCCAGCGCGCCGTCAACCAGCAAAAGGTATCGCGGCGCGCGGACATGAAGCGGGACCGCCAAAACCGCGCTGAGCGGCTCTCCGTGGCGGAGCTCATGGCGCGCGATAGAACCGAAAACGGACAGGTTCAGTCCCCACGCGCCTCCCGCCGCAGATCGCATGCACAGACGCAACCGCCGCAGAAGCCGCAGGATCGCATCCGCGGACGCGACCGAGAAGAGCGCCGCCGCGAGCAACAGGCAGAACGCGAAAATCGCTTGCAGCCGGATCCGAACCGGCGCGCGGGGGACATGATACCACCGGCCCCCGAACGAGATTCCTCTTCTTCGCCGCAAGACACCGCCAAGAAGCAGCGGTGGGACGATAACCTCTATGAGTAAATAAAACCGTGAGCTCCCGGCTCTCTTTACGAGGCCGCGGGGCTCACGGTTTTTCGTTGCCTCTAGGCGGTTACGCGCTAGGTGCGCGCGGGGCGCAGGTCGCGCGGCAGCGCGAAGGTGATGGATTCGGTGGAGGTGGTTACTTGCTCCACATCATTAAAGCCGCGATCATCCAAGTACTCGAGCACCTCGCGCACCAAAAGCTCTGGCACGGAGGCGCCACAGGTCACGCCAACGGTCGCTACGCCGTCAAGCCATGCTTCATCGATTTCTTCGGCAAAATCCACCAAGTGGGAGTCGCGCGAACCCGCCTCGAGTGCTACCTCTACCAGGCGCACCGAGTTGGACGAGTTCTTAGAACCCACCACGATCATCAGATCGCACTTCGGCGCGATGGCCTTGACGGATTCTTGCCGGTTTTGGGTGGCGTAGCAAATATCATCTGACGGCGGGTTTTGCAGGTGCGGAAAACGCTCGCGCAGCTTATTGACGATGACTACGGTCTCATCCACCGAGAGCGTGGTCTGCGAAAGCCAAATGAGCTTTTCATCCTGCAGGTAATCCGGCAGCTTGTCCACGCCGTCGATACCATCGACCAGGTGCGTAACATCGGGGGCCTCGCCCGCGGTGCCTTCTACCTCTTCGTGGCCTTCGTGGCCCACGAGGAGGATGTGGTAGCCATCGCGCTCAAAACGCTGGGCCTCCTTGTGCACCTTGGTCACCAAGGGGCAGGTGGCATCCAGGGTCAGTTGCTTGCGCTCTTGCGCCTGATTGCGCACCGCCGGGGAAATGCCGTGGGCGGAAAAGACGAGGTGGGCACCCTCTGGGGCCTCGGCGGCCTCTTCAACGAAGATGACTCCGCGCTTGGCCAAAGATTCAACGACATAACGGTTGTGGACGATTTGCTTGCGCACATAAATGGGTGCGCCGTATTTTTCTAGCGCCTTTTCTACGGTCTCGACGGCGCGGTCCACTCCAGCGCAGTAACCGCGCGGTGCCGCGAGGAGAACATTTTTACCATCAGTCATGCCTCCCAGAGTATCGAAAGGTAAAGCAAAACAATAGTAAGGCCTATCCAGCAGGGAAAGCGCCCATCTAGGCCACCCAAGCGGGGCGCCACGGGCCCTGAGCACCTACACTAAAAGGCACTGTATGGCGCTGTACAAGGAAAGGGTGGCTGCGTGAACCAACCGGCAAATACTCCAGAGACCCCGTGGCCCGTGGGCCAGGTCAATGACCAGGTGAAGGGATGGATCGAGCGCCTAGGATACCTGTGGGTGGAAGGCCAGTTAACGCAGATTAATTACAAGCCCACCTGGAAGCTGTCCTATCTCACCCTGCGCGATGTCCAGCAGGAAAAGTCGGTGCAATTGACTTGCTCGTCCTCAATGCTGCACAACTTGCCCACGCCGCTAAAAGATGGCGACCGCGTCATCGTGCACGGCAAGCCCGCCTTTTATGCCGGCCGCGGATCCTTTTCCCTGTGGACCACGGAGATCCGGCACGTAGGCATCGGCGATTTGTTGGCGCGCATCGAAAAGCTACGCGCGCAGCTTGCCGCAGAAGGCCTCTTTGATCCCGCGCGCAAGCGCCCGCTTCCCTACCTCCCGCAGAAAATCGGCCTGATTACAGGCCGCGGTTCTGCCGCCGAGCGCGATGTCATGGCGGTTGCCCGCGACCGGTGGCCGGCCGTGCAATTCCGCGTCATTAATACTGCGGTCCAGGGGGCGAATACCGTCCCCGAGGTGATTTCCGCCCTGCAGGAGCTCGACGCCGATGCGCAGATCGATGTCATCATCATCGCCCGCGGTGGCGGTTCCGTCGAAGACCTCCTGCCCTTTTCTGAAGAAGCCCTGCAACGCGCCGTCGTGGCCGCAAGTACCCCGGTGGTCTCCGCGATTGGCCACGAGCCGGATAGCCCGGTGCTCGATAACGTGGCGGATCTGCGCGCGGCTACCCCGACGGACGCCGCCAAGCGCGTGGTCCCGTCGGTAGCAGAGGAACGCGCGGTCATCGCTGAGGCGCGATCCCGCATGGCGGCGGCCTTGCGCGGCTGGGTGGAACGTGAGCGCCGTGGATTGAATAATATCCGCTCGCGCCCGGTGCTGGCCGATCCGATGACGCCCATCCGCGCCCGCCGCGAGGAGGTCGAGCGCATGCGCACGAGTATGCGCCGCGAGCTGCGGGTGCTGCTGGATCGCGAGACCCGGCACGTGGAGTCCCTGCGCGCGCGGGTTTCTGCTTTGGGGCCTTCCGCCACGCTTGCCCGTGGGTATTCTATTGTCCAGGTCTTGCCCAAAAATGGCAGCGATCCGGAGGTCGTCAGCTCTTATGAGCAATCACCGCCCGGCGCGCAATTGCGAATTCGCGTGGGCGATGGTTCCATCACCGCCGTGTCCATGGCCTCCCAGGCCGCCGATTAGCCAGAAATAGTAGGAGAATTGCTGATGTCAGATGAAACCATTGGTTCCGGCCAGCCGGGCCAGGATGCCTTTACTCCCGTAGAGGAGTTGAGCTACGAGCAGGCGCGCGATGAGCTCATTGAGACCGTCAAGATTTTAGAGCTCGGCCAGATGGGCCTGGACGAGTCCCTGAAGTACTGGGAGCGCGGCGAGGCGCTTGCCCGCACGTGCGAGTCCCACCTGGATGGCGCCTCCAAGCGCGTGGAAGATGCCCTAGAGAAGGCAGAAAACAACGAGCAGCAGGCCGAGGAGGGTGAAGAGTAGTGCAGATTTATGGTTACCCGGGAAAGCGGATTGATTTCGTATCCAAATCGGCATCGGCAGGCTCCATCATGGGCGGCGATTCCCGCGCGCTGGTAGAGGAGTTCTTCGGGCCGGCGCATACCAGCACCCAGGTTTCGGGCACCGAGGAGGAACTCAGCTACTTTTCCCGGTCCATCGTGCTGCTGCTTGCCGATGCCCACGTGGTCCAAGTCTCCATCTACCCGCAGCGTTCTCAGCGCGAGCGCGTGGATGTCTACCTAGAAAAGACGCGGCTGAGCGGCCTGGATGCCGCTGGCTTAGAAGAAGCCACCGGTAATACTGAAGGAATCACGGTGGAAGCGGACTCTGAGGGGCTCAGCGAGGTTACTTTCCGCTTATAGGCTTGGCCTTGATAAAGGCCTCGGTGGCGGCGG
This sequence comes from Corynebacterium sp. KPL1986, assembly GCF_000477975.1. NCBI lineage: Bacteria > Bacillati > Actinomycetota > Actinomycetes > Mycobacteriales > Corynebacteriaceae > Corynebacterium > Corynebacterium sp. KPL1986. Next base: position 190,220 of record NZ_KI515719.1, on the reverse strand, counting down.
CGAATTCTTCATCGGGGGCCGCGCCAGAGATGATGAGGCGGGCATCGCCCAGGTCAACAATCCACAAGCAGCGCACCGAATCGTCATCGCTTGCCAGCACGCGCACCTGGTGGCCGGCTACCTCGCGCGTAGAGTTCAGCCCGCGGTAGTTCGCATCGTATTTTTCGCCCGCGTCTTCTGCAGAAACCTGCGTTTGGGTGGATTCCACGTAGTTTCCGTCCGCAGTCAGCCAGCTGACGACGGTGGCTGTCTCGCCGCCTAGCTGCGAGCGGCGGGCCGCATTGGCCTGCCAGCCTTCAGGCATCTGGGGATCTCGGATGGCGCCAATACCGGCGCGGGCCTGCGTATCCAGGAAGGTCTCCTCGTCTACCTCTTGGACTGGGCCTTGCGCTGTTTCCGGATTGACCGAGCAGAGCCCGGTCGCGCCCACCACGAGCAACATCATGACGACCACTACGGAAAGGGACAAAATGATGTCGCGAGCGCCTTCGAAAATCTTCGGTCTTTGTTCTGCTGCCACGCGCCTTAGTATCGCATGAGCCGCCGTGAAAGTGCCACATGCCTCCCGCGTGCGCACATTCGCGCCGTTAATGCCGCCAATAACAAGGAAAATCCCCACAAAAGGGGCCCCAAATCGGACCTATTGGCGCCAAAAAGTGCCAGAATAGGAAAAGTAGAACACTAAGCGCGTGGGAATTACCCCCACGGTGAGAACACATGGAAGGCAACCACTACACATGTCCGAAAATACTTCTTATTTGCCCGACCGTAACTTGGCCATGGAGCTGGTGCGCGTGACCGAAGCCGCCGCCTTGGCCTCTGGCCGCTGGGTTGGTCGTGGCATGAAGAATGAGGGCGATGGCGCGGCAGTCGATGCCATGCGCAAGCTGATTAACTCCGTGGCGATGAAGGGTGTCGTCGTCATTGGTGAGGGCGAAAAGGATGAGGCCCCGATGCTCTTCAACGGCGAAGAGGTCGGCACCGGTGAGGGTGCGGCGATGGACATCGCCGTGGATCCCGTGGACGGCACGCGGTTGATGGCTGAGGGCCGCCCCAATGCCATTTCCGTGATCGCCGCCGCTGAGCGCGGCACCATGTATGACCCGTCCGCGGTCTTCTACATGGAAAAGATCGCCGTGGGCCCAGAAGCCGTCGGTTCCATCGATATCAACCAGTCCGTGCAGTGGAATATCGAGTCCGTGGCCAAGGCGAAGGGCCTGCGCACCGCGGATGTCACCGTGGTGGTTTTGGACCGCCCGCGCCACGAAAAGCTCATCCAGGAGATCCGCGAGGCTGGCGCCAAGGTGCGCCTCATCATGGACGGCGATGTGGCAGGCGCCATCGCTACCTGCCAGGATTCCAACTCCATCGACATGATGATGGGCATTGGCGGCACCCCTGAGGGCATCATCACTGCCTGCGCCATGCGGTGCATGGGCGGCGAAATCCAAGGCAAGCTGTGGCCAAAGGATGAAGAGGAAGCGGAAAAGGCCCGCGCCGCCGGACACGACCTGGATAAGGTCTTGGGCACCAATGACTTGGTCTCCTCCAAGAACTGCTACTTCGCCGCCACCGGCGTGACCAACGGTGACATGCTGCGCGGTGTCTCCTACCGCAATAATGGTGCCTCCACCCGTTCGCTGGTCATGCGCTCCAAGTCCGGCACCATTCGCTACGTCGATTCCTTCCACAAGCTGGCTAAGCTGCAGGAATACTCCGTCGTGGACTACTCGGACCCCACCAAGAACTAAACCTCACCCCCAAATGGCGGGGCGGGCTCGGGCTTTTCGCGCTCTAGTTTTTAGCTTTTCGCCATACTGGGGGTAGACGCACACATTCAATTAACCGAGGTGATTTTCATGACCGAATACCGTACCGAACATGACACTATGGGCGAGGTTAAAGTTCCCGCCGATGCCCTGTGGCGCGCACAAACTCAGCGCGCGGTAGACAACTTCCCCATCTCCGGCCGCGGCCTGGAAGATGCGCAGATCCGCGCGCTCGGCCTGCTCAAGGCTGCATGCGCACAGGTCAATAAGGATTCCGGCAGCCTGGATGCGGAAAAGGCAGACGCCATTATCGCCGCTGCGAAGGAAATCGCAGAAGGCAAGCACAACGATGCCTTCCCCATTGACGTCTTCCAGACCGGTTCCGGCACCTCGTCCAATATGAACACCAACGAGGTCATCGCTTCCCTGGCACATAAGCAGGGCGTCGAGGTTCACCCGAACGATGACGTCAACATGGGCCAGTCCTCCAATGACACCTTCCCCACCGCTACCCACGTAGCGGCCACGGAAGCAGCCGTCAATGACCTCATCCCGGGCCTGAAGGTCCTGCACGAGTCCCTGACCAAGAAGGCGAAGGAATTCGCGGACGTCGTCAAGGCCGGCCGCACCCACCTCATGGACGCCACCCCAATCACCTTGGGCCAGGAGTTCAGCGGCTACGCCCGCCAGGTGGAGCTCGGCATCGAGCGCATTGAGGCTACCCTCCCGCGCTTGGGCGAGCTCGCCATCGGCGGTACCGCAACCGGTACCGGCCTGAATACCTCCGCTGAGTTCGGCGGCAAGGTGACCGAGGAGCTCAAGAAGCTCACCGGCGTTGAGAAGCTGAAGGAAGCAGAAAACCACTTCGAGGCACAGGCTAACCGCGATGGCCTCGTAGAGTTCTCCGGCGCCATGCGCTCGGTGGCCGTGTCCTTCAACAAGATTGCCAATGACCTGCGCATGCTGGGCTCCGGCCCGCTGACCGGCCTGGCAGAAATCCACCTGAAGGACCTGCAGCCTGGTTCTTCCATCATGCCGGGCAAGGTCAACCCGGTTATCCCTGAGGCGGTTACCATGGTGGCCGGCCAGGTCGTGGGCAATGACGCAGCCGTTGCCTTCGGCGGCGCACAGGGCCAGTTCGAGCTCAACGTCTTCATCCCGATGATGGCGCGCAACGTGCTCGAGTCCGCTCGCCTGCTGGCCAACTCCGCCCGCGTCTTTGCTGAGAAGTGCGTCGACCACATCGAGGCCAACGAGGAGCGCATGAAGCACTTCGCGGAGTCCTCCACCTCCATCGTGACCCCGCTGAACTCCGCCATCGGCTACGAGAACGCCGCCAAGGCCGCAAAGCACGCACTCAATGAGAAGATCACCGTCCGCCAGGCCGTTATCGACTTGGGCTTTGTTGACGGCGAGAACCTCACCGAGGAAGAGCTGGACAAGCGCTTGGATGTATTGAGCATGACCAACCGCGAGCGCGACAATATCTAATCTCAGCCGCTTTTAGCGCTGTAACCCCGCTCGGAAATCACTTCTGAGCGGGGGTTTTCGCATGCCTCGACGCGCTTCCCAGGCATGGCAAGCGCGGGTAAAGAAAGGGGCATCGGCAAGCGCAGTCTGTGAACTACAACATAGATTCAGCGTACACATCTACAAAATCACCCATTGTGCACTTGGTGCAAGTTTGCACCGAGTGTAAAGTTGCATTTTGTGCAAGAAGAACTATCACTACGCGAGCAGAAACGCCTAGAAACGCGGCTACGCATTGAGGATGCCGCCACCGAATTGGTGGATAAGCATTCCTTTGGCGAGGTCACTATTGAAGAGATCTGCGAACTAGCCGGTATTTCTCGGCGCACGTTTTTTAATTATTTCGATTCGAAGGAATCCGCCGTGCTTGGGGCGCCAAGCGCTGACTTCACCGCGGAAATGCGCGAGTATTTCCTCCACGAGCCCACCACCAACATCATGGAGCTCGTCCTTAACCTGGTTGAGCAGCACATGGAGGGCCATCACGTTAATCCCACGATTCGGGAGCGACGCAAGCGCATTGCTAATGACCCAGAGGCGGCCGCCGCCTCCATTAGCCGCAAGCGGGCGAAATCCATCGAGCTTATTGGGCTCATTGAGGAGCGCCTTGACTGGGAACCGGAACTGCGCGTCCTCGAGGACCATTCCACGGCAACGGAGGCCATGGTCATCGCCGGAGTGGTCCGCGAGGCCCTCTGGCTTTCCATCGCCGCCCCCGATAGCGATTGCAGCGACGCCCTGAGTTCGCGTCTGAATGATTCACTGACTTTGATTAATGATGTTATGAAAGGAATCCGATGGTAGATACAGCCGAAAAGGCTCCTGCGCAGGGCCAGTCGCGGGCGGATAACCTGGGGCTCATTTTCTCTGCGCTAGTGCTCACCATGTTGATGAGCTCGCTGGGCCAGATGATTTTCTCTTCCGCTTTGCCAACGATTGTTGGTGAGCTTGGCGGCGTTGACCACATGAGCTGGGTCATCTCCGCATTCCTTGTCACCATGACCATCGCCATGCCGATTTCCGGCAAGCTGGGTGACATGCTGGGCCGCAAGTGGCTCTACATTGGCGGCATCGCCGTCTTCGTCGTGGGCTCCGCCATCGGCGGTTTCGCCGATTCCATGACGGTGCTCATCATCGCCCGCGCCGTGCAAGGCTTTGGCGCTGGGTTCATGATGATCTCCTCACAGTCCATCATCGCCGAGGTCACCTCCTCCCGTGAGCGTGGCAAGTTCATGGGCATCATGGGCGGCGTCTTCGGCCTGTCCTCCGTCCTTGGCCCCGTCTTGGGCGGCTGGTTTACTGATGGCCCCGGCTGGCGCTGGGGCATGTGGATGAATATCCCGCTCGGCCTGCTGGCCATGGTGGTCTGCATCCTGGTACTCAACCTGCGTGTGGGTCAGGCCGATATGAAGCGCTTTGACTGGCTCGGCGCCACCTTCATCGCCATTACCACCGCCTCCCTTATCCTCATGACCACCTGGGGCGGCACCGAGTATGACTGGGATTCCTCCATGATCCTCACCCTCGGCGCCATCACCCTCGTCGGTGCGATCATTACCATCATCGTGGAATTGCGCGCTGCCGAACCACTCATCCCGGTTCGCCTGTTCAAGAATCGCAATATGGCCCTGACCACCCTATCCGGCGTCATCTTGGGCCTGGCCATGTTTGGGGTGCTGGGCTATATGCCCACCTACTTGCAGATGGTCCATACCCTATCGCCCACCAGCGCTGGCCTGATGATGATTCCGATGATGATTGGCCTTATCGGCACCTCTACCGGCGTCGGCTTCATCATCGCCCGCACCGGCCGCTACAAGATTTACCCGCTTGTCGGCCTAGCCATTACCGCAGGCGCCCTGTTCTGGATGTCCCGCCTATCGGTAGACACGTCCCTCATTCAGCTCGGCTTCGAATTCCTTGCCTTCGGCATTGGCCTGGGCATGGTCATGCAGGTGCTCGTGCTCATTGTTCAGAACTCCTTCCCACTGTCCCAGGTGGGCACGGCTACCGCGGCGAATAACTTCTTCCGCCAGATCGGTTCTGCCCTGGGCGCTTCCCTGGTTGGTTCCATGTTCATCAACAACATGCAGGATGAGATGGCCAACCGCCTGCCGCAGGCCATCCAGCAGCTGGGCCCCGAGGGCGCGGCCTATGCTGAGAAGTTCAATAGCGCCAATGGCAATGCCAATAGCCTCACCCCGGATATGGTCTCTTCCCTGCCAGAGCCCCTCGAGCAAGCGATCCTCAATTCCTATAACGATGGCCTCACCCCGGTCATCGCGCTGATGGTTCCGCTCGTCATCGTCGCCCTACTCGTCCTGCTTCCCCTGCGCGAAGAGCGCCTGAAGGAGACGATCGATTAGGGGAGCTGCATGCGCTGCGCGAAAGCCTGCCGCTTGCCGATGCTCCCATCGAGTCCGCCCTCGCCTACCCAACCGGCGGCCTCGCGAAGTAGAAAACGACCAAAGGCCGTAGCGACCGAGATTATTAATTCCCTCGGCAGCGCTACGGCCTTCGTGGTTACGAGGCACGGTTGTATTTAGCGGTTCTTTTCCTCCGGCTTGGGAAGCAGGAGTTCGTAGACATCGGTATCGCGCCACTGACCGGCCAACTCGCCATAGGTCATCTTGGCCATGTGGGAGTAGGTGCCGACCTTTTCAAAGCCGCGGGACTTGTGAAGGCCCGCAGAGCCTTCATTTTCTGGGAAGATCCAGGAGTGAATGGCCCACTTGTGCAGGTCCTTGCACACCTCAATGAGGCAATCGAGCAAGGCCCCGGCAATGCCACGGCCTTGGGCATCAGATCCCAAGTAGATGGAATCCTCCACGACGCCGTGGAAGACGGTGCGCGAGGAAATCGGGGCGGCCGAAACCCACCCCAATACCTTGGAATCATCGTCCGCCTCAACGGCTACGTGCACCGAAGCCATGATCTTGGAATTCGTAAACTCCTCGTAGGTCAAGGAACGGGTCTCATAGGTGGCATGGCCGGTTTGCAGGCCCTGCTCGTAGATCTCCCGCATCTGCGGGTAATCGGCCGACGTGAAGGGCCGGATACGGAAATCCTTTTTCTTTTCGTCCGCAGACGTTTGCTTGGCGTTCTCGCTCATAGGCACCATTATTACTGGTCTTGGGTGATTTTTGCCATATAAATTTGATTAAATTCGCTGTCTGCGAACACGCTTTCATCCCTCCCCTTAGCCATTGCCCTCCAACAGATCCGTTACCAGCTCCGCAATGGCAGAGCGCTCCGAACGCTGAAGGGTAATGTGTGAGAAGAGCTCATGGCCCTTGAGCTTTTCGATGACCGCCTGTACCCCATCGTGGCGGCCCACCCGCAGGTTATCGCGCTGGGCAACGTCATGGGTGAGTACTACTCGCGAGCCTTCCCCCAAGCGCGAGAGCACGGTAAGCAAAACATTGCGCTCCAGCGACTGCGCCTCGTCCACGATAACGAAGGCATCGTGCAAAGAACGGCCGCGAATATGGGTCAGTGGCAGGACCTCGATGAGCCCACGCTCGTGGATCTCCTCCAGGACATTGTCAGAGACTAGACCTTCCAAGGTGTCATAGACCGCCTGGGCCCACGGGTTCATCTTCTCTGATTCGGAGCCCGGCAGGTACCCCAGCGATTGCCCGCCGACGGCGTACATGGGCCGGAAGACCACGATGCGGCGGTGCTCACCGCGCTCTAAGACCGCCTCCAAGCCGGCGCATAAGGCCAGCGCGGATTTGCCGGTGCCTGCCCTACCGCCGATGGACACGATGCCAACCTCCGGGTCCAACAGGAGATCGAGGGCGATGCGCTGTTCCGCCGAACGACCCTGCAGGCCAAAGGCATTTCGATCGCCGCGTACCAGGCGCATCGCCCCGTCCGGCATGATGCGGCCCAGGGCAGATTGCGCTCCGGCAACCAAGGTGATGCCGCAGTGCACCGGCAGGTCTTCCACTGGGGTGTCATCGTCCGTGACGGCCCCATCGAGCAGCACTTCCCCATCGCTGTAGAGGGCATCGATGACATCCGTGGTGGTATAGGCGGTGGCCATACCGGAGTACCCGGTCAAAATGACATCCTGGGCGTGGTATTCATCGGCCTGCACGCCTACGGCGCCGGCCTTAACGCGCAGCGGTACGTCCTTGGTCACTAGGACCGTGTCCTTGCCCTCGTGCGCGAGGTTCAAGGCGCAGGCCAAGATGCGGTGGTCTCCTTCCGGACCGCGGAATGCGGCCGGCAAGAGCGACTGATCTTGGTGGTTGAGCTCTACCCGCAAGGTACCGCCGGCCACGTTGACCGGAACGGGTTGGTCAAGCGCCTCATAGGTAGCGCGCAGCTCTTCCAAAAAGCGAAGAGCTTGGCGGGCGAACCAGCCAAGCTCCGGGTGATGACGTTTTCCTTCCAATTCAGAGATAACCACGACGGGAAGGACGACCTCGTGTTCGGCGAATTTTCGCAGCGCCCACGGGTCAGATAATAAGACCGAGGTATCAAGGACGTAGGTCTTGGTAGCGACGTCATTTTCCGTGGTGCCTAGTGGAGTAGAAAGTACAGAGGGGCGAGTCATGGTGGCAGGAATCTTCCTTTGCGAAACGGTAGAAAGCTGTTCTTCCTTGTCTATCTCCCCCAGGACCGCTAATGATCGCGATCCTTTAGGGGTTGCCACCCAACCTAAGCACCCAAGGTTGAAATCACATGGGTGGAAGATGAACTTTAAGAAAACGACAAATCCCTGCGGGAAAACCCGCAGGGAAAGTGACGAGAGTGTTCGGCGTGCCGCTTGGGCAGGCGCCGAATTTTAGCCTTTAGGCCTCGATATCAGCCTTGAATTGGCCGTCTTCACCCTCGGTCCAGGAGATGGTGCCGTTGCTAAACTCTTGGGTCCAGCCGTTTGCGTCGGTTGCGTCAGCCTCTGGGTTGGTAGGCAGGCCAACGGAGGCGTCGAGGCCGCCCTCGTTGACCCAGGTCTCAGCAATCTTGCCGATGACCGGCTGTGCGCCAGTCTCCTCAGAGTAGACCAAGTACTTGCCACCCTCGAAGGTAGCCAGGGTGCCCTTATCGGAGGACTCTACGCTCTGCACGTCGCCCCACTCAGCCTGCTTTTCCTCGATGGCGGCGGCGAGGTCAGCCGGAACTTCTTCCTCGCCATTTGCGGTGGTGATGGTCTGGGTATCGCCCTTGGCGCCCTCTGCATTATCGTCCTTAGAGCCGGTTGCCTCTGCGGCAGCGGAACCAGCGGCATCGGTGGCATCGGATGCGGCAGAACCAGCAGCATCCGAGGCGTCTGCGGCTACGGAGCCAGCGGCATCCTTTGCGTCATCGGCGGCGTCCTCTGCATCCGAGCATGCAACGAGAGCAACGGAGAGGGTTGCGGCCGCGAAGCCACCTGCGATACGACGAGTCATCTTGCGCATTTCTAGATCTACCTTTCGATTTTCAGCCGAAAATTAGTTCACTGTAGTTTTAGGCCGCCGTTGAGGCGAGCGCAGCCCACCGTAGACCCCAAGTGCACTATGCCGCCACTCTGTGCACCGAGGTTTGCGCGGTTCAGGCTTCAGTTCATCGCCGTTTGCGCTGCTTAGGGCGTTTCTTTTGTTTTTGTAACGGATTGTTAACAATCCTTCGAGACTGTTTGGCTTTAGCTTTTTCACGGGCCGTGCGCTTCGGCTTTTCCTGCCTAGAGGAGCGGGCGGTACGCCCCTTAGCGATGCCCACAAAGTCCTGAATTGCCTCGCTATCCTCCGCCTTTCGCCAGACCAAGGCAATTTCGGTGACCGGCACCTCGCTGCCCTTCAGCGCAAGCGGAACCACCTGTTTCTTGCTGAGGATTTTTAGCAGCGGCAGCGGTGCGATGGCGATGCCCACATTGGCCGCGACCACCTGCAGGGCCTCGCGCACGGCGGCGATATCGACCTCACCGGCATCGGTGAGGCGGTAGTTGAGGTGTTCATCGGAGACATCGGCAAGCGCCAGCGCCTCGCCCACCTCCGCATAGACGGAGTCCTTTGGAACCGCAACGCCGGGGGCCTCCTCATAGAGGCGGACCACGTGGAAGGAGTCATCCAGGCGCGCATCTGGCAAGCGGGTCAGCGCCACATCCGCGTGCCCGGCGAGCAATTCCGCCATGCCGTCATCCGCATCGACGGTGGATAAACCGCCGTGGGCAGTATTGTCCTGAAATCTCTGAAACCATTTTCCAGGTTGCGTACCGGTAACAAAGGCTAAGCGCAGCATGGAGCACAGTCTACTGAAAGTGCTACGGTTAAACCGTGAGTGAACAACATAACCAACAGCAACCGTCCGGTACCGCGATGCGCGCGCAGACCGCCGCTAAGAAGCTAAATATCTATCTGCCCGCCGCCCCCGAGGAATTTCAAAATAGTGCAGTAAGCCACGAGGAACTGCGCGAGCTGCAGCACAATCCCCCGCAGTGGCTGCAAACGCTGCGCCGCAAAGGCCCCCACCCCCGGCAGGAAGTTGCCCACAAACTGGGCATTTCCGTTACCGCGCTAAAGAAGAATGACATGGATAAGCCGCTGACCACCGCGGAAATCAGCGAGCTTTTGGAAAAGCAGCCGGAGTGGCTGCAGCAAGCCCGCGCCACGCTGGCGCAGGCTCGCGGCCACGACGTCCACAAGGACGCCGCAGAGGATTCTTTAGAAGATAAGGACTAAACCAGCTTCCAGTCCTCGAGGCCCTCATACAGCGGGTAGTCCTCGGCGATCTTATCGACGCGCCGGCGAAGTGCCTCGACATCGGCATTATTGCCCTGCGCCAAGGCGGTACCGATGACATCGGCAACCTCGGTGAAGGCTTCCGCATCGAGGCCACGAGTGGCCAAGGCGGAGGTGCCGATGCGCAGGCCCGAGGTGACCATCGGCGGGCGAGGATCGTTCGGGACCGCATTGCGGTTGACGGTGATTCCTACCTGGTGCAGGAGATCTTCTGCCTGCTGACCATCGAGCTGCGAATTGCGCAGATCCGCCAGGACGAGGTGGACATCGGTGCCGCCGGAGACGACGTCGACGCCAGCTGCCTGTGTATCTTCCGCCAAGAGGCGATCAGCCAGAATGCGGGCACCCTCGAGGGTGCGCTCCTGGCGCTCCTTGAATTCCTCGCTGGCCGCAATCTTCATGGAAATGGCCTTTGCCGCCACCGCGTGCATCAGCGGTCCACCCTGCTGGCCGGGGAAGACATTGGAGTTCAGTTTCTTTGCGTATTCCTGCTTGGCCAAGATCATGCCGGAGCGCGGACCGCCCAAGGTCTTGTGCACGGTGGTGGAAACGATATCGGCGTGCTCGACAGGGTTCGGGTGCAGGCCCGCGGCAACCAAGCCCGCGAAGTGAGCCATATCAACCCACAGGTAAGCGCCCACCTCATCGGCGATTTCGCGGAAGGCCGCGAAATCCAGGGTGCGCGGGTAGGCGGACCAACCGCCGATGATAACCTTTGGCTTCTCCTTAATTGCCTGCTCGCGCAGCTTATCCATGTCCACGCGCATGGTCTCTGGGTCCACGCCGTAGGCTGCGACATCGTAAAGCTTGCCGGAGAAGTTCAGCTTCATGCCGTGGGTCAGGTGCCCACCGTGGGCCAAGGACAGGCCGAGGATCTTATCGCCCGGTTCCGCGATGCTGGCCAGGACCGCGGCATTAGCCTGCGCGCCGGAGTGTGGCTGCACGTTGGCAAATTCCGCGTTGAAGAGCGCCTTCGCACGGTCGCGGGCAAGATCCTCAATGACGTCGACGTGCTCACAGCCGCCGTAGTAACGACGCCCCGGGTAGCCCTCGGCGTATTTATTAGTCAAGACAGAACCCTGTGCCTGCAAGACAGCGCGCGGCACGAAGTTCTCAGAGGCGATCATTTCCAGGGTCTCGCGCTGGCGGGAAATTTCTCCCTGGATAGCGCCGAAAACATCTGGGTCAAGATCGCGCAGGTCAGTATTGAAAGAAGCCATATAAGACTAGTCCTCTTCTCGGTAGGAAGCAGTATGAGCCATTACATATCATAACCTTTCGGCTACCTTACAGGGGGCAAATTTTTCATTCCCTTGTTACGGCGTGCGACAATTAAGCCATGGCGCGCAACCTGGATTCGAGCCCCTACCTCGACTTTGACCGTGAAACCTGGCGTGAACTACGCAAATCGATGCCGCAGGTGCTGACAGAAAACGAGCTTGAAGAACTTCGCGGCATCGGTGACCGCATTGATTTGGACGAGGTCGCAGACGTCTATCTCCCCCTCTCCCGCCTTATCCACATGCAGGTCACCGCCCGGCAGCAGCTCACCGCCGCCACCGAGGCCTTTTTGGGCAACCCGCCCACGCACGTGCCCTTCGTCATTGGCGTGGGCGGTTCCGTGGCCGTGGGTAAATCCACCACCGCCCGCCTCCTCCAGGTGCTCTTGCAGCGCTGGGACTCGCATCCGAAGGTGGATCTGGTTACCACGGACGGATTCCTCTTTCCCACCCAAACGCTTAAAGAGCGCGGTCTAATGAAGCGCAAGGGTTTTCCCGAATCCTATGACCGCCGCGCGCTCATGCGCTTTGTCACCGACGTCAAGTCCGGAAAGCCCGTGGTCAAGGCGCCACTGTATTCGCATATCACCTATGACATCGTCAAAGATCGCTACCAAGAGGTCAACCAGCCCGATATTCTGATTTTGGAGGGCCTCAACGTCCTTCAGACCAGCCCCACCCTCACCATTGCGGATCTCTTTGATTTCTCCGTCTACGTCGATGCCCGCACGGACGATATTGAGCAGTGGTACATCGATCGCTTCCTCACGCTGCGCAATACCGAATTCCGCCGGCCGAATGCGCACTTCGCCGCCTATGCGGATATGGATGATGAGCAGGCGCGCGCCCAAGCCCGCGAAATTTGGCAATCCATTAACCTGCCGAACCTGGTAGAAAACATCCTGCCCACCCGCGTGCGCGCCTCGTTGGTATTGAAAAAGGGCTCGCATCACCTCGTTGAAAAGGTACGAATGCGAAAAATTTAGCCGCTACTTGCCAAAGCGGCGCGAACGCTGGGAATAATCACGCAGCGCGCGCAGGAAGTCTACCTTCCGGAACGCCGGCCAATAGGTATCGGTGAACCAGATTTCTGAATAGGCCGCTTGCCACAGCAGGAACCCGGAAAGGCGCTGCTCACCGGAGGTGCGGATCACCAAATCCGGATCCGGCAGGCCCTTGGTATACAGGTGTTCTGTGATCGAGTCTGCGGTAACTCGCTCCGCCATCTCGGCCGCGCTGGTACCCTTTTCGGCCTCGCTGCGCACCAATTTTTGGACGGCATCAACGATTTCTTGGCGCCCACCGTAGCCCACAGCCACATTGACGATGACGCCCTGGTTATCCTTGGTTTCCTCGGCGGCATCGACCATACGCTGGGTTACCGGCGCGGGCAATAAATCCAAGTTGCCTACAAGGCGCACCTGGCAATCCAAATCTCCCCGGGACAGGTGCGTGACCACATCTGAGATGATGTCAAAAAGCAGCTGCACTTCCTGCTGGCTGCGCTTCAAGTTCTCCGTGGATAAGAGGTAGATGGTGACTACCTCAATATCGGTATCGCGACACCACGCGATCATCTCTCCGATTTTCTTCGCACCCTGGCGGTGGCCATGGCTAATATCAGTAAACCCGGCTTCCCGCGCCCAGCGGCGGTTGCCGTCAGCCATGATCGCCACGTGCTTCGGCTGTGGCCTGCCCTTGATAAGCCGCACGAGGCGCGCTTCATACAAGGGGTACATCAGCCGCTTGAGAAATGTCACGTTGTTTACTCCAGCCGGCTAGAAAATCGACTTCTTGCGGTTATCGTAAAGGCCAGCTTCCTTGAGCGCAGCATCCACAGCTTCCTCATCAAATGGATCGATTCCGTGGTCCTCAGCGAACATGGTACGCCGGCGAAAGCGCGAAAAGCGGCGGTGGAAGTTCCAGCCCGCTACCAGCACGGCAACGCCCAAGATGGCCAAGATAAGCAGCCCGATGGGCGAAGCCTTACCAAACTCAGGGCCCATTGGTCCGCCCTCAGCACCTTCTGTGCCTTGCGCACGAACAGTGACATCGTGCGCAGCAAGGAAAAGGGAGTCATAGACGCTCATATTTTAAGTCTCCTCGTTCTTTTCAATGCCCGCAAATAAATCATTTTCCGGCAGCGAGGTCGATACTCGAGTCTTAGCTAGCTCAAACTCCTCCGTCGGCCACAGACGCTGCTGGACCTCCACGGAGGTGGCCAAGAATGCACCGGCCGGATCGATCTGCGTCGCGTGCGCCCGCAGCGCATCGTCGCGGTTTTGGAAGTAATCGGCGCACTCCACCTGCGTGGTAACGCGAGCCATAATATCGCCGAAAGCAGTATCCCAACGCGCCAGCATAGGGCCATACGGGCTGGGCTTTCCCTCCTCAAGGAGGAGATCGTGGAACATCTTCATGCGTTGGTACACAAAGCCATGCGAGTAATACAGCTTCAGCGGCTCCCAGGGCTCTCCCAATTCTGGGTGGTAGTCAGGGTCGCCTGATTTGTCCCACGCAATCATGGATGCTCGGTGAACCATAAGGTGATCCGGGTGCGGATAGCCGCCATTTTCGTCATAGGTAATGATGACCTGCGGGCGGAACGAGCGAATAACGCGCACCATTTCCTGAGCCGCTGCATCATCGCCCATCAGGGCAAAGCAGCCTTCCGGCAAGAGGTCTTCCATGCTCTTGCCTTCCTCAGGATCTGGCAGGCCGGAATCTACGTGGCCTAACCACTGGTGTTGGACCCCAAGCGCGCGGGCTGCCTTAGCCATTTCCTCGCGGCGTACCTCAGCCATGTTTTCCTTAACACCAGGACGGTCCATAGCCGGGTTAATAATGTCACCGCGTTCACCACCGGTGCAGGTCAGCACCATTACATCCGCACCTTCTGCAGCGTAACGGGCCGTAGTCGCAGCACCCTTGGAGGATTCATCGTCCGGGTGTGCGTGGATTGCTAGGAGGCGAAAGTCGCTCACTGAAAATCCATCCCCTTTAAAACTAGCTTTTAGAACAGATCACTATCTTAGTAGATAATGGGAAAATGGTACTCCTCGGTTAAAGTAGGGCTATGACTTCCGCCGGAAATTCTCGCTCCGCCGCGCGCTACGGCTCGCGCGATAAATCACAAAAGAACTCTGGTAGCTGGACCAATAAGGCGCTGGTGTTGATTTTCGCCGCCATGCTCGTCACCCTTCTTTACTACGGTTTCCAGTATTTTCGGGAAAAAGAATCCGTCAATGCGCAGATCTCTATGGTCACCCAGGAGGTTCTCAGTGATGACACCACGCGCGTCTGGGTCGATGTGACCCGCAATCACACCGATGAAGACGCCTATTGCATCGTGCAGGCCTACGATTACTCCAAATCCGAGGTGGGCCGCCGCGAATTCGCCGTTCCTGCCGGCGGAAATGAAACCCACCGCATTGCTGTCGATGTCCCCACCAATGCCCGCGCCGTCGCCGGTGGCGCCTACGGCTGCTCCGGCAATATCCCGGATTACCTGGATATGGACAATCCCGACTACGCGGAAAGTCGCTAGCCCCATGTGCTAGGATTTGTACAGCCTAGAACTGGGCATTTGCCTGGTTGCATACTTAACTTCGGTCCCGCCATCATCGCGGGACTTTGACCACTATTCCACAGCACGGAAGGTTTTAGAATGGCTGAGCAGCAAAAGCAGTACATCACCCCAGAAACCAAGGCAAAGCTCGAGACCGAGCTGCAGGAACTCATCGATCACCGCCCTGAGGTTGCGGCGGAAATCAATGAGCGCCGCGAAGAGGGCGACCTGAAAGAAAACGCCGGCTACGATGCCGCCCGCGAGATGCAGGACCAGGAAGAGGCCCGCATCAAGCAGATTTCTGAGCTGCTGGCTAACTCCACCACCGAGCGTGGCACCATGCAGGAAGGCGTTGCCTACACCGGCAGCGTCGTTCACGTGTACTACAACGGCAACAAGGACGATAAGGAAACCTTCCTCATCGGTACCCGCGCCGCTGCGACCGATAACAAGGACCTGGAAACCTACTCCGAGCAGTCCCCGCTGGGCGCCGCCATCATCGGTGCACAGGAGGGCGAAACCCGCGAGTATTCCGCGCCAAACGGTAAGACCATCTCGGTGACCATCGAGTCGGCTGCCCCATACGATTCCGCCAAGGCTGCCACCCCGCGCGAGTCCTAATTTCCTCCGTCCACCCCACTACCGCCTTCACTACTCTGGAGAAAGAGCACATCCCCATGAAGAAATTCTCCCGTTTCGCCACCGCTGGATTAGTATTTACCGCCGGCCTTTCCTTGGCCGCCTGCCACCCGCCGAACGAGCAGGATTCTGAATCCGGCAAGATCGACAACGCATCGACCTTTACCGGCGAGGCACCGGCACAGAAGAATGCTGAGACGTCTTCCTCTGCTGCTACCACCGAGCCTGGCGTGGATCCGGAGGGCCTGCAGAACGGGGTCGAGGAACCTGAGCAGCTGCCAAACGCTACCGCGACGCAACTGCCGCAATAAAAACAAAAGAATTGGGCTGAAGGATACTTTCCTTCAGCCCTTTTTCTTTCCCCAATTCACTACCTAGGATTCTCGCGCCCAATTGCCGATGACCCCTGGCACGACCGCCGGCGGCTCGCCCAACAGATCCCGCTTATTCGGATCGCGCTCAACCTGCGTGGTTACCGCCTTCACCCGGTTTTTGTCATTTCCCTGACCCCGGGTTCCCATCATTGGTGCAAAGGCCCGCATGCCAGCAGCCGGTCTCCCGGCACCGGATTTAGCACCTGCGCTATTGGCTGCACCTCCCCCGCGCACCACAGCTTCACGCGCAGCGCCCCTTTCGAGGTGTCCGCGGCTACCGTTACCGCCGCTGCTATTGCCAGCGGCTTCTCCTGCGGCCCGAGGAAGCGCGCCTCCCACGCCGCGGGCGCCGACCCCCTCACCGGCACCACCGCGTAAGCCTGCTCCGCCGCGCGCAGCGGTTCCGCCAGCGCCCAATCCAGGGGCGGAATTTACCAGTGCGCCCATATTTCCTCCTGCTCCAGAACCAGGCTTTCCGCCCGTACCGATGGCCCCGCTGCCGAGCCCGGCCAGCGAATTGAATCCACCACCACGAAGCGCACCAGCGTTTCCGCGTCCAGTTCGCCCGCCGAGTCCAGGACCACCCGCTGCACCGGCAATACCGGTTCCTGTGCCTACCCCGGATCCGGCTCCAGTACCAGAACCTGTTCCACGTCCAGCACCAAGCGGTGCTCCCATCCCGGTAGAACCGAGTCCACCGCTACCGCTGCCAGATCCAGCACCAATACCCGCGGTACCGGGAGCGGCACCTGCGGTTGGCATAGATCCTAAGTGGCCATGCGATGCCGTCGCCCCAGGAAGTGAGGCCCCACTGGTTGCGACATCGCGACCATTAATATCTATTCCGTCGCCCACGCCTAGCTCAGAAAGCGCCCTTCTGCCATCTGCATGCAATTGCTCCTGGAACGCGGCGGTTTCCTCTGGAGTCATGCCGACGGATTCCAAATCGTGGACCGTACCATTAGCCACGTCAAAGTTTCCCGGGCCCACATCGCCGCGGGCAATAGCTTCCTGAATTGCACGCGGCCAGACGACATTGTCGGTGTTATATTTCTGGCCATCGCCCTCTACGCCTGACAAACCAGCATCTACGCCGCCGCCTCCAGAGGCCGGCGACTGTTCCATCAGCGGATGTTGATTGGGCATTGCGTCAATGGCAAACCTCTGGAGGTCCGGCTGCAGCTTTGCCAACGCTGCCTTCTCTGCGATTCTTCGCTTCGCTGGGTCCGGGATCTTCATAATATCCATCGCCATGGCCATCGCCGAAGGCTGAATCATCATCAACCGCGAGTGGAAACCAGTAAGCTTTTCCCCCATTGCTGCGGCATTGGCCACAAAGTGCTTTCCCGAGGCCGCGACTTCCCTAATCTTCGCTGCCGCCCGCGACGTGGTTTCGCTGTCATTCTCACTTTCCAAGGACCCCGCGGCTTCTTCAAGCCCGCTCACGATCTCCCGAACCTCAGAACCTAACGACGCCCAACGCGCATTAGCTTCAGAAACGCTCCAAATCTGCGTTGACATCAAGTCCGTCGCCAGCTTTGTAATCGAAGTGCCGACGTTAACTACCGGAGGAGTAAAGGCGAAGGGGCTATATCCCGGCTCTGGCTGGTCCATAATCGGCATCGATTCAACGCCAATCTCACCACCCGCATCAGCGATATCCATCGCCCTACTATTTGCAGTTTCTTGGGCTTCAAAGCCTCGAGCTTCTCGGGCGAGACTGTCGTAGAGCCATTTCAATTGCTCTGAGAAAGCTCTTAGAGAATTACTTGCGGAACCGGGATCTGTTTCAAGGATTCGCTGGTGGATCGCCCCCACGTGGTCGATTCCACTGACAGGTGAAAACGCCGAATCCAACGGCGACTGAGCGTTCCCAACCGCCCCCATAAGTTCCGTTCCTAGAAACTCTGTTTCCATGGCAGTGTTTAGTAGACTTTCACTACTGATCTTCATAATTCCCCCGATTGTCTTTCCTAAAGATTCGCTAGTACTCCGCTAGCTATTGAACACTTTTCTTCGTAATTTTCATCAGAACTAAATCCTGAGTAATTGACTCGTATAACTCCTCGGACTGTCTTTTGAATTACGGTACAAAACATATCTCCAAAAAGTTCGTTTTCTTCAATGCCTCCAAACTTTGAAGAATTTTCATTTGAACTTTCTTCCCAGTTCGATGAATCATCAAATGGAGTGGAACTTATCATTCCAGACAATCCAACTACTCCTCCTCGACGTTGGTCATCTTGAAACTCAAAGGTGCATATGACGGAACCGGAGGTTTTCCGAGTCTTCCCAATAGGAGTCCCGATCCCCGCCGCCTGTAGCCTGTCCGGTGGAATCTCCGTACATGGATCGAATAGCTCGAAATCTGGATCAGCAGGATCAAATTCTCCCGGTGGCGGTAGTGCCCCGGAATCCTCATCTCCCGTGGCGCCGGTCTCCCCCCGAAGACCGGCGCCGGCCCTCGAATGCTCGCCTTCGGGGTGTTCCGAATCCCCCGGATTGTCTTCCACATCATCCCCCTGGCTCCCGTTGGCATCACCTGCGCCATCGACTGAACTAGTGCCATCAGTTTCTGCCGTCATCGCGGCATCTTCTGATGCGCTCTTCGAGCCGACTTCCGCAGCGCAGCCACTCAGCGCGACCGAGCTGACTACCAGCGCTGCTACGGTTGCCTGACGTTTCACAACAATCCTTCGGTTACTCCCTTTAGACGAGCTGGAACGAGAAGAAAATAGAGGAGAGAACTCTCTACCTTCCGGTTTCCCGTTCCCGCCACATAGCATGCATCAATCGTGCAAGAATTTCTCGTTGAGAGCGCAAATTAGTCAATTTTTAACTATCTCATTAGTCTCATTCGCCACATTTAAATCTTTTCAAATGGTGAAATTAGCTGCTCATTAGCTGTCTTAAACCTGAATCCCCGCTCCTACCCGCTTAAAACCTAAAGAACGACTTAATACCCCCTGAATTACCCCAATAATTACACGCCCGTAAGCCAAAGGAAAACACAAAAATGGCCCGCACCGAAGTGCGGGCCGAAAGCGCGGAGAGGCTTAGTTGCGCTGAACGTAGCTCAACAGGCGAAGGATTTCGGTGTAGAGCCAGACCAAGGTCACGGCCAAGCCAATGGCTACGCCCCATGCCTGCTTGGCAGGAGCACCGGCACGGATAAGGCGGTCTGCTTGGTCAAAGTCAGTCAGGAAGGACAGAGCGGCCAAGACAATGCAGACCAAGGAGAAGATGATGGCGAGGGGGCCACCATCGCGCAGCGGGTTGAAATCGAAGAAGATGGCACCCAAGAAGTTAGCGAGAGCCATCACCGCGACACCTGCAATGAGGCCGACCAAAATCTTAGTGAACTTTGGAGTGACCTTTACTGCACCAGTCTTGTAGACGATCAGCATGCCGATGAACACGCCGATGGTGCCGACGATTGCCTGGCCAATCAGTGCCATGCCATTAGAACCACCGATGGTGCTGTTGGCGAAGACGAAGGAGAAGCCACCAACGAAAAAGCCTTCGAATACTGCGTAGATGAGGGTCGCAGCCGGGGAACCCCACTTACGGCCAAAGGAGGCCACGAGTACGGTGATGAATCCGCCGATACCGCCGACCAGCATAAGCATCATGGCGGTGCCCGGGTTCATGGTGCCTAGGTAGAAGTTGATAGCAGCGGCCACGATAATGATGCCGAGGGTGATGCCCGTCTTGGTGACGACGTCATCCACGGTCATGGGGCGAGGGGCTTCGCTCGCGTAGCCGGAGCCGGGGTTCTGCTGCTGGCTAGTTTCAGTCAGCGAGGTCATAACCGGATTGCTTGAACGCACGGTTGTCCTTTCTCAGTGATGTACGAATCATCTTTCTCATGTAGATCAACGTCATCACGCCTCACAAAGTTCCTCATTTAGAATAATTTGTTCAAGATTCCAAGAAATTTATTGCTGGACCGGCCCCTCCTGTGACCTGTCCCGAGTTTTGTTGCTAGGAACTTGCTCTCGTGTCGGGTGAGCCGCCGGAAAGGTTCTCGGCGTAGAACCACAGCTGATTGCCAAGGATTTTCTGACTACAAGGCGGTCCACTATGGTGAACAGCTCCTCCAGGGCTCTAGCGGCCCTATTTCCTGCCGCTCTGCTATCAATATTTCGCTAGCCATCACACCCTGTCAGGTGCACCGCGGATTTACTATCCGCAGTTTCGATATAAACTTAAAAGAGGCATCTTCTTCATGAGCTAATCCTCGTGTGCCTAGACAGTCATACTTCAGCTGAAAGTGAAGGAATATCTTGCGATTTACACTCATTTCCATTGCCACAGCAATCATCATGACGCTGGCGGGCGCTAGCGCATTTTTCATCCCTGCATTCATCGCAGTCGGAATTGCCATCGACGGCCACAACCGGAAAACCGTACAGCCTAAAATTGTTGACGCAGGTCCAGACAAGGAGCTGTGAGCCGGCGGGCTTGTGCTGCACGCGTCTTTGACTCGCAGATGAGGTGCGCGAGTCGCATGCCAACAGGCACAGTCTACCCTGCCAGTTGAAACGCTAGGCTCAGCCATACGAAAAATCTCGAGACACCTTAGGAGCGGTGTCTCGAGACTTCACAACGTGCCCCCAGTGGGACTCGAACCCACACTGAATCGATTTTAAGTCGACTGCCTCTGCCGATTGGGCTATGGGGGCGGGGTGCAAGGAATAGTGTAGGACACTATTCCTAAAAAGAGTTAATGAGGGGTGGATTCACTAACCAGACCTGCAATGATGCCGTCTAGGATGTCTTTTTCGCTGATGAAGAAGCTACGTGCATCGCTGGTTCGCTCGATAAGCTGCATGATTCCCTCAACGGCTACTGCCCCACCGCCGATGACATCGGCGCGGCCTGGGTGAATGACCGGATTGAGGGCGCGTTCCTCCGAGGGAATGCTGACGAGTTGCTTGAGCAGCACCCGCAGGGCATCAAAACGCAGCTCCGAGCCGTGGATCGCATCGGGGTCATAGCGCTCTAGGCCCTGGGCCAGGGCGGATAGCGTGGTGAATGTACCCGCGCAGCCCACGATGGTGCGTGCCTTGGACATGGGGACGATCTTTTCCACCTCGCCCATGCGCTCTGCCACGTATTCGGAGGCGATCTCGATTTCTGATTCTGTGGGCGGGTCGGTGCGCATGATGCGTTCGGTCAGCCGCACGCAGCCCATGTACGCGGAGTGCGAACCTAGAATCTCTTCATCGGCGGTGCCCACGACGAATTCGGTGGACCCGCCGCCCAAGTCAATGACGCAGAAGGGGCCGCGGTCCGGCTCCATATCGGCTACCGCGCCGTTGAAGGACAGGAGTGCTTCTTCTTCGCCGGAGATAACCTCCGCCTTTGCGCCGGATTGGATCTGACCCAAAAGCTCGGCGGTCATATCGAAAAATTCCTGCTGGTTCTTCGCATCGCGGGTGGCACTGGTTGCCACCATGCGCACGCGGGTAACCTTTTCAAACTTCATCTGGCGCACATAGCCCTCCAAGGCCACGCGGGCGCGTTCTAAGGCATCGGGGGCAATTTCACCCGTTGCATCCACGCCTTGGCCCAGGCGAATGATTTCCATGGTGCGGGTAATATCGCGCACCTTGCCGTCTTCATCGATCTCAGAAATTAACAGGCGAATGGAATTGGTACCGCAGTCAATGGCTGCCACGCGGGTCATGTCTTACTCCTATTCCGCGTTGGAAAAATCGAACTCCGCTAGGTCAATGCCCAGATCTTCCACCGTGGGCCAGTCCTGCGGAATCGCCGTCCCGCGCAGTTTACCGTGGTCGGCCGCCATGGCCACGGCCTCGGTGCCGAGGCGGAAGTGCTGTGGGCCTTCGGCAAGCGCATAGGCGATGAGCACGTGCAGGCACTTCACCCGCTCGGGCATGCCGCCGCCAGAGAAATCAGTGCCCAAGTCCTCAATCTTGTTGCGCTTGGCCAAGAAGTGCTCGTGGGCGTGGTGATAGTCCGCGGCGAGCTCTTTGTCCTCGGCTAAGCGGGACTCCATCCACTTCATCACGTGGGCGACCTCCAACCGGGAGGCTTCCGCGGTGAGGCGGGGATCGGTGAGGTAATACAGCGTGGGAAATGGGGTGCCATCCGGCAGCTTGGGAGAGGTTTTAATCACGGCCGGTTGGCCGTCCGGCGTGCGGAAGGATATCTCCAGCACGCCGCGTGGGGTGCGGCCCAATTGCTCGGAAACGATGGCTAAATCTGCATCAGTGACGGTCATGCGAACAATTATCGCACATCGCCGCTTTCCTCAGGCGCTGGCTCGATCGGCAGGTGATGCGACTCGCCCGCTGGGGCCTCTTCCTCGGGCGGCTGCGCCACCGAATCCCACAGCACCTCAAACCACGGGCGCGAATCCTCCTGCTCCTTGCTATTGGTCGTGACCTGGTTATCGGGCTGGATATTCGGATCGAGGATGCGGTACGCGGTCTCGCCCTGCTCTACCACGCCGAAGCGGCGCCGGGCTTCCTGCTTGATATAGTCCTCGGATTTATATTTATCGATCTCTTCCAACAGGGCATCTTTTTCATCCTGCTTCGCGGCAATCGATTCATTGAGCCGGGCAATTTCGGAGCGGCCGTGGTAGTAATTGCGCAGCGGCACCGCGATGATGACGAGCATCAACAAGACAAAGACCACGATGACGGTCATGCCGACGATGCTCATGCGATCGGGCTTGCGGTTCTTCTTTTCCTGCGCCCGCTGGGATTTGCGGATATCCGCAGCACGCGAGGCCACCGGAACCCTAGTGCGGCTCCGGCGGCGCTCCGTCTTCTTCTCACGTGCCATAGGGTTACTATCCTAGCGCCGCCACACCAGTAACACGGGCGTGGCACGCGCGGAAATTCACCAACTTTCTCGGGCGGTTTCAGCGCCCGGAACAGGTGCTGCGCAATGGACCTTTCGCGGCCACCCTACACAGAAAATGGTGACACAACGAGCAAGCCCCCGCCGCACCTTTTCGGGGTGCGACGGGGACTAAATTCCTAGCGGCGTCTAGCTTCTAGACTAGACCGCCAGGCCTTAAGCGTTGAAGCGTGGGAAGGCGGAGCGGCCGGCGTAGACGGCGGCATCGCCAAGCTCCTGCTCAATGCGCAGCAGCTGGTTGTACTTAGCCACGCGCTCGGAACGGGCCGGGGCACCAGTCTTGATCTGGCCGCAGTTGAGGGCAACAGCCAAGTCCGCAATGGTGGTGTCCTCGGTCTCGCCGGAGCGGTGGGACATCATGGTGCGGTAGCCGTTGCGGTGTGCAAGCTCTACGGCATCGAAGGTCTCGGTCAAGGTACCAATCTGGTTGACCTTTACCAGCAGCGCATTGGCTGCCTTCTTATCGATGCCCTCCTGCAGGCGAGCCGGGTTGGTGACGAAGAAGTCATCGCCGACGATCTGGACCTTATCGCCAATAGCGGCGGTCAGGGTGGTGTAGCCTTCCCAGTCGTCTTCCTGCAGTGGGTCCTCGATGGACACGATGGGGTACTCGTTGATGAGCTCCTCGTAGACCTTGGACATCTCCTCGGCGGTGTGCTCGCCGCCTTCGAAGTGGTACTTGCCGTCCTCGTAGAACTCGGAGGAAGCGACGTCGAGGGCCAGGGCAACGTCCTTGCCTGGCTCGAAGCCGGCCTTCTTGATGGCCTCAACGATGACGTCGAGCGCAGCGCGGGTGGAATCGACGGAAGGAGCAAAGCCGCCCTCATCGCCCAAACCGGTGGACAGGCCCTTGTCCTTCAGGACGGCCTTCAGGGAGTGGTATACGCCAGCACCGATGCTGAGAGCCTCGGTGAAGGTCTCTGCGCCGATGGGGGCAATCATGAACTCCTGCACGTCCACGCCGGAGTCAGCGTGGGAACCGCCGTTCAGGATGTTCATCATGGGAACGGGAAGAACGTGAGCGTTTGGGCCGCCGATGTAGCGGTAGAGCGGCAGCGCGGCGGACTCGGCCGCGGCCTTAGCGGTAGCGATGGAAACACCGAGGATGGCATTGGCGCCGAGGCGGGACTTATTATCCGTGCCGTCCAGCTTGATGAGCGCCTGGTCAATGAGGCGCTGGTCATCAGCTTCGAGGCCAGCGATTTCATCGCCGATTTCCTCGTTGATGTTTTCTACGGCCTTCTGCACGCCCTTGCCCAGGTAGCGGTCGCCGCCGTCGCGCAGCTCGTGTGCCTCGTGCACACCGGTGGATGCGCCGGAGGGAACGCCGGCAACGCCGTGGGCGCCGTCCTCCAAGAAGACCTCGGCCTCTACGGTCGGGTTACCGCGGGAATCCAGAATCTCGCGTCCAAATGCGTGGATGATACCAGCCATGCTGTAACTCACTCCTTATAGATGATGTTCGTCGCTGAGCCACTTAGTTCAGTTACAGGCCCAATTGTTCCAGAAAACCGCAACGCGTGAGGCTAGCGAGCCGGTTGCGGTACCGAGTAGGCATTGGCCGCGTGGGCTACCTTGTCCAGATATTCCCTGGACTGGTTGTAATTTAAGATGGCCTCTTCCCACTGATCCGGGTTACTGAGATCCCTATCACCAAAGCACAAGAGGTTCGCCGCGCCCAGGGCGGCATCGTCGATCTGGTTCGGGTCGGCCTTGCCATCGCCATTGGCATCGCCGCCGACGGACTCCCACGAGGTGGGGATGAACTGCAACGGACCTACCGCGCGGTCAAATTCCGTATCGCCGTCGATTTCGCCGTTATCGGTATCCGGAGTGTGCGCGGTGTTATTCGAGCCATCCAGGGTGATGCCGACGATCGGCGGCTGCGGGTAACCGTTGTCATCCAACTTGGAGGACTTAAACCAGTTGCCGTTATAGGTGCCGTGCCGGGTTTCTACAAAGCCCAAACCCGCGAGTGTATTCCACCGCAAATTGCAGCCCGGGTGCTGCTGCCGAGCGATAAGTTCCGCGTTGCCATAGGCACGCAGCGCCTGCGGCGGGATATCGGTCGCTTCTGCCAAATCCGATGCCCAGTGGGTGAGCTTATCGGCCGTGCGGCCCGGCGCGTTGACATCGATATTGGCCACCTCTTTTCCACCTACGGGCGGGGTGGCATCTGGGACCGAGGAATCATCGGTGGAATTGGATACAAATAGCCCCATTACCAGCGCAATGATGATTACTACGGCTAGCCCGCAGCCCCCGATTGTTCGCAGCAGCCTGTTCATGAGTAGCCATCCTACTAAGTGACATTCACCCCGCCGGATAACTACACGCGCCCGCCGCGCGTAAAAGTCCCTGAGACTCTTAGCCGGCTTTTACTCCCGCGATTTCCCCTCCGCCCAGAGGCGGTTTTGTTCTTCTACGCCCACTATGTCCACCGTGCCATCAAAGAGATACGGCGCGCGGGAGCGCAGCTTGCGCAGGAAACTAGCGGCGACATCGTCTAGCGAAAAGGAGGAAATCTCGGCGTGAAAAAGCACCTGCAGGAAGATATCCCCAAGCTCTTTGAGTAAATCTTCCTCGGGCGCGCGCTGGCGCACGGCCGCCGCAAATTCGCCTGCCTCTTCTTCTAGGTACGGCAGGAGGGATTCGTGGGTCTGCTCGCGCTCCCATTCGCCGATGCGCCGGGCCGTCGCCATGGCGCTGCGCGCCTGCATCACGGCATCGTCAAGCGACTCGGCCTTAATGACCTGCTCGCCGGTGGCAATGCGCGCTTGGGTTTCTGGATCGTGTTCATCGGTGGTGACCAAGGTGCCGGTGGCATCATCGCCGCTTAAGAGATCCGAAAAATTCCACCGCACTGATACCGGCACTTCCCCGGTGAACTGAACGGGTCCATATAACCTGCCATAGGCGCGCATGGGGATCATGGTGGGCCAGCGTTCATCGAGCAACAGGACTGTCATAGCTACAAAGTCTATCCCGTGTATTTTCTCAAGTTCCCTTTAACGGGGCAGGCGCGGTACTTTAGGCCAATGACCTCCAGCCAAAATAAGTCCCACTCGGTGTCGTTGTGGACGCTTGTCGCGCTGATTATCGGATCCACCGTCGGCGCGGGCATATTTTCGCTACCCCAAAATATTTCCTCCGTGGCGGGCCCAGGTGCCATGCTCATCGGTTGGTTGGTGGCGGGTATCGGCATGCTGTCTGTTGCCTTCGTCTTCCAGATTTTGGCGTACCGAAAACCCCACCTTGATTCCGGCGTCTATTCTTATGTGCGCGCTGGCCTGGGTGATTTCATCGGCTTTACCTCGGGCTGGGGCTATTGGCTGGGCTCGGTGATGGCGCAGGTAGGTTATGCCACCCTGTTTTTCAATACGATTGGGCATTACCTGCCGCTTTTCGATGCCGACCATAGGTGGCCCTCTGCCATCGCCGTCTCCCTCCTATCGTGGGGCATCTTCGCCGTATTGGCCCGCGGGGTGCAGCAGGCCGCCTTCATGAACCTGGTAACCACGATTGCCAAGATCGTCCCCATCCTGGCCTTCATCGTCTTGGTCGCGTTCATCGGCTTTAGCTGGGATAAATTCACCCTGGATTTCTGGGGCCAAAATTCCAATGCCAGCGTCTTTGAGCAGGTCCAAGGAATCATGCTCTTTACCGTCTGGGTCTTTATCGGCGTAGAGGGTGCCTCCGTCTATTCCAAGCAGGCCGCTAAGCGCACCGATGTCGGCCGCGCTACCGTCATTGGCTTCTTCTCCGTGCTGGCGCTCTTGGTCTCCGTATCCACCTTGAGCTTTGGCGTGATGACCAAAGAGGAGCTGGCCGCGCTGCCGGATAACTCCATGGCTTCGGTGCTTACGGAGGTCGTCGGCCCCTGGGGCGGCGCGCTGATTTCCATTGGCCTATGCCTTTCGGTCCTTGGTGCCTACGTTTCCTGGCAAATGCTGTGCGCTGAGCCCATCGTCATGATGGCCATCGATGGCCTAATCCCCCGCCGCATCGGCACCATCAATGTGGCCGGCGCCCCGTGGGTAGCCCAGTTGATTTCCACCTCCGCCATCCAGATCTTCATCGTCGTCTTCTACGTCAACGAGGCGTCTTATGCCGCGATGGTACAGCTCGCCACCATCATGTACCTCCTGCCCTATATCTTCTCCTCGCTGTATCTGTTGCTGCTAGCGATACGCGGCAAGGGCGTGACCCACCCGCACGCCGGGACGCGGTTCGATCTATCTGGGCCGGATATTCCCAGGCGCGAAAACCGGCGCCACTTTGGCATTGCGCTGGTGGCCTTTGTGTACTCGCTGTGGCTGATTTACGCCGCCGACCCGGTTTATATTCTCTTCGGCGCCCTCGCCGTTGTGCCGGGACTTATCCCGTATGTGCTCACCCGCCTATCGCGACGCGAGAAGCTTTTTAACCGATTTGAGTGGTCCATCGTCATCGTGGTGTTGGTGGCCGCCATCATCGCTGCGGTCGGCCTCGCCCAAGGATCGCTGGAGCTCTAGCCGCCTCGCCCGCCAGCCACGGGCCATCGCAAGTGGTCTTCAACACAGACAGTTTAGTACGGTTATAACACCCCACTTATTCCCGTGACTATCACTTTTTGGAGCACTTGTGACTCAAACGAATGTTGGCGTCATGCCCTCTGCCACTTATGCCGGTTCGGACACCGAAACAGGTAAGGCCTGGGCCGAGCGGATCAAAGAATTAGCGGAGCAGCGCAATGCCGTGATCCTGGCCCATAATTACCAGATCCCGGAGATCCAAGACGTTGCCCACCACACCGGTGATTCCTTGGCGCTCTCGCGCAAGGCGGCGGAAACCGATGCAGATATCATCGTCTTTTGCGGCGTGCACTTCATGGCGGAATCCGCCAAGATCCTTTCGCCAAATAAGAAGGTCCTCATCCCCGATGAGCGCGCTGGGTGTTCCCTGGCAGATTCCATCACCGCCGATGAGCTGCGCGCCTGGAAGGCCGAGCACCCCGATGCCCTCGTGGTCAGCTACGTCAATACCACCGCTGAGGTCAAGGCGCTAACCGATGTCTGCTGTACCTCCTCCAATGCCGTCGACGTGGTCAACTCGCTGCCGGCGGATAAAGAGATCCTCTTTTGCCCAGACCAGTTCTTGGGCGCCTACGTCAAGCGCGAGACCGGCCGGGAAAATATCCGCATTTGGGCCGGTGAGTGCCACGTGCACGCCGGCATTAGCGCCCAGCAGCTGACCCAACAGACCCAAGACAACCCGGACGCGGACCTGTACATCCACCCGGAGTGCGGCTGCTCCAATTCCGCGTTGTACCTGGCTAACGAGGGCTTGGTGCCACAAGAGCGCGTGCACATGCTCTCTACTGGGCAGATGATCACCCAGTCCCAGAAGCAGCCGCAGAACAAGGTGCTCGTTGCCACCGAGACCGGCATGCTGCACCAGCTGCGCCAGGCCGCCCCAGACATCGATTTCCAGGCCGTCAACGATCACGCCGAGTGCAAGTACATGAAGATGATCACCCCAGAGGCCCTGGAGCGCTGCCTGGTGGAAGAGACCGATGAGGTCACGGTGCCAGAAGATACCGCGAATGCGGCGCGCAAGTCCCTCGAGGCCATGATTTCCATTGGCAACCCCGGCGGAGGCGAGTAAATGGGAAACCTGCGCCTGCCGGATTGCTCCGGGCTCATTGCCACGGCCTTGGACGAGGATTTCGCTTACGGGCCGGATTACACCTCGCTTGCTACGGTGCCGGGTAAGGCCCTTTGCACGGCGGAGTTCACCGCGCGCGAGGCCGGCACCATCGCAGGCTTGGGCCTTATAGAGCAGGTCCTTGATGCGACCGCCCAGCGCTTGAGCCAGTGGGGCGTGGATACAGGCCCCACGCTTGGCGATGCCCCCTCTATCACCCTCCACTCCACCGACGGCGACCGCGTTGCCCCAGGCCAGGTCATCGCCACGGTGCAGGCCCCTACCCTTTTGGTGCTCGCCGCTGAGCGCACCATGCTCAATATGGTCTCGCACGCAAGCGCCATCGCGACGCAGACCCGGCATTGGGTCGATGCCATCGCAGCAGCGGCGGAGGACACAGGGACGCCAGAAAGCATTAAGCAGGCCCAGGTGCGCGATACCCGCAAGACGCTGCCTGGCCTGCGCGCGCTGCAGAAATACGCCGTGCGCGCCGGCGGCGGGGCGAACCACCGCATGGGCTTGGGCGATGCCGCCATGATTAAGGACAATCACGTGCTCGCCGTGGGCGGCAGCGTAGCAACGGCCCTGCGCCGCGTGCGCGAACATGCCCCGGACATCGCCTGCGAGGTCGAGGTCGATACCTTAGACCAGCTCGAGGAGGTACTCCCGCTGCACCCAGATATGGTGCTGCTGGATAACTTCGCGCTTGCCGATGTCCACACCGCCGTCCACCGCCGTCAAGCCCTTAGCCCAACCACGGCGCTAGAAGCCTCCGGCGGGTTGCAGCTTGAAAACGCCGGCGAGTATGGCGCCTCGGGCGTGGACTTTATCGCCGTCGGTGCCCTCACCCACTCGGTGCGCGTGCTGGATATCGGCTTGGACTTCTCCTAAGCGCCGACCGGCTACTCGCCTACGCTGATGACCGACCCGGCGCCGGCTTCCTCGCCGGAGACGTTGATGGGTTGGACATCAAAAAGCGCGCTCAAGAAGTCCGCCGCCCACTGGATGAGCTCCTCATCGCGCAGCTTGGGCGAAGTGACATTGCGCCCAGCCTTGGGGAAAGGCACATTGATGGCCTTGGCCGCGGCCCGGAAGCTCGAGCCCGGGTAGAGGCGCTTTAGGCGCACCTGCTTGGAATCGGGCAGTTCCACCGGGTGGAATTTCACGCGGGTGCCCTGCACTGTAATGTCTGCCACCCCGGCGCGGCGTGCCTGGTGGCGCAGGCGCGCCACGGCGAGCAAGCGCTCGACCTCCTTGGGCAAGGGTCCGAAGCGGTCTTCCATCTCCTCCCGCGCCGCCGCGAGATCCTTGTTGTCCTGCGAGGCCGCGAGCTTGCGGTAGACCTCGAGGCGCAGGCGCTCGGAATCGATATAGGACTCTGGAATGTGGGCATCCACGGGGAGATCGATGCGGATTTCCTTCGGACCCTCGTCTGTTACCGCAGGTGCCTCGCCGCGGGCCAGGGACTTGAAGGCCTCGACGGCCTCGCCGACTAAGCGCACGTAGAGGTCGAAGCCCACGCCTGCGATATGGCCGGATTGCTGGGCGCCTAGCACGTTGCCGGCGCCGCGCATCTCCAGGTCCTTCATGGCCACGGCCATGCCGGCGCCCAGATCGTTGTTCTGGGCGATGGTGGCCAGGCGGTCATAGGAGGTCTCGGTCAGCGTGGCACCCTTGGGGTACAGGAAGTAGGCATAACCGCGCTCACGGGAGCGGCCCACGCGCCCGCGCAGCTGGTGCAGCTGCGACAAGCCCATATGGTGGGCATTTTCCACGATGAGCGTATTGGCATTGGCGATATCCAGGCCGGTTTCCACGATCGTGGTACAGACCAAAACGTCATACTCACGGTCCCAGAATCCCTGGACGGTCTTTTCCAGCACGTCCTCATTCATCTGACCGTGGGCGACGACGATGCGCGCTTCTGGCACCAAGTCGCGCAGTTCGCGCGCCTTCTTTTCAATATCGGAGACCTTATTGTGGATAAAGAAGGTCTGGCCATCGCGCAAAAGCTCGCGCCGAATGGCGGCCGCGACCTGCTTGTCCTCGTAGGCACCGACATAAGTCAACACCGGGTGTCGATCCTCTGGCGGGGTGAGGATGGTCGACATTTCGCGGATGCCAGCCATGGACATCTCCAGCGTGCGGGGAATCGGCGTCGCGGACATGGTGAGCACGTCAACGCTGGCTTTCAGCGCCTTAATGTGTTCCTTGTGCTCTACGCCAAAGCGCTGCTCCTCATCGACGACGATAAGGCCCAAGTTCTTCCAGTGCACGCCGGTTTGCAGCAGGCGGTGCGTGCCGACGACGATGTCAATCGAGCCATCGGCAAGCCCCTTAAAGATCTCCGTTGCTTCCTTCTTGGAGGTAAAGCGCGATAGGACCGCTATCTTGACGGGGAAACCGGCCATGCGCTCGCTAAAGGTATCGAAGTGCTGCTGCGCCAGCAGCGTGGTCGGCACCAGGACGGCGACCTGGGTGCCATCTTGGACCGCTTTGAAGGCGGCGCGAATGGCGACCTCGGTCTTGCCATAGCCCACATCGCCGACGACCACGCGGTCCATCGGCACCGTGGATTCCATGTCCTCTTTCACCGCGTCGATGGCCAGCATCTGGTCTTCGGTTTCAACGAAGGGGAAATTATCCTCCATCTCCGCCTGCCAGGGGTTATCGGGCGCGAACTGGTGGCCCGGTGCAGCCTGGCGCTTGGCATAGAGATCCACCAATTCGCCGGCGATCTCGCGCACGGCGGCGCGCGCCTTCTTCTTGGTGTTCTTCCAATCCGAGCCGCCCATCTTGGAAAGGTGGGGCGATTCGCCGCCGGTGTATTTGCTCAGCAGATCCAGCGAATCCATCGGCACCCACAGCTGGTCCGCCGGCTGCCCGCGCTTGGAGGGCGCATACTCCAGCACGATGTATTCGCGCCGGCTGGTCTCATCGCCAGATTGGATGGTGCGCTCGGCCATCTTCAAAAACTTGCCGATGCCGTGCGTTTCATGCACCACAAAATCGCCCTGCTTGAGCGCCAGCGGGTCCACCTTATTGCGGCGCTTGGCCGGCCGCCGCTTAGCGTCTGCAATATCGCCAACGCGGTTACCGGTCAGATCCGTTTCCGTGACCACGACGAGCGGGAGTGCCTCAGCGTCTTTGAGCTTGCGCACCTTGGGAAAGACCAAGCCGGCATGGCTAAGCGCCTGATACAAGGTGACCTCGCCCGCGCTGGGTTCCCAACCGGGGGTTGCCACCTTGGTGCGAATGCCCTGCTCGGCAAAGCGTTCCACCATGCGCTTGATGGCGCCCTGCGCGGGCGCGATAAACGCCGCGCGCCCGCCGGCGTTGGTATGCGCGAGCAGCTGGGCCATCATGGCGTCGATTTCTTTGATATCTCCGCGCGGGGTGGGCCCGGGCTCGAACTCGAGCGGCAGGGTTTCTTCCTCTGGCCCGGCCAGCATGCCCGGTGGGGAAAATGTCCACAGCGGCTGGCCGGCCTCGCGAATGGAGACCTCCAGAGACTCAAAGGAGCGGTAGCTCGAACCTTCGGTATCGAGCCCTTCCGTGGACAAGGGGCCATCCGCGCCCATGGCCGCGGCCTCCCATCCGGCGGCCAGGAATTCCGCGTCGGTCTTTTCCAGATCCTCCACGCGGCGCCTGATCTTTTCCGGCGCCATCATCACCACGTGCGTGGCGGCGGGGAGGAACTCGGAGAGGGTGATCAGTGGGGCATCGGAAAGCACGGGCAAAACCGCCTCCATGCCTTCAGCCGGAATATGTTCGCTGACCTTGGTCAAAAGCTCCACCAGCGCCGGGTTTCCGGTATGCGTCGCCGCCAATGTGGCCGCGCGCTGTGCCACCGCATCCGTAATCGGCAGCTCGCGGGCGGTAAAGATATCCACGCGACCGACCTCGATTTCCGGGATGGTGCGCTGGTCAGCAACAGAAAACTGGCGGATATCGGTGACCTCATCGCCCCAAAACTCTACGCGCACCGGGTAATCCAGGGTGGTGGGAAAGACATCGATAATGCCGCCGCGGGTGGCAAACTCACCGCGCTTGGCCACCATGTCCACGTGCTTATACGCCCGAAATTCCAGGCTGCGCACCACATCATCGAAGTTATACTCGTGGTCTTCTTCCAGATGCACCGGGGCGCGGCCCTCGATGTCCTGCAGGATGGGCTGGGACAGCCCGCGTGCGGCCGTTACAATAATGCGCAGGTCATCAATGTTGTGCAGCACCTGCGCGCGCTTGCCGATGATATCCACGCCCGGGCTCAGCCGCTCGTGCGGCAGCGTCTCCCACGACGGGAACATCGCGACTTTATCGCCCATCATCGCGGTAAGCTCCGCGGTGAGATCCTCGGCTTCGCGGCTGGTGGCCGTGACCGCCAGCACCGGCGCATGGTGGGCCAAGGTGCCAAGAGCCCAAGGGCGCGCCTGATCGATACCCGTAATGTGCAGGTCCTGGCCCACATTGGCCACGAGCCCCTTAAGCTTCGGGTCTGTGGCCGCGACCTTAAGCAGACCTGCCAGCATTGGCGTCGCCATTTACTTCCTGCCTCCTAGCTTGGGCTTAATTTCCATACCGGACAAACCATTCCAGCATAGATTGACTATATGCGTAGCGACGACTTCCTTATCCGGTTTATCCGGGCTGCGCTCATCCAACCACCACTGCGCCGTGGTAGAGACCATGCCCACGAGGGCCTGGCCGTAAATATTGGCTAGCTCCGGATTAATACCGCGGTGCTCAAAGGCCTCGCCTAAGATATAGGCCACCTGCCCCACCGCGGCATTCAGCAGCGTGGAAAAGCTGCGTTCCTCGCCCGGCTTCGAATCGCGCACCAAGATGATGAAACCATCGGTTTCTTCCTCAACGTAATTCAGCAGCGCCATTACGGCCTGCTCGATGCGCTCGCGCCAGCTGCCCTCTTCTAAAGAATCCTTAATGACTTTTTCCAGCGCCAGCATCTCCCGATCCACGACCACCGCATACAGGCCTTCTTTGCCCCCAAAATGCTCGTAGACCACCGGCTTTGATACGCCGGCGCGGGACGCAATCTCTTCGACGCTGGTGCCTTCAAACCCCAATTCCGCAAAAGCGGCGCGCCCAATGGAAATCAATTGCTCGCGGCGCTCGCGCCCGGTCATTCTCTGTCGAACCATGCCCTCTACCCTATCCTTTGCCCCACCCCTACCTAGTAATTTGTTATTTACCCGGGGGCGTCAGGTACGCTATGACTACAGCATTCGCTGTGGTTCCCCATGGTGTAATCGGCAACACTGCGGTTTTTGGTACCGCCATTCTAGGTTCGAGTCCTGGTGGGGAAGCATTTTTATTGCCCGTTGACCGGTTTTCTGGTTACGGGCTCTTCTTTTTCTCCCGGTTGCCTTGAATTCTTGGGTCATTGCAGCAAAGCAAACGCCTCACAGGAAAGTGAGGCGTCGCGGTAAGTATGGGAATCAATGCGGTATGGATACCCGCTATTTATGGGTGATAAGTCTGAGACTTGGCCCATCTGGCGCTTGCTTTTAGTCTGAGACTATGGCTCCAGCACCTAGCCGGAACATACGTCATCTCTTCAACTCTGTCAAAGACTTCTCGTGGCTCATCTACAATTTCAGTGGGTCTGTCCGATAACCAGCAGGATGCGCAACGCCTTCGATTAAAACAGGTAGGTGCACAAGAGGAGATGACGAAGGAGAAGGGCTGCTCCTGCAACCACATTATTGAATCCCCACCGCTCAACGCTGTTGCTACCAGTTGGTCCGCCAATAAGAAAACCGTCCGGTGCGCTAGATGCGCATCGGACGGTTCCGCTGGGTTCTCAAAAAGAACCAATTATTGAGTGCTCTGTATAGTCACAAAGCCTATACAGAAGCAATATGACCTATTTAGCGGTCGACGCTAAGTACCAGGCCGTTCTTGTCGATGTCGATGTCAACGCCACCAACTTCAACTTCCCAGTAGCCGTCGTTGTCCCACTTGACCTTGCCTTCACCATTGTGGGCACGCTGCAGAACCTGGGTCACTTCATCCTTGGTCAGGCGCTCTTCGGTGAGGTCACGCTCTGCCTCACCGGAGTAACCGGTGATTTCGGTTGGCAGGTCGTTGGTAGCTGCGTTGCCACCAGCCTGGCCGCCCTGACCAGCGTTGCCGCCGTTCGCGTTAGCATCAGCACCAGAGGTAACGGTGACGGTTTCCTTGCCACCATTCTGGTTGCTCTGGTTGCCCTGATCAGTCGACGCAACAGTCTCGGTAACGGTCGCTGGGGCGGAGCTGCCGTTATCGCTGCAGGCCACCAGAGTCAGGCCCAGAGCGGCGGTTGCAGCTGCGATGGAAACGCGGCGGTAATTCTTCATTTTCATGTCTTCAACCCTTCTTGTGAGTCTTGTGAGTTTTCCCAACGTTTGCTGGGGAGGCGGTGTCTAGCCTCTGAGAACTCCAGCTCGACACGATTAGTGAGTATACCTATAGGGACATATCAATCAACTATCGCAAGCCCGAAATGTGAGGCATATATCACAGTAGCGCGCGACGTGACCGTGGTTATGCTTGCCTTAATACACTTAGCCGACCCTTCAAGACCAAAAGTCGCCACCGCATGAGCTCAGAAGGCTGATGTCACTTGTGTTCGTGAAGAAAGCTTTACGAATTTAAGCATTAAACCAGTAATGCGGACCGGAAGAGCCCCACAAAATCCCTATCTCTCCACCCCGCCGTGGAGGGGTCCCAACATCGGGCCTGCCTCTCGGAAACTGGACACAACGGGGTCAGGCCCCTAAATAGGTCGCGCTACCCCCACTAGCAATTCGTGACGGTAATATTTCTCAAATGCTGGCACTCTCCCTAGGAAAGGCACTCAACGTGAAAAGATTACTCTCTATTCTATTAATCTCTCCCATCGTCCTCGCTGGATGCAGCAACGACAGCAACCGAGAGGAAGACACGACTCAGGTTTCCGACAATCCAACCAATGAAAACACCGACGCGAAAAAGGCAGATAATAATGCCAACCCCAAGAGCGTAGAGGGGGACATTCAATCCGAGCTCGGCAAACTACACGGCGGCATGTGCGATGGCGACCTCAATCATTGCGAAGTTAATTTCACAATTGATGACATCACCCAGCTAGATGAATGTGACGCTCAAAAAATCGATGAACGTCCCGAAGGAACCAAACTTTACCGAGTTGAATCCACGGTAACTGCGAGCTCCGACGTCGACGTAGATCCTAACAATGAACCCTCTGACTTTCTCTGGGCGGCTCAGTGGTCAACACTCAATGCTGACGACGAAAACTACATCTTGACTGCCAACCAAGAGTGCATCTCCTCGGGTATGTCTGATTTTTATTGGGGTGACATCCGACGCGGTGACAAGCAAACTTACACGATGTATTTCAATATCCCCGAGGGCTCTCATGATTTTCGCTTGACGGTAGGCCCAAATCGTTGGTTCTGGGAACTGCCGTCATAAAGTTGCGGCAGTCTCGCGAAGGGTTTCTTTAATCCTTTCAAGGCGCAACTTGGAACCAATCCATAGAACACGTGGCCCGAGGGTGCTGAAGATCATCAAACGATGCTGGCCTCAGGACTTTCGGAGCCAGCATGAAGTACCACGTACGTGTCAGGAAGCGGGATTGACCATTTATTCTGGATAAATAGACAATCTTTCCTGATTCCAATTAGGAAACACGCCGTTTAACCCTGTGTGCCAATACCTTGTTTCCACACAGGGTCAAGGCATGCGCGGTACTGTGCCCTTTTATTTCTTGGCGTAGCGCATGCCTTCTATGACGTCGTCATTGTCAAAGATGACGGGTTGGCCGTACTCCAGATCAGGACCGTCATCGTATTTATGCATCAGGTAATCATTAAGCTGCTGCATATCCTTCACCGTTACCGCCTGGTAAGGCATATCGAAGGCGAGCTTCTCCAAGAATAGGTAGCCATCCTCATATGGCACGGCAACGCCGGTATGTCCGATGAAAAGCGTGGCCGGTTCGGTCAAGGTATCGTGCGAGAATACCGAGACCACTCGGGCATCGGTATCCGCGAACTCGATGCCGCGGTCTTTAAAATAAGCCTTGATATCGGCGATGTGCCGCCCCGGATCTTGCTCCATGGTGGTTTCCACATTCCCATAAAAAGCCTCAAACTTGGCACGCTCGGCTTCATCAAAGATTTGATCCGGCGCATTATCTAGGGACTGTTGATCTAGGAATAACAAGGAATCATTGGGGTTGTCCTGATCATCAACGGAAAAGAGCGAATCCGCCAGGGTGAAGGTATTGATGCGGCAATTGGTACCCACATAGTCCGCGTGATGATCATTCCAGGCCTTTGAAATGGCCTCCACGTCGTATTCTGGGTCTTGCGTCCCGTAATCCGTGAAGCCTTCGGCCACCATGCTCTCCGTCGGTACGGCAGTGTTATATTCGTCTACCAACTCAAAGAAGCCATCGATACTTTCTTGTGGCACTCCGGCATCGGCAAGCGCGGTGCGGGCTACTTCTTGCGATTGCTTATCGACGAGATTGCTCATCGTCATCCCAGCCAGAAGCTGAGACGCATCACCATCTGCGGTCGGAATCTCCGTATGCTGTGCGCCCGCCGCCTTTGACTGCGCGGCGGCACTGGAGGACGACGCAGATTCGGAACCACTCGCAGCTTGATTCGTGTCACCACTATCGGGATTCGAGCAGGCCGCTAACAATAAACACGCTGTCACAGTGGGGACAGTCAGGTAGGAAAAGCGCATCATCACATGCTAGCGAAAAGGGACCGTACACGATAGCCCCGTGAAAATAGGGCAGGCTTGATTTTCAACACTCCTAGCGGCACATCGTGTTGGTTCTTTATTGAGAAAACACCTCTATCCTCAGCTTTTTATACCCAACAAAGATATAATTCCTCTAGCAGGAGACATCCTCATCAAACATCTTCTGATCCACCTTGATGGCAACGGCGGCTCCAGCTCCCATGGCTTGAGGCATCTGGTCTGGAGAGCTGATGACATTTCCGGCGGCCCAAATTCCCTCACACGAAGTCATCCCAGAATCCGCTTTAATCCAACCGTTTTCTACAGCGCATCCAGCTTTCCTGAGAATCGAATCATTGGGAACAAATTCAGGCCCAGTAAAGCAAGCTTCGTATTCTCTCTTTTCCTGCCCTACGTCAAGAACTACGCCACCATCAAATCGCTCAGATTCTGTAACCCCTTGCACTAAATTAAGTTCGATCGTGATTCCTAGCGATTCCATACGTCGCTGTTCCTCTTTCGGAAGCTCCAATCCATTTGGATAGAAAGTCACTCGATCCGTCCACTTAGTGAGCAACATTGCTATGCGGAAAGTAAAGGGAGGGTTCTTTCCTCCAATGACGGCTAGGTTCTTATTTTTGACCTCGTAGCCATGACAGTAGGGGCAATGAAAAACTCGTGAGCCCCACAGCCGCTCTAGTCCGGGAACATCTGGCAAATCGTCAGTGATACCTGTAGCAACGATTACATGACGCGAGTAGATTACCTCACCGCTTTCCAATTCGGCTTTCCACCCAGATGAGTCATCCTCAAAAGGAGAGAGCAACTTTGCCTTTTCAGAGATAATCTCTCCTCCAAACGATTGAAATTCACGGCGGCCACTTTCCAGCATTTGAATAGGCGAAGCTGACTCAAAACCTAAAACTCCGTGGGAATGCTCGCTAAACCTATTCCGTGGCTGATGTGAGTCCACTAAGACGACAGACCGGTTCGCGCGAGCCAAAGTAATTGCTGCAGAAGTGCCCGCAAAACCGCCACCAATAATTACTACGTCCGTCCTCATAGAATTTCTTCCCTTCCCAACTGCTTAGTCATTGATAACCGAGTTTTCCTAATCCCATCTTAAGACAAAGCGAGTTAGGGAGCAGAGGCCGAATGCCTGCGGCTGCATTAATCGAGGATCCCACGAGTTAACAGATACGTTGAGACAATACGAACCGTTCGCACACATAGGCGATTTCCCTTACTCTCCACCATACTTATGTCCAGACCGGTTGATTTATTAAAAGCTGTTGAAGCTTCACGCCCCAGCCCGATGCCGGGGTGCGTACCGGCAACAATCACTCGTTACTCCTCTTCCGAAAGACCCTAGCGTTGGACAACTCTCCATATCAGACCCCCTATCCCACACAACCGGTCCCAGTTCCCACAACAAAGCCGAAAAAGCCGCTTTTTAAGCGGTGGCGGTTCTGGCTATTACTCGTCGGGGCCGCCCTCGTAGTGTTCATGGGCTTTATTTTTGTCATACTAAAGATAAGCGAAGCCCAAGATACTGAGGCTGCTTTGGATAAATGCCGCGAGCAAGTAACCAACCGGGCCAAGTATCCCGGCGGAGTCAGTTTTCCAGAAGAGATTGATATTCAGTCGCCAGATTCTATAACCGATTCGCCACGGACGTACCACGCCTTTGGCCAAGTTGATTTTCCCAATGGCTTTGGCACCCCAGTCCGAGAGTTCTATTCCTGCACCATCGTTGTTGATCTGGGTGATGTACAAGATTCCACTGTCCATGTTGCTAAAGATCCGCTTCGTTAATCTCTCTCGACCACAGTCACGACAATGTGGCCAATGTCGGAAAACTTTCTTCCATACCCCCACCCACATTGAAAGGAACCCTCACCATGAGTACCCCCTCCTCTTCTCCCTCTCCGTATTCCAATAACTCTCAACCCGCGGGCCAACCACCGGTGGGTCAACCACCAGCTGACGCGCCGCAGAAGAAAAAGGGCGGGTGCCTCAAATGGGGCGCAATCATCATCGGTGTCCTCATTGTTATTTCCATCATTGCGGGTTTGGGCGGCAGCGATGATGAAAACAGCAGCAGCACAAACTCCACGGACCAAACCACCCAGCAAGACACTGTGGAGGCCAACCCAGAAGAAGAGGCTCAGGAGGTTGACGCAGGCGAAGATTCTCACGCTGCGCAGGATGACCAGGACGTCCCGCGCGAATTCAAGAATGCCCTGAAGAGCGCCAAGGTGTACTCAGACACCATGCACATGTCCAAGCAGGGATTGTACGACCAGCTCAGCAGCGAGTACGGTGAGCAATTCAGCCCGGAAGCCGCCCAGTACGCCATTGATAATTTGGAAGCGGACTACCACGATAATGCTCTTCAAACGGCTCGCAATTACGAAGAAATGATGAGCATGTCCCCCAACGCCATCTATGACCAACTCGTCAGCGAATACGGTGAAAAGTTCACCGCAGAAGAAGCACAGTACGCAGTGGATAATCTGTAGTCACCCTCACTAGCATTGAGGCACCACTGCACTCGAAAGGATTCCTGCCATGAACGCTCCACACTCCACGTCTTCCCCGGGACCTGATGACGACTCCCAGGAGCCGTTGCCTTTAACCAAGGATCCATTCCTTAGGTGGAGCGTTCTTGTCCTTATTATCCTTGTCATCATCGCCATCGTCACCAACCTGCCTTAAAGCTGGCGACGGCATGGTCCGACTAGGCGTCTAGTCCGCTAGCGCTTGCGCCGGCCGCGGCGAAAACCTTTTAGCTCCGCCTTCTTGGCAATCGCGGCCACCTGTGCCGCGGTGTAGTTCACCGGCGCGACCCCGGCGCGCGGCAGGACCCAGCCCCGCCAGTAGGAGATGATGGCCATGCCACTGCCGACGATCGGGGAAACCACCATGCCCATGGCGAATTGGTCATAGGATGCAAAGGTCACCATGACGATGCCGGTGACGATGGATGGCACCGCGTAGAGGGGGCTGCCGCCGAAAATGGACGGGATTTGTCCAGAGGCGACATCGCGGACCATTCCCCCACCAACGGCGGTAAGAACTCCCAAAAATACGCACGGGATCATGGGCATGCCCGCAGCCAGTGCTTTCACGCAACCGGTGGTAGACCACATGCCCAAAATGATGGCATCGCCGTGCTCGCGGAAAATCTCCCACGCCTTTCCCTTCAGTTCAATGAGGAAGGCGGTCAGCGCGCCGGCGCAGGCAAGGCCCAGGTACCAGGGGTCTGAAATGGCGGCGGCGGGGCCGTCATCGATAAGCATGTCGCGGATCATGCCGCCTGCCAGGCCAGAGAAGAGGGCGAGGAAAATAAATCCCACGATGTCGAATTCGCGGCGGCGGGCAATCGTGCCGCCGATGATACCGTTCAAAGCCACTCCGATCAGATCGAAGGCCTGGTACATCGTGTTGATGAGGGGATCCACGTCGTGCATAACAACTACTGAACATAGCCGATCACACCGGTTTCGCCCTTTCCAGGGGTAGCGGGCGAGTAAGGTTGATAGCCGGTCTCTTATGGCCGGATTACAGTGTTATCCCGCTTTGTCTCGGTTATCTCGAAAGTTCTTTCATGTCTAACTCAAATGCCAGGTACTTCATCTGGTCCAATGGCCTGCAAAATTTAGGCGATCAGATCGTTGCCTCCAAAACAGTGCTGCCAGCGCTTTTTAATGCGGCAGGCGTTCCCGCCTTCTTCACCGGCCTGCTTACCCCTATCCGGGAATCTGGCTCCATGCTGCCGCAGGCCGCCCTTACCCCCTGGGTGACCACGCACCGCGCCCGCAAGCGCTTGTGGATGATCGGCTCAACCGGCCAAGCCATCTCCGGCGCCGTCATTGCCCTCGCCGCATTCTTTATCCGTGGCGCATGGCTGGGTGTGGTCGTGCTTCTCGCCTTGGCGGCGCTGTCCTTATTCCGCGCTCTGTGTTCTATTGCGGGAAAGGACGTGCAGGCGCGCACGATTTCCAAGGGCCAGCGCGGCCGGGTCACCGGATCAGCAGCGGCCTTGGGCGGCGGGGCTACTCTGCTTGCCGGCGTCATCTTAT
This sequence comes from Corynebacterium sp. KPL1986, assembly GCF_000477975.1. NCBI lineage: Bacteria > Bacillati > Actinomycetota > Actinomycetes > Mycobacteriales > Corynebacteriaceae > Corynebacterium > Corynebacterium sp. KPL1986. The sequence goes on along the minus strand of NZ_KI515719.1, from coordinate 148,902 downwards.
TCCTCTTGGGGGATCTCACGATTTCCACTATGGGCATCGTTTTATTGGTCGGCGCTTCTACCTGGGCCATTGCCACGTGGGTATTTTCGCACGTGGAAGAGCCGGTGCCGGAGGGGGAGCAAGAGGGCATCGATAAGAGCTGGTGGTCAGATACCTGGAAGCTTTTTACTGGCGATGCCCAATTCCGCAACTTCGTCATCGTTCGCTCCCTGCTGCTGGTCTCGGCGCTTTCTACCGCATTTATCGTGCTGCTGCACGATGACCTTTCCGGCATCTACGGCTTCGTGCTTGCCTCCGGTCTGGCTTCGCTCGTGGGTGGGCGCGTTTCTGGCATATTTTCGGATAGATCCTCCAAGAACACTATGGCGGCTGGTGCGGCCATTTCCTCCGTCATCATCCTGCTCATCGTGGCTGGTTCCCATTGGGCCCCAGACTCCGTGAATGCTTGGGTCATGCCGCTCGGCTTCTTTGCCGTCAACCTCGCGCATACGGCAGTCCGCGTGGCCCGAAAGACCTACGTTGTGGATATGGCCGGCGGCGATAAAAGGACGCAGTACGTGGGTGCCGCTAATACAATGATGGGCATTATTTTGCTCATCGTGGGTGGTATTTCTTCCGTCATTGCCCTCGCGGGGCCAGAGGCAGCGTTGATTTTCTTGGCGCTCGTTGGCTTTGTTGGCGTGTGGCGCGCGGGCAGCCTAAAGGAGGTTTCTCGCACATAGTTTAAATAGGGACTATATGATGAAGCCCGAAGAACTAATCAAACTCAACCCCCAGGAGTTTTGTTGACCGTGGAAGCAACTACCCCAAGTGCCGTCGTCGTCCTCGCGGCGGGCGCCGGCACGCGCATGAAATCCACAAAGCAAAAGACTTTGCACGAAATTGGCGGTCGCACGCTGCTTGGACACGCACTGCACGCCGCGGCGGGAATTAATCCAGACCACCTCGTGACCGTCGTGGGCCACCAGCGCGAGCAGGTCTCACCCGTCGTAGAAAAGATTTCGAATGAGCTGGACCGCGAGGTTGTGCAGGCCGTGCAGGAAGAACAGCGCGGTACCGGCCATGCCGTGTCCTGCGGGATTTCCCCGATTTCGGATTTTGAAGGCACCATCATCGTTACCAATGGTGACGTGCCGCTTTTGACCCCAGAAACCATCGAGGGCCTGCGCGATACCCACACCGTTCAAGGCAATGCGGTCACGGTATTATCCATGCGCCTTGCAGATCCCACCGGTTATGGCCGCATCATTCGCGACACGGACGGGTCTGTGTCCGCCATCGTGGAGCACAAGGATGCCACCGATGAACAGCGCTTGGTTGATGAGGTCAATTCCGGCGTTTTCGCTTTCGATGCGGCAGCATTGCGCGATGCCCTAACCAAGCTTGATACCAATAATGCGCAGGGCGAGCTCTACATTACCGATGTCCTCGAAATCGCCCGCACCGCTGGGCATGGCGTGGGTGCGCACGTGGCCGCGGATCCGCAGGAACTCGCCGGCGTCAATGACCGCGTGCAGCTGGCCGCCGCTGGCCGCGAGCTCAACCGCCGCATGGTGGAAAAGGCTATGCGCGGTGGCGCCACCATCATCGATCCAGAGACCACTTGGATCGGTGTCAATGTCACCATCGGCACCGATGTCACCATCCACCCCGGCACCCAGCTGTGGGGTGCAACGAGCATTGCCGATAATGCCGAGATCGGCCCAGATTCCACGTTGACGAATATGCAGATCGGTACCGGCGCGTCCGTCGTCCGCACCCACGGCAGCGATTCCGTCATCGGCGTCAACGCCAAGATCGGGCCTTTTACCTTTATTCGCCCGAATACCATCGTGGGCGAAGACGGCAAGCTCGGCGGCTTCGTGGAGGCGAAGAATGCCGAGCTCGGCCGCGGTACCAAGGTGCCGCACCTTACCTATATTGGTGATGCCACCGTGGGCGAGGAATCCAATATCGGGGCATCCTCGGTCTTCGTCAATTACGACGGTGTGAACAAGCACCACACCACCATTGGCAGCCACGTGCGCACCGGCTCGGATACGATGTTTATCGCTCCGGTCAATGTCGGTGATGGCGCGTACTCCGGTGCGGGTACAGTAATTAAAGACGATGTTCCCGCGGGAGCACTCGTAGTCTCCGGTGGCAAACAGCGCAATATCGAAGGCTGGGTTGAAAAGAAGCGTCCGGGCACCCCAGCGGCAGAAGCCGCAGCCCGTGCACAGGACAACGAAAAGTAAAGGGGCATATTCTCCTATGACTGGCAAGGTAACTGGTAGTAGCAAGAACATGAAGCTCTTTTCTGGGCGCGCACACCCAGAATTGGCAGAGGCAGTGGCAAAGGAACTTAACACCGATCTGGTTCCTACCACCGCCCGGGACTTCGCCAATGGCGAAATCTTTATCCGCTTCGAAGAGTCCGTGCGCGGCGCTGACTGCTTCGTCATGCAATCGCATTCCCAACCGCTCAATAAGTGGTTGATGGAACAGCTCATCATGATCGATGCGTTGAAGCGTGGTTCCGCCAAGCGCATCACCGCAATCTTGCCGTTCTACCCATATGCGCGTCAGGATAAAAAGCACTTGGGCCGCGAGCCCATCTCCGCCCGCCTGGTCGCAGACCTCCTGCAAGCAGCCGGTGCGGACCGCATCGTCTCAGTGGATCTGCACACGGACCAGATTCAGGGCTTCTTCGACGGCCCTGTGGACCACATGCACGCCCAGCCCATCTTGACTGACTACATCAAGTCCAAGTACGCCACCGATAACATCGCCGTCGTCTCCCCCGATGCCGGCCGCGTGAAGGTCGCCGAAAAGTGGGCCCACGACTTGGGCGATGCCCCGCTGGCTTTCGTGCACAAGACCCGCTCCAATACCGAGGCCAATAAGACGGTCTCCAACCGCGTGGTGGGTGAAGTTGAGGGCAAGGACTGCGTGCTTCTCGATGACATGATTGACACCGGCGGCACCATCGCCGGCGCCGTGCGCGTCCTCAAGGAAGCAGGTGCAAAGAAGGTCATCATCGCCTGCACCCACGGCGTCTTCTCTGACCCCGCCCGCGAGCGCCTGTCCGAGTGCGGTGCCGAGGAAGTCATCACCACCGATACCCTGCCGCAGTCCACCGAAGGCTGGTCCAACCTCAAGGTCCTGTCCATCGCCCCGCTTCTGGCTCGGACCATCCACGAGATCTTCGAAAACGGTTCCGTGACTACCCTTTTCGACCGCGCATAAGCGTTTAGCCGGTCGCACTACACCTCACACCCCGCCCTTCGCGCTCACCGTGAACGGCGGGGTGTTGGTGTTTTCCATCCCCGCCCGTGAGCGCCGAGGGCGGCGCAGGTACACGCAAGCACTACCGCCTGCTGTTCTCCCACCCGCCCTTCGCGCTCACTGCGTAACCCGAGCTACAGACATACGCGCCGCCGGTGAGCGCGAAGGGCGTAATCAGAGGAAAGGGCGCGAAGGAAGATTAACGGGGTGGGTTTTGGTTTCGTCGGCCGAGAGATGCTAATCTAACTCAGTCTCGGCGAGGGCGACTCAAAAATTGGGAAGCCGTTATCGACGCGATTGAAGTTAGAGCATGTTGCTTTTATTGACGCCTGCGATGACTCGTCCAAGACGTTCATCGGCAGGCTTTCGTCGTTTTTATAACTTCGATAGCCTCGCCGCACTACACCGACAAAGGAGATTGCATCATGGCAGAGCGCCCAATTATTAAAGCAGAACCACGTACCGTCTTTGGCAAGGGCTACGCCCGCCGCCTGCGCCGCGACTGGAAGGTTCCCGGCGTAATCTACGGTAGCGACCAGGAGCCCGTACACTTCGCAGTGCCGCTGCTGGACATCCAGTCCCTCGTTCGCAACAACGGTGTCAACGCCGTTCTGGAGCTCGAGATTGAGGGCGAGCAGTACCTGACCATGGTCAAGAACGTTGACCAGAACGTGCTCACCATGGACATCGACCACGTTGACCTGCTGCTGATTAAGCGCGGCGAGAAGGTCGAGGTTGAGGTTCCGATTACCCTGACCGGCGAGTCCGCACCGGGCACCATGCACATCCAGGATGCAGACGTCCTCATGGTTGAGGCTGACGTACTGAACATTCCGGAAGAGATCGAGCTGTCCATCGAGGGCCTCGAGGACGGCGAGGTCATCACCGCCGCCGACATCACTATGCCGGAAGGCACCACCCTGGTGGCAGACCCAGAGACCGTTATCCTCTCCATCACCCTGCCTGAGGTTGACGAGGAGCTCGAGGAGGCCGCTGAGGCTGCCGAGGAAGGCGGCGCCGACGCTGGTGCCGACTCCGTCGACGAAGAGGGCGAAGGCGAGTCCTCCGAGTCCGACGACTCCGAGGAGTAATTTCCCACTCCCCCAAACGCATATCGCCGTGAGCATTGCTGCTCACGGCGATATCGTGGTTTTATAGATGGTTTTATAAATCTTGTCCGGCAAGTTCACGAATTCTAGGCGTGATTTCGATCTTGCCTTTGCCTTCCTTAGCGCGTTTGATAATGAGCCGCGCAGCAGCAACTTTGCTACTAGGAATCTTTTCGGTTTCGCGAGCAACTTCAGGTAGTTTTTCGGGCATGGGACGCACCTCCTTAATCACTACGATACTTCTCCAAGTCCACCGCTGTAAGAGGTATTTTTAGCAACCGAGCAGCAATGATACTCGGCGGCTTATTCTATGGAGCATGGAATTGTATTTCCAATAGAATTTCAATCTATGCGACAATAATGCAGTGACTCCACTACTCGTAGTAGGCCTTGGCAATCCTGGCCCGAAATATTCAGGCACGCGGCACAATATCGGCTTCGACGTTGCCGATGAGCTCGCCGGTGAATTAATGAGCAGCTTTTCGGTACATAAGAAGACTAATACCGAGGTTGCGGAAGGAATGCTATCCGGCCGCAAGGTAATCTGCGCTAAACCGCGGTCCTTTATGAATCTTTCTGGCGGGCCGATCAAGGCACTCGCCCAGTACTTCCATCTGGCGCCCGCGGATATTGTGGTGGTGCACGATGAATTAGAGTTCGACTTCGGGACCGTGAAATTGCGCCAAGGCGGTGGCGATCACGGGCACAACGGTCTGCGCTCTACTACGAAGTCGCTCGGTACTAAGGACTATCAGCGTCTTTCCATCGGCATCGGAAGGCCGCCAGGCCGGATGGATCCGGCATCGTTTGTGCTCAAGCCATGGTCCAAGCAAGAAAAGGTGGAAATCCCTATCCTCTGCGCTGACGCGGTAGCAGAAATAAGGAGTGCGCTAGACTAGCTGGCATGAAATTGGCTACTCTTCGCACCGCGTTCGGCACCTCCGCAATCCGCATTGAAGGCGATAATGTGGGAGTGGAGCTGGACTACGAAGACGTAGGAGCGCTGCTGCGCAGCGAAGATTGGCGCAAGGCCGCCCAGCTATCCGGCGTGCCAATAGTCTTTGATCAGCATGATTTAGAAGCAGTCGTCCCAACGCCGGGGAAGATCATCTGCGTAGGCCTTAATTACGCCAAGCATATCCGGGAAATGGGCCGCGACTTTCCCGAGCACCCCACGCTGTTTATCAAGTTCGCCGATGCCCTGACCGGCCCCTTCGATGACGTCTATATCCCCGAATACGCTACCCAGAAGCTGGACTATGAGGGTGAGCTTGCGGTGGTCATCGGCGAGCGCGCGCACCGCGTAACCCGCGCGGACGCATTGGATTACGTGGCGGGGTATTCCATCATGAATGACTACACCCTGCGCGATTTTCAGCGCCAGACCAGCCAATTCCACGCTGGCAAGTCTTTTTATCGCACCGCAGGGTTTGGGCCTTGGCTGACCACCCCTGATGAATGGGCGCCAGGTGGTAGCGCGCGGCTGACCACCACGGTTAATGGCGAGGTGCGCCAGCAAGACAATACCGATGACCTCATCTTTTCCATCGCTGAGCTCATCGAATTTTGCTCACAGCTCTATCCCCTCAACCCCGGTGACGTCATCGTGACCGGTACGCCCGAAGGCGTTGGGTTTGCCCGCGACCCGCAACAATTCCTCCAGGATGGCGATACGGTAGCCATCGATATCGAAGGGCTCGGCCATATTTCTAATACCACTCGCTACGGCGAGCCCGGCCTCTAAGCCTGTTGCACATACCCCGCACATGCTGTGGCTGGGTTCTCACTCCAACGAGGGCACACCAGTTTTCTAGATAGGGCTACCAAGCCGTTAAGCTGGAAGAATGAGCACCAAAAGCAGCAAATCCCCTAAGAAGCTGAATAAGAAGGCCTACGAAAAAGAGCTCGAGCGGTTGCAAGCAGAGCTCGTCGATATGCAGCAGTGGGTTGTTGAAACCGGCGCCCGCGTGGTCATCATCATGGAAGGCCGCGACGCCGCCGGCAAGGGTTCTGCCATTAAGCGCATCACGCAGTACCTCAACCCCCGTACCTGCCGCATCGAGGCACTACCGGCCCCGAACTCGCGAGAGCAGGGCCAGTGGTATTTCCAGCGCTACGTGGAAAAGCTGCCCACCAAGGGCGAAATCGTCATCTTTGACCGCTCTTGGTACAACCGCGCCGGCGTTGAGCGCGTCATGGGCTTTTGCACCGACCAAGAATACGTCCGTTTCTTGCACCAGGCTCCCACCTTTGAGCAGATGCTTGTGGAAGACGGCATCATCCTGCGCAAGTACTGGTTCTCTGTCTCTGATGAAGAGCAGATTAAGCGCTTTGAATCCCGCCGCAATGATCCGCTGCGCCGCTGGAAGCTCTCCCCCATGGATCTGCAATCCATTACCCGCTGGGAGGACTACTCCCGCGCCAAGGATGCCATGTTCATCCACACCGATACCCCGACCGCGCCGTGGTACACCGTGGAGTCCGAGGATAAAAAACGCTCGCGCATCAACGTCATTTCGCACCTGCTCAATACGATCCCTTACGAGAAGATCGAGCGCGAGTTGCCGGAGATCCCGCACCGTCCCGATTCCGATGGCAAGACCTACGAGCGCCCAGACCGCGAAGAGTTCCGTTACGTACCGGATGTAGCCGCCAAGCTAGAGGACTCGTCTAAAAAGAAAGGGAAGAAGAAAGGCAAGAAGAAGGACAAAAAGAAGTAGTCCCCCGAAGGCGTACTACTATGTCCGACTATGAGCACTGACACCGTGGCAAAAGCACGCTTAGGGGATAAAATCCTCACCGCGGTGGCAGCGCTCATCGCGCTGTTTTATCTCATCGGGGCTTGGGCGGCTCCAGGAGCTATCGAGCTCATCCAAGCAGCGCTTTCGCTTTTATTCTTGCCCTTCATCTGGGTCTGGCGTACCAAACCAGTACTCAGTGCAGCTGGCTTTATTGTCCTCCTTGGTGCGTGGGCCGCGGCGTGGATAAGCCAGCTACCAGCCAACCTCGGGGTTACTCCATGGGCATTGACCGCACCCATGGCCGTCTACACCACCTCCCGCTACGTGGAACGCCGCTCAATTCCCCGCGCGGTGCTTGCCGCCGCGTTCTTGGGTTCCTTTATATCGCCTGCTATGTGGCGCATTGACCCCGAGTCCTTTCTCTTATCTTTCCAGCTAGATCGCCGCTACATCACCTTGCTGGTGGTGCATTGGGCAGTACTCGGCAGCGCCTACTGCATCGCCGCACGCTATTTTGACCTGGATAGGCAACGCGAGCGCTTAGCCCAAGAACGATTCCACCAAGCGCAGGAGGAAGAGCGCTTACTCGTCGCCCGGGAATTGCACGATGTCTTGGCCCACTCCCTCACCTTGATCAAGGTTCAGGCAAATGCCGGGATTATCGCCGCGCGCACGGATACCACCGCTGCCGAGGACACCTTGCAGAGCATTCGCGATGGTGCGGATTCCGCGCTGGAGGAAGTGCGCGGCATCGTCACGGCACTACGCAGTACGGGGCCTACGGCTTTGGAACCCGCGCAGCAGCTCGAGCATGTACAGGGCATCATCGATGGCTTTCGCACCGCTGGTCTGGAGATTGACGCGGAATTGCCTTCCTCCTTCGAGGTTTCCGCGCTGACTCAGCTAGCCCTGGTGCGCATCATTTCTGAAGGGCTGACCAATGCCTTGCGCCATCAAGGCCCCGGCACGCATGTGCAGCTAAAACTTACGCTTTCCGATGCCGCACGAGTCACCCTCACCTCCACCGCTACGTCGCCTACGCCCAGTGAGGTATCCGGCAGCGGCGTGGGTTTGGTGGGAGTTAAGGAACGCGCCCAAGCGTTAGGCGGACACTTAACCAGCAATGGTGATGCCCAGAAATTTACACTGACTGCGGAACTACCACTACACAAGGACAACCATGCCTAAGATTCGCGTCATGCTTGCAGACGATCAAGCAATGCTCGTCGCTGCCTTATCGACCATCTTGAACGCGCAGGAAGATATTGAGGTGGTGGCTACCGCAACCTCCGGAGGCGACGCCGTTTCCTTGGCACTTCGCCACCGCATTGATGTGGCCATTTTGGATATACGAATGCCTGGCATGGATGGAATCGCCGCGGCCCAAGCCATTCTTTCCCGCACCCCTGACTGCCGGATTATCATGCTCACCACGTTCAATGAAGAGGATCTGGTATCGCAATCTATTGCCGCCGGTGCGCATGGATTCTTGCTAAAAGACGCCGACCCAGAGGTTCTGGTAGAAGCCGTACGCGACGTTGCCAGGGGCGAGTCTGTCCTCGCCGCCCAGGTAACGGGCCCTGTTTTAGAGGGCTACCGCAAGGCGCTAACGCACAGCCAGCTCAGTCCGCACGAGCGCCAAGGACTGAGCCTAGTTACTCGGCGCGAGATGGAGGTGCTCACGCTCATCGCGCGCGGTGCTACAAATAGCGAGATTGCCGGCCACATGTCTATCGCAGATACCACGGTAAAAACGCATGTCTCTGCACTGATGTCCAAGCTAGCTGCACGCGACCGCGTGGCTTTGGTGCTGCTGGCGCACAAAGCTGGCATTGCCTAGTCTCCTACTGTGGTAGGACTACCCCGGCGCGAAGACCGTCTCGCAGGCTGAAGATTAAGGCAGTAGCGCAGCTCATACTTTTCGTATGAGCTTTGAAGTTTCTCTCGAACACATCACAAAGTCTTTTGGTTCCCAGGCAGTGCTGCGGGATATAAGTTTTCATATTTCGCCTGGCCGCGTACACGCTGTGCTCGGGAGAAATGGCGCCGGCAAGTCCACCTTGTTTTCCATTTTCCTCGGTCTGCTGCCCGCCGATTCGGGAACGGTGCGCGTGGCCGGACAACCATGGTCGCGCGAAGTCCTCGACCATGTTGGTGCCTCGGTTAACGGGCCGGCTTTCTATGGCCACCTTTCTGCTACGGATAACCTCCGCGTGCATACCCGCCTTCTCGGATTGCCTGATACTGAAATCGACCGTGTCTTGCACATTGCTGGTCTAGCCGGGGCTGGTTCTAAGAAGGCAAAGTCGTTTTCCACCGGAATGAAAGCCCGCTTGGCCTTAGCCCAAGCCCTACTCGGTGATCCAGAAATCTTATTGCTCGATGAACCGCAAAATGGACTCGATCCACAGGGCATCGCGGAGCTCCGCAAACTCCTCCAGCAGCTCGCCGCCGCTGGGCACACAGTCGTAGTCAGCTCCCATCAACTCGGTGAGGTCCTTCACCTAGCCCACGACATCACTATTTTGTCCCAAGGCACCATCCGGTACTCCGGCTCCCTACAAGAACTGGCCCCAAGCGGTGAATTGGAAGCCGAATTCTTCCGCCTGACTTCTGCAGATGGTGAGACCGATGAGTAACCAGTATCGACGGTATCTTTCTGCAGAACTACTGCGCAGCCGCGGCAGCGCCCTGCAGTGGTTACCCTTGCTCGCCCTGCCCCTAGTGGTAATGACGGTATTCTTTTCAGCCTTCGCCTCCTCCGCCGAGGACGCTACCGGGGTTCTTGGCTGGCAGTCCATGTTTATCACCGGCATGTACGCTCCACTCATAGCGCTTTTTGCTGGCGTTCCAGAGCGCCGCGAGGTGCTCAGCCGCGGCGGCGGCACCCTATGGCGCCGGCTTCATCCTCGCTACGAGCACGCGTCCCGGTTCCTCTTCGTCGTGGTAAGCCTCGCAGTTTTTCACCTTCTTAATTTCGGTCTGTCCTGGGCGGCGGTTGCAGCGCAAGGGCGTGCAGACCACCAGCTGCTTCTCATCGCTGGGGTTTATTCTTTCCTTGGAGCCATCGGCATCGCGGGGCTTGCGACCGCATGCGCCCGCAGGCTGGGCCTTGCCGTCACGCTTATCCTCGCGGTTATCTGGCAGGTCATTAGCGTGCTTCCTCGCGTTGTCGAGGGGCAGCTATGGTGGGCCTTCCCACCCGCCTGGCCGCTGCGGTTACTGTTACCTGCGCTTCGTATCCACCAAAATTCGGTTCCGCTCGAGCCTGGCGATCCACTCCTGCAGGAAAGCCCTCTTCCTGCACTGGCGTTATGCCTCATCCTCGCTGTAGCAGGCTCTTTGACCGTGACCATGACGCCTCGGCGAGTACGTCCGCTTTCCCGACGCCGGCGCGTAGCGATACCCACGACCAGTACCGCCGCCACGCCAGCTCAAGGGTGGCAGCCTGCGAGTGCCTCTCGTGCCGCTGCCTGCTCCCGCCTTTCCGATGCGCTCCGGGGCTTTCACCGGGCCATAATGACGCCAGCGGTCATTACGTGCTTGGTATTAAGCGCCTTAGCGCTGATCTTTATTGCCCTTTACTACCCACCACGCTATGTACAGGGATTCTTCGTATTTCTGCTTCTCCCCGTGGGTGCCGGTGTACTTCCTGTACTGGTCTGGCCGGGGTTCTCGGGCGCGTGGCCGATTGTCTATACAGAATCTCGCCACTGCTCTACTGCCCTTCTCCTGTGGTTACTGGGCATCATCGCAGCGGTGTGCACGTGTGCTTCGGTCGCAGTTATCTTCGCCGGTGAAGCCACCCTAGCTGTGCTCGCCCAACTGCCGCTAGCCATCGGCGTCGGGTACGTGCTCGCGGTGGTCTCGCTCATCATGGTGATCCGCTTTGGTATCTGGAGCTCGCTAGTTCTCACCATCATCGGCACCATTGTCTCCGTGACGGTAGGCGGCGATGTCCTTGCAAAGACCGTCCTCTGGCTCGTTGCTTTCCCCGCCTGGCCGATGAATGCGGATTCTCCTGGCCGCTACGCCTGTGCTGCGATAATGACCCTGCTTTTCGCCGCCATTACTTCGTGGGCCGCCAGGCGGTTGCTGCGCACACGGGCACTTCGCCCTACCGATTAAATAACTAAGGCCCGCGGGGACTCCGCGGGCCTTAAACTATGCGAGCTTAAAGCTCAGAGGGAGATACGCGCTTGGGCAGGACCACCGGGCGGGCATTAGAAAGCCCTTCCACCACGCGGATGACCTGGTTGGAGTAACCAAACTCGTTGTCGTACCAGACATAGAGCACCAAGTGCTTGCCGGAGGCGATGGTGGCGATGCCATCGACGATGCCGGCATTGGTATTGCCCACGAAGTCGCTAGAGACGACCTCTGGGGAGGCGATGTAGGAAATCTGCTGGCGCAGATCCGAGTGCAGGGAGACGTTGCGCAGGAAGTCATTGACCTCATCGCGGTCGACTTCTTGCTCCAGCTCTAGGTTAAGCACCGCCATGGACACATCCGGGGTAGGAACGCGGATGGCGTTGCCGGTCAGCTTGCCTTCGAACTCCGGCAGGGCCTTGGCCACGGCCTTGGCGGCACCGGTGGCAGCAAGCACCATGTTCAGGCCGGCGGCGCGGCCGCGGCGCTCGCCCTTGTGGTAGTTATCAATGAGGTTTTGGTCATTGGTAAACGAGTGCGCTGTTTCCACGTGACCGTGGGCCACGCCGTAGCGGTCATTGATGACCTTGAGCACTGGGGTAATGCCATTGGTGGTGCACGATGCGGCGGAGAGGATCTTATCGTCATCGGTAATGGCGGAATCGTTGATGCCAAAGACGATGTTTTTAATATCGCCCTTGCCCGGCGCGGTCAGCAGCACGCGGGCCACGCCCTTGGCCTCCAGGTGCTGGGACAGGCCTTCCTTATCGCGCCAAACACCGGTGTTATCCACCAGCACGGCGTTGTTGATGCCGTACTCGGTGTAATCGATCGTGGCCGGGTCGTTGGCGTAGATCATCTGGATCTTCGTGCCATTGGCCCAGATGACCTGTTCTTCTTCGTCCACGCTGATGGTGCCGTTGAAAGCACCGTGGACGGAGTCGCGGCGCAGGAGGCTGGCGCGCTTGATGATGTCCCCTTCGCCCTTATTGCGCACCACAATCGCACGCAGGCGCACGCCGCCATAAGCGGCCTCGCGGGCAACGAGGATGCGGGCTAGGAGGCGACCGATGCGGCCAAATCCGTAGAGGACGACGTCGGTGGGATCGATGTCTTCGCCGGCGCCCACGATTTCCGTGAGTTCATCTTCGAGGTAGCGGCGCAGGTCATCTTCGTCCGACTCTTCAAAGCCCAAGAGGAGGCGTCCCACGTCAATCGACGCGGAGCTTAGGTTCATATCCGCTAGTTCGGACAGGATGGGCAGGGTCTCTGCCGTGGAGAGATGGCGCTGGGCAATGCGCCGTCCATAGCGGTGGGACTTGATGATGTCGATATCGGTCTGCCCAACCAGTGGGCGGCCGAAGATGGTCGCGACGACGTTGTTATTGCGGTGCAGTTGGTGGATGAGGGGAATCATGTGTTGCGCCAATTCGAGGCGCTCGTTCCAGTCATCATGTCCAATATGTGCGTTCGCAGTCACGAGGCTCCATCCATTTCTATTTCGGGGGTGGCTAGAAATCTTCGACCCAAATTTTAGCGTGTTTTAGTGTTTGTTTAGGCATAGGGAGTCCAGAATGTCTGCGACACTACCCCCGCGGATTTTGGCCAGTGGCTCACCTACGAGGCAGTAGGCTACGGCGGCATCGTGCTGCGCTCGGCGTTCCTTGAGTACGGAATTAAGCATGGGATATACCGGGGGTATACCGGGGTGGGCGCGGGTGTAGTCGTTTTCCAAGCCGCGAGCATGGCGCCCCGAAAAAGCGCGGGTGGAGACGGTGGCCCCGCCGCGCTGGAGAAGCTTGCGGTTGTAGTCACTGGTTCCGGCTTCTTTACTCAGCAAAAAGGCAGAGCCGCACGATGCGGCGGCCACGCCGGGCAGGCTTAAAACCTGGGTTACGTCGCTTGCCGTGCGCAGCCCACCTGCGGCAATCAGCGGGATGTTTGGTGCGACCGCGTGGACGGCTTCGTGGACGGCGGCAATGAGCTCTGCCAGGGGTCGATCATCGGGAAGCGCGGTACGGTCCCACGTGCCGCGGTGCCCACCGGCAGCGGGCCCTTGTACGCACAGCGCGTCCACTCCCAGCGTGGCGGCGGCGCGGGCCTCGTCGGGCGTGGTGACGGTGGTCCAAGCTTCGGCACCAGCGGCGTGGATGCGGGCAAGCTGCTCAGAGTCAAAGGTGCCGAACATAGACCACACGACGCGCGCGCCGCCCTGGAGCGCCAGCTCGAGCTTGTCATGGAAGCCGAAGGAATAATCGGGATCCGGCAGCGTGGCACCTTCGGCCGCAGCCAATTCCGCGGCGGCGGCCAACTGCTCGGGTGTTAACGGATCCTGCGGGCAAAACAGGTTCACCCCAAAGGGGATGCCGGCGCAGGCATCAATCTGGCTGCGGGCAGAGTCCACGCTGGCAGACCCGAGTCCCAGGGTGCCAAAGGAACCGGCCTGATGCGCGGCGCGCACCAGATCCACGGTGGTAGGCCCGCCCGCCATGGGCGCTGGTATTACGGTTCGTCGCAAAGATTGAATAACCTGGCTCATAGGAAACTACTGTACCGAGCTAGAAAGGCGCATTCGTGGCAGCTTTGACAGATTTTATTGCCCGGATTTTCTGCGGTCCCTCGCCAGTGCAGCAGGGGCTGGATCCGGCCGAGTTGGAGGCAGACTGGCTCATCATTGGCCTGGGAAATCCCGGCGCGAAGTACGCCGCCACGCGCCATAACGTGGGATATATGGCCGTGGACGATGTGCTTGCCCAAGGCGGCGACGTGCTCGAGCCGGTGCGCGGGATGGACCTCGAGGTAGCCCCGCTGCGCTGGGGCGATACCCGCGTACTGGCGGTGCGCACGATAACGTTTATGAATCTCTCTGGCGATCCGATTGCCCCGCTGGCGCGGGCTTTGGGTGTTGCGGCAGACCACATCATCGTCATTCACGATGAGCTAGACCTGCCTGCCAATAAGATTCGGCTAAAGCAAGGTGGCAATGAAAATGGGCACAACGGGCTGAAGTCGCTCACGCACAACCTGGGCACGCGGGACTACCTGCGCGTACGCATTGGCATTGCGCGCCCGCCCAAGGGCTCGTCGATTCCGAATTATGTCTTAGCGCCTGTCGATGCCGGCCCCGGCTTCGATACCGCCATCGCCACCGCCGCCGAAGCCGCCCAGCTCATCGCAACGCAAGGGCTCGTACAAGCCCAAAACCGCATTCACTCGCGCTAGGACTGGGAAAATTTCTCCAGCGCCTGCGGGCTGCCGGCGGCGACGATGAAGTCGGTGGGGGCGAGCTGGGTGGCATCGGCAAGCGGGGCCCAAGCACCCTCCGCCTGGCAGACCGACACCAACTGCACGTGGTGGGTGCGCCAAACCTCGCCCAGATCGAGCGGACGCCCTGTAACCGAAGAGGGCGCGGCCATCTGCGTCACGCCGTAGTACGGGGCGATCTCAGCAAAGTCGCGGAAGCGCCCGCCCAAGAGGTAGGCCACGCGGCGGCCTGTATCGCGCTCGGGGCGGATGACGTGGTGGGCGCCAATCTGGCGCAGGATGCGCTCGTGGGCCTCCGAATTGGCCTTAGCCCAAATATCCTTGACGCCCAGCTCCACCAGGTTAGACACGGTGAGGATGGAGGCCTCCAGGTGCGAGCCGATGCCCACGATGACCCGCTCCACCTCATCGATGCCCAGCTGGCGCAGCGCCGCCGGATCGGTGGTATCCGCGGAAATGGCCTCGGTTAAGTGCGGCGCTCGTTCGCGCACGATTTTCTCATCGGAATCGATGCCGAGGACCTCTACCCCATGGCCCATGAGCTCGCTTGCCAGGGAGCAACCAAACCGCCCCAAGCCAATGACGACGACCGGGGCAATGTCGAGGGTGGCGCGGGAGTGGCCCAACGCCTTAAAAATGCTAGCCAATGAAGGGCCTTTCTTCGGGGTAGCTGTAGCGGCGGCTTAAATTCTTTGCCGCCAACGCTGCTACCAGGGTGGTTGGGCCAACGCGGCCCAGGTACATGATGAAGCACAGCACGATTTGGGAGGGTGCGGACAAGCTGGCGGTAATCCCGGTGGATAGGCCCACGGTGGCAAAGGCGGACATGACCTCGAAAGAGACCTGATCGCCGGAAAATTGCGGGTCGAAAAAGCGCAGCGCCGCCACGCCAAGGGTCACCACCAGCACGCCGGCGAAGCTCAATGCTAGCGCCTGTCGGGTCACACTATGGGGAAGGCTGCGGTGGTAGATGGAGGTCTTTTCCTTGCCCAAGAACTCCGCGGCCATGGCGGCCAATAGCACGCACGCGGTGGTGACCTTGATGCCGCCGGCGGTACCGGCCGAGCCGCCGCCGATGAACATCAAGGTATCGGTGCCCATGAGCGTTACCGGGTGAGCCTCACCGTAGTCGAAGGTATTAAATCCGGCCGTGCGCGGGGAGACGCTGGCAAAGAACGCGTTGAGGATTTTCTCGCCCCACGACATCGGCGCCAGCACGCCATTCCACTCCGTAAGGGCAAAAAATATCGTGCCTGCCGCAATGAGCACGCCGGTGGCCGCCAGCGTCATCCGCGCGGTAATTGAGATGCGACGCGTCGCCTCCGAACCGCGCCGCACGTGGCGTACCAATTCCGCCCAGACCGGAAAACCCAGCCCACCACCGATGACCGCTCCGGCCAGCGGCAAAAGGATCCAGGCATCGCCGACAAAGGGCACGAGGTTATCGCTATTGGTGCTAAACCCAGCGTTATTAAAGGCCGAAATGGCGTGGAAGATGCCCTCCCATAACGCCCGTGGGAAGGAATGCCCGTAGCCCACCATAAGCCGCGCGGTGACCGCCGTGGCGATAATGCTTTCTACCACCGCGGTAAAGGCGAAGGTGAAAATCAGGGTGCGGCGAATGCCACCGGCGAGGATGGGCCGGTTTTCATAGGCGCCGGTCTTGCGGGCCTTAAAACTAATCCGGCCGGTCAAGAGCAGGCCGGATAACGAGGCCAGCGACATAATGCCCAAACCGCCCAGTTGTATAAGGGCCAAGATGACCACTTGCCCCGCTGGGCTCCAAAAGCTACCGGTATCGACCACAACCAGCCCGGTCAATGAGACCGCGGAGGTCGCGGTGAAAAGGGCGGATAAAAACGAGGCGCGGGAATCTCCGGCCTCGGCGAACGGCAGCAATAACAATACCGTTCCTATCAGGATGAGCAGTAGAAACCCGGTGGCGGTTAGCCGCGCTGGTCCCCACTGCCGCAGAAAAAGCAGGCGCTTCACAAGCCGGAAGTATAGACCTGTCCAGACCCAAGCGGAACTGCACGGCGGGATGCCGCGGATAAATATCACGGAAGGATATCGCGGACGGATGTCACGGCCGTGGCTAGAATCAGGCCCATGACTTCGCCGTACTCAGCAGCTAGGACAATCGTGATTACCGGGGCTTCGTCAGGCATTGGTGCCGCGGCCGCCCGGCAGATTCACCGCACCCGCCCGCAGGATAACCTCGTCATCATTGGCCGCAATCCGGACAAGACTAAGGCCGTTGCTCAAGAGGTAGGCGGGCAGTATTTCCTCGCCGATTTCGAGTCACTGGCTCAGGTCCGCCAGCTGGCCGATGACCTGCAGCAGCTAGAGCGCATCGATGCCTTGGGCAATAATGCCGGCGGTATTTTCGATGGACCCACCATAACCGCCGATGGATTCGAGCGCACGTGGCAGGTCAACGTGGTCGCGCCGTTCCTGTTGACGTCCCTGCTACAAGACAAGCTGCGCGAGAGTAACGCCACCGTGGTCAACACGGCGTCGTTGGCCAATATGGTGATGTCGAATTTCGATCCGGCAGATCCCAATACGCTGGAGCATTTCAGCCCAGAGCGCGCCTACGGCAATGCCAAGCTGGCGGATATCTTGCTCGCCCGCTTTATCGATGCCCACGGCATCAACGCGGTGTCCTTTCACCCGGGCGTTTTAGCTACCGAGTTTGGCAAGTCCTCCACGGGGCTTACGGGCAAGTTGTACTCCGGGGTCATCGGCAAGGCCTTTGGCACCGCAGAGGCCGGCGGCGAGAACTTGGCCTACTTCCTTACCGGCACCGAGGGCATCCATTTCCAGTCCGGGGAGTATTACAATAATAGGCGCACGCTGGGCGTGCAGCGCCCGATTGCGAAGAATACCTCCGTGGCCCACCGCGTCTTTGAGGATCTGGGCCGCCGCCTCAATGTGGAGTGGTAGCGCTCAAGCATTAGACTATGGCGCATGAGTTCTGTCGCTTTTGAGGCCTCGCGCCGCCGCACGTTCGCCGTTATCGCCCACCCGGATGCCGGTAAGTCCACGCTGACGGAGGCGCTGGCGCTGCATGCGCACGTGATTAATGAGGCCGGCGCGGTCCACGGCAAGGGCAACCGCAAGTCCACCGTGTCTGACTGGATGGATATGGAGAAAAACCGCGGTATCTCCGTGGCTTCGTCTGCGCTGCAGTTTGAATACGCCCCGGAGGGACACGAGGGCGAGCCTTATATGATCAACCTGGTCGATACCCCAGGTCACGCGGACTTTTCGGAGGATACCTACCGCGTGCTTACCGCCGTGGATGCCGCAGTGATGCTTATCGATGCCGCCAAGGGCCTCGAGCCGCAGACCCTCAAGCTCTTCCGCGTCTGTAAGGCGCGCGGGCTGCCCATCGTCACCGTGATCAACAAGTGGGACCGCGTGGGCCGCGAGCCACTCGAGCTCGTCGATGAGATTGTGAACGAAATCCAGCTGCAGCCCACCCCTCTCTACTGGCCGGTGGGCATCGCGGGCGATTTCCGCGGCCTAGCTCACATCAATGATGACGGCGAGGCCGATAATTACATCCACTTCATCCGCACCGCCGGTGGTTCCACCATCGCACCGGAGGAGCACTACGATCCGGCGGCCGCAGAAGAAAAGGAAGAGGATGTGTGGGAGACCGCGGTGGAAGAAGCCGAGCTCCTTGCCGCCGATGGCGCCCTGCACGATCAAGAGCTCTTTGAACAGTGCGTGACCTCCCCGCTCATCTTCGCCTCGGCCATGCTGAACTTCGGCGTCCACCAGATCCTGGATACCTTGTGCGCCATCGCCCCAGCCCCGCACTCCCGCGAATCCGATCCCAAGGCCGTGGAGGCGGCCACCAGCGCCATCGATGAGGTGCGCGAGGTAGCCGATGACTTTTCCGGCGTCGTTTTCAAGGTGCAGGCGGGCATGGACCAAAAGCACCGCGATAACCTGGCGTTTATGCGCGTGGTCTCCGGCGAATTCGAACGCGGCATGCAGGTCAACCACGCCCAATCCGGCCGCAGCTTTTCCACCAAGTATGCGCTGACGGTCTTTGGCCGCACCCGCGATACCGTGGATACCGCGTACCCGGGCGATATCGTGGGCCTCGTCAACGCGGGCGCACTGGCACCGGGCGACACCATCTATTCCGGCAAAAAGGTCCAGTTCAAGCCCATGCCCCAATTCGCCCCGGAGGCCTTCCGCATCCTGCGGGCGAAGTCGCTGGGCAAGTATAAGGCCTTCCGCAAGGGCTTGGAGCAGCTCTCGGCCGAGGGCGTGGTGCAGATCCTGCGCAACGATGCGCGCGGCGATGCCTCCCCGGTCATGGCTGCGGTCGGCCCCATGCAGTTCGAGGTCATGCAGGCCCGCATGGAATTCGAGTACAACGTCGAAACCGTCACCGAGCCCATCCCCTACTCCGTGGCGCGTCGCACCGATGCCGAATCAGCCCCAGAGCTGGGCCGTCAACGTGGCGTGGAGATCTTTACCCGCCAAGACGGCGAGCTCATCGCCCTATTTGGCGATAAGTGGAAGCTCGCCTTCATTGAAAAAGAACACCCCGAGCTCACCATGGAGACCTTGGTCGCGGATTAATCGAGCGGCTGCCCATTACGTTGTTAGCAGTTCCGCTCGGAGGAGCCCAGGATTCGTAATCCTAGCCCCATGCTGGGGCAGGTTATGTTTATCTGCGTTCCTTCTGCCTTGTGGCAATGGAACTAGTCGCTGGCTTCGGTATGGCTTATTTCTGTCCCTGTCTGACAATGATCCGGGGGGGTGATGCCGCCGAAGGCAGTGACATACTCCAAACTGCTAATAGGAACCTGACCCAGCCCAGGTGGTATGAGGTCTCACAGTAATGTGGATGCCAGCGTGAAGTATGTCCGACCAACCCCAGCGATGAAGCTTAAATAATCCAACTTCTCATTCATCGCCAGGAGGCATACACCCATGGCCTATGACTTCGTCATTGGCGTGGACGTCGGCAAATACTTCCACCACGCCTGCGTCCTCGATCCCCAAGGCAGACAAGTCCTGTCCAGGCGCATCAACCAGCATGAAGGCTCGCTACGCAAGCTCTTTGGCCAATTCCTCGCTGACGACGCCTCGGTCCTTGTCATTGTCGATCAACCCAACAACATCGGCCGGTTAACCGTCGCAGTCGCCCAAGACATGGGCGTCGACGTTCGCTATCTACCAGGACTTGCCATGCGGCAGCTCTCTCGCATCCACGTCGGCAACTGTAAGACCGATGTGCGCGACGCCTACGTTATCGCCCATGCCGGTCTTAACCTTCCAGATTCCTTGCGCAGTGTCGACCGCGTTGAGGACGTCTTTATCCAGCTGAAAGTTCTCAACGGTATCGACGAAGACCTCGCCCGGGCCTACACACGCCTGATTAACCAGATGCGATCCGCGCTCGTGGGAACCTATCCTGCATTCGAACATGTCCTGCGCGGACAGATGATTCACCGAAAGTGGATCCTCCACCTACTTGCGAAATACGGTGGCCCCACCAAGATTCGACGCATCGGTAGAACACGCCTGAAAGCCTTTGCACGCAAACACAGGGCACGCAATCCTGAGCCTGTCATCGATGCCATGCTTGCTGCCATCCACGAACAGACCGTGTCCATTGCCGGCGCAGAATACGCCGAACTTGGCGTCACAATGTCCGCCACAGATGCACTGGCCAAACTAGAGCACCGCAAGGAAATCGAAGCGCAGGTACTCAAGCTGATTCAGGACATTCCGCAGACCGAGATTCTTTTATCCATGCCTGGTATCGGCCCGCGTAGCGCCGCGCAGATCCTCATGACTGTTGGCGATATGTCCGACTTCCCCGATGCAGCCCACCTAGCGTCCTATGCAGGCCTATCACCGCGGACGAATCAGTCGGGAACGTCCATTATGTCGAATTCACCCAACAGGGCTGGCAACAAAAAATTAAAGAACGCCCTATGGCAATCATCTTTTGCATCGATCAGATTCCACGAGCGTTCCCGGCAATTCTATGAACGAAAACGCAAAGAAGGCAAAAGACACAACGCCGCAGTCGTCGCACTCGCACGCCGACGCCTCAACGTTCTCTTCGCCATGATGCGAAACGGCGAGCTCTACCGAGATATCTCCACAGCCCAGGAGGCCGCAGCAGCCTAGAACCAACAGACCCTCACCTCAAGCCGATTGCGCAAAAGCCCAATCGGCTCCTCACCGTGCCCGAAAACAACATCTACGAGGCAAAGCAGAAGCCCTTCACACCCCCAACAAACTCACCCACGGAGTTGACAACCTATATAGGAACACCCCCGTCAGAGCAGCATGACCGGGATGACCACGATCTTCATGAACTGCGCCACCACGATGGTGGAGGTATAGCCGGTGAGGATGCGCGAATCTGAGCTGGTACCCGTGGCGTAATTGACCACCGCGGGCTGGCCAAAGAGGCCGGAAATACCGCCGGAGGTACGGGTTTCGGATTGCCCCATAAAGCGGCTGGCCACCGCGAAGATCCCGATGATGATAACGGCGATAATCGCAGCCAGCACCATGGATTTCAGACCCATCCAGGAAAAGGCGGTGGACACAAAGGCCTCGCCGGAAGACAGTCCCACCGAGGCCAGGAAGATGGCAAGCCCCCACTGCTGGAATGCAGTATTAATCGGGGACGGAATCTGCCACGGAATGCGGCTGGTGCGGTGCAGGGCACCGAGGACCAGGCCAGTGATCAGTGGGCCCAGCGCGAACCCGAGCTCGAAGGACGCGCCACCGGGCAGCGGAACCACGATAAGCGAAATAAGGTAGCCGATGGTCAGCCCACCGCCGAGTGCTACCCAGTTAAGCTGCGAGTATGCGGTTACGGAATCGCCGAAGTAATCGCGAACATCACCCAGGCGGTCATGCTTGACCACGATTTCTAGGTCATCACCAGATTCCAAGTGGGTTTCATTGGTGGCAAGGAATTCCTCATCGCCGCGGCGCACCCGCACAATCCGCGCGCCGTAGCGCGAAAAGAGGTTGAGCTCCTTGACCTTGCGTCCCTCGATATCCTCGTTGGAGATGGCCACGGTCTCATTGACCAGACGCTTATCCACAAACGGGGTTTGGGGCTGACGCTTTCCCAAGGCATCGGTAAGCTCCTTAGCTTTAGCCTTGGTCACCAGCACGCGCAGGACATCGCCGCGGTGCAACTCTGGGTTATCGCCCGGCACGTCGACATCGCGGCCGCGGCGGATGGTAGCGATGATGAAATGATCCGCGAATTTCTCGCGCAGCTCAGCATAGGAAATATCGCGGGTGACCTTAATCGTTCGCGAGCGGAAAATCTTTTCCGCCGAGTGGTCTTGGTCCTTCTGCGCTGGCCAGCTATGCCGCAGGACGAATGCCACAAGGAGGATGGCCACGGCCACGCCGACCGGATAGGCCAAGGAGTATCCCACGGCGGGCAGCTCCTCGCCGGATTGCTGCTGGGCCACGGCAAGCGACGCCGTGGACGTCGTTGCACCGGAGAATACGCCGGTCACCGCCAGCGGCGATAACCCCATGAGGCTGCCGATGCCCAGCGCCGCGGCCGCCGCGGCTATTACCGCCACCGTGGCGAGCAGCATGTGCTTTAGCTGGGTAGAAAAGCCCTTAAAAAAGGCCTCACCGGCAGAGAGCCCCTGCATATAGATAAAGAGGCCCAAGCCCAGCTCCTGCAAGGAACTGAGGATATTGTCATCTAGATCAATAAAGGATCCGAAGGCTAAGCCGACAAAAAGGGTACCCGCCGCGCCGAAGCGCAGCGGGCCAAAGGGAATCATGCCAAATAGCGTGCCGAGCACGATCATGAAGAAAATGCTCAGCCAAATATTGCCATCAAAAATCGCTAACACGCTGTGCAATCTTAGGAGCTTGGCGCGATTTAGCTAGCTGAAAATGCTTGGCACCGTGCACCAAATACCGCCATTAGTGCAGCGCACGCGATTACCCCTCCTGATGCCGCCAAGAACCAGGAGGGCGATCTCACACCACCGCGCAGAGGTGAGCTAGTCCAGCAGGAATTCCTTCCACTTCGGCCACTCGGCGTGGGTTTGCGCCTTGCCGGCTTGGTAATTCGCGCGCAGCTTATCCACGTTGCGCTCGGTGGAGGCCACCTGCATGTCTTCGGGGAAAAACAGCTGCGCCTTGCCCTGACGTTCTAGCTCGAGGAGACGGTCCTTGGCCGCGTTATAGATGGGTGGGCGGCCAATGAGGGCATCGGCAATAGCGGGGTATTTACGGAAGATGCGGCGGGTAATCGCCGGGCGCGCCACCTCGGGGCGGACGTACCCGCGCGGCTTGGAGCCGATGAAGAGGAATTTCTCATAGCCGGCTTCTTCAGCCTGCTCGATGGTAATGCCGCCGGACGAGCCCAGGGCGCCGTCCACATAGGGCGAGCCATCGATGATGCGAATCGGCATGAGTAGCGGCAGCGTGGACGAGGCGCGCACCCGCACATACAGATCTTCCGGTTCTGTCACATCATCGCGGGTCCAATACACGGATTCGCCGGTATCGGCCCGCGCGGCGGCAAGCACCATATCCGCTGGGTGCTGGCGGTACGCGTCCCAGTCAAAGGGCATATCCTTATCCGCGGAGCGCTCATAGATATATTCCGCATTGAAATAGCCATTGCCGCGCACCAGCGAGCCCACGCCACCAAAGCTAGGGTTATTGACAAAATCCGTGAAGGATTCTTCCGCGCGCTTGGCATCGTGTGACAGGTAATTGACCGTGTGAGAAGCGCCAGCGGAGACCCCGCCCACCCAGCCAAAGGTGACGTTTTCTTGGATGAGTTTGACTATGCAGGCGGCGGTATAAGAATTGCGCATTCCGCCGCCTTCGATCACAAGGGCGGTGTTACTGGCATCAATCATATTGACCCATAGTACGCGCGGCGATGTTACGGCGGTCAACCCGCTACCTGGCTGCACGGCTAGACTTGAACGCTATGGGATTATTGGATGCTCTTGCCAAGCTCACCGGAAATGGGGCGCCACACTTGGCGCGGCCCGATTCCGCGGCAACAACCGTGCAGGTGGACCGGCTGGATATTAGGACCGCCGACCAGCTGATCATTATCATCACCGGCCAGCAGGGCGCGCGGGCCCTTGCTGAACTAGCCGGATCGCGCGAGTCCGCCGCCCTCGTCTCCCCCACCACCACGGCGCATTTTCCTGCCGTGACGAAAGACGTCCTGCCGGTCAAAGACCCCAAGCACGGCTGGATCATCCCCATTACGCCGTCGCTGGCGAGCGCGCTTTCTCAGGCTGAGCTTGCAGATGCCTCGGGCGAGTACGAGCTATCCCCTAACCTCGCGGTGGTGGTGGAATAATGCCTATCTATCCTTTCCAAGGCACGCGCCCGCGCATCCACCGCAGCGCTTGGATCGCGCCGAATGCCACCATCATTGGTGATGTGGAAATCGGCCCGGATTCTTCCGTGTTTTATGGCTGCGTGCTACGCGGCGATGTCGGCCCCATCCGCATTGGCAGTAGGTGCAATATTCAGGACAATAGCGTTATCCACGTGGAGCGGGAGGCCCCGTGTGTGCTCGAAGACGATGTCACGGTAGGCCACATGGCCATGCTCCACGGCACGCATGTGGGTGCCGGCAGCCTAGTGGGCATGTCCGCTACCCTGCTGTCTCGCTCCACCATCGGACCAGGTTCGCTCATCGCCGCCGGTGCACTGGTGCGCGAGGGCGCGGATATCCCGGCCCGCTCTTTGGCCGCCGGCGTTCCAGCTTCGGTGCGCCGCGAACTGTCCGCCGAGCAATCCGCGGCGTTTATCCCGCACGCCGCGCGCTACGTGGACATTGCTAAGCAACAATCTGCTACCGCGCTCACGCTTGATGATGTCTACTTTGACTAGCGCATCCTTATAGGTTCACGACACCCATGATGATAAGGAAAGCGGCGACGACATAACCGCCAATGAGCGCGACCCGCGTGCTATTATCGCGCGCCGCCGCAAAAACTCGGCCCGCGGCTGAGTCTGGATGGGCGCGCACGACGGCGATGAAGAGCCCGCAGATCACCGGCAGGGAGAGCGCCAGGGTGGCGTACCACAACAGGCCGCCGTATTGGGCGGCGAGCGAAAGATCCTCGGTGGCCAAGAACATGAGCCCGAAATAAAACGGCACGGAGGTCAGCGATTGCACCACGCCCATCACAAACCCGATAAGCACGGTGATGATAGAAGGCGTGCGCAGCGGTTGCAGCATTCGTCCGATCAAGGCATTGGGTTTTCCCTGGGAATGCCAAGCGCCGAAGGCCAGCGCGATACCGACGATGATGAGGATGCCGCCGGCAATCGGTGACTCCAAGATGGCCGCGATCTGTTCGCGCACGCCCAATAAGACGAACATGACCACGGCCGCAGCGGCGAGAACGCCCAGCCAGTCGCCCAGGATGACTAGGCCGGCGATCCAGCGGTATTTCCCGCGCGGGAGCATGATGCCGATGGCCACGAGGATGCCAATGAGCAGGGCATTGACCGAATCCAAGAGGGCGAAACTTACCGCGTGAATCATGCGCGATAGTCTACCTATCCTTCCCGCCGCCCTGTTCTCTCTGGCCGCGCCTGGGTTATAGGTCACACTAAAGAGTTACTATACCCACCTGCACCTTATTTTGCACCACATACGCAGGATTGCATAGACTATGCACGATTTTAGAAGCAGCGCCCACCTCTCTCACTCATAAAGGAGCTCGCCCATGTCCAAATTCCTCTACCGGCTGGGAAGCTGGTCCTACCGCACGGTATGGCCCTTCCTCGCCTTCTGGCTCATCGTCTTAGTGGCGATGGTTGGCCTCACCGCCGGCTTTGCCAAGACCCCGAACCCCAACTTCGCCATGCCGGAGATGGACTCCACCACCACTCAAGAAGAGATGATGGAGCACTTCGATCAAGATACCGATGCCATGAGCGCCCCAGAGGGCACCGTGGTCATCCAGGCCCCTGTGGGCAAGGGGCTGGGCGATGATGCCGTTGCCGGGGACATCGACAAGCTGCTCCAAGATCTCAAGGACACCGGTGCCCTGAAGAACCAGGATGAATTGGTCAGCCCGGTCCTCGCCGCCGCTGGCATGGAAAAGCAGATGGGCGAGCAGATGCGGGCCCAGGGCATGCCCGAAGAGCAGGTTGCGAAGAACCTGCAGCAGCTGTCCCCGCTGAGCGAGGATAAGACCACCGGCACCGTCACCATCGCCTTCGATGCCGCTGATGTCATGGACATCAATGATGACGATATGGCTGCGGTCACGGATGTCCTGCACCAGCACGACGGCGAAGGCCTTTCCGTTAAGTACCAGGGCAATGCCTTCGCGATGGCCGATGCCGGCATGAATGGCAGCGCCGAACTCATCGGCATGGTGGTTGCTGCCATCGTGCTGCTGGTGACCTTCGGCTCCTTCGTAGCTGCCGGCATGCCGCTGATTTCCGCCGTCATCGGCGTGGGCATTGGCATCCTCGGCGTGCAGCTGGCCACCATCTTTACCGATACCGTCTCCGATATGACCCCGACGTTGGCCTCAATGATCGGCCTGGCCGTGGGCATCGACTATGCCCTATTCATTGTCAACCGCTTCCGCAATGAGCTCATCACCTCCTCTGGCCTGAATAACCTGACGCCCAAGGAACTGGCCAAGGAGCTGAAGAAGATGGATAAGGGCACCCGCGCCCACGCCATGGGCATGGCACTGGGCACCGCCGGCGGCTCCGTCGTCTTTGCCGGTACCACCGTGGTCATCGCCCTAGCAGCCCTGACCATTATCGGCATCCCATTCCTGTCCACCATGGCCATCGCCGCCGCGGGCACCGTGGTCATCGCCGTGCTTGTGGCCAATACCTTTATCCCCGCCGTGCTGGGCCTGCTGGGCACCAAGATCTTCGCCGGGCGCGTACCCGGCCCCAAGGTTCCAGACCCTGAGGACGAGAAGCCCACCATGGGCCTGCGCTGGGTCCGCCGCGTGCGCGCCCACCCGTGGCTGCACCTCGGCGTGGGCGTCATCGTGCTTGCCATCCTGGCCATCCCGTTTGCGAATATGCGCCTGGCCATGCCCACCGATGGCTCCGCCAAACCCGGCACCCCGCAGCGCGAGGCCTACGAGATGTCCGAGGAGGCCTTTGGTCCAGGCCGCAATGCCCCGATGATCGCCTTCGTGAACGTGGAAGACGTCTCCGAACAAGACCGCATGCCGGCCTTCCAGGATCTGCTCCACAAGTTCAACGACACCGAGGGCGTGGATAACGCCCAAATCATCCAGACCACGGACAATGGCGATGCCGCCCAGATCATGATCACGCCGACGACAGGTGCGACCGATGAGGAAACCACCGAGACCTTGGAACGCCTGCGCGAGTACCAGGGCGAGTTTTCTAAGGACGGCAGTTCCTACGGCATTACCGGCATCACCCCGATCTTCGACGATATTTCTGAGCGGCTCAATAGCGTGCTCGTACCGTACGTGGCCATCGTCTTGGGCCTTGCCTTCATTGTCTTGATGCTGGTATTCCGCTCCATTTGGGTTCCACTCATTGCCGCCGCGGGCTACGGGCTGTCCGTGGCCGCCACCTTCGGCATTACCGTCGGCATCTGGCAAGAGGGCATGTTCGGCCTCGTCAACGACCCGCAGCCGCTGCTGTCCTTCCTGCCCATCATGCTCATCGGCCTGACCTTTGGCCTGGCCATGGACTACCAGGTCTTCTTGGTCACCCGCATGCGCGAGGGCTACGTCAGCGGCAAGACCGCCGCCAACGCGACCTCGAATGGCTTTAAGCACGGCGCGCGCGTGGTCACGGCCGCAGCGCTCATCATGATTTCGGTCTTCGCAGCCTTCATCTTGATGGACGAGCCATTCATCAAGACCATGGGCTTTGCCCTGGCTATGGGCGTGCTTATCGATGCCTTCGTTATCCGCATGATGGTCATCCCCGCCACCATGTTCCTTCTAGGAGACAAGGCGTGGTGGTTGCCCAAGTGGTTGAATAAGATCGTGCCTAATATGGATATCGAGGGCGAAGCCCTGCACAAGGAGCGCGAGGCGCTCCTAGACTTTCAACACAACAAGGTAGGAAAGGTTCATCGTGACTAGTTTGCGCGAATCCAAGAAGCGAGCAACGCGCCAGGCCATGTCTGATGCCGCGGCCCGCCTCGCCTTGGACGGCGGCGCTGAGGCAGTCACGGTCTCAGGTATCACCAGCGCCGTCGGGGTCTCCCCGCGCACGTTCCACAATTATTTTTCTTCGGTGGCGGATTCCCTCTTGCACTACACCGCGGATGTCCTCGAGGCATTCGCAGAAGACATTCCCACCGCATTTCCCGGCGAGCCCATCTCTTCGGTCTTGGAATTAACGCTCATTGATGCCCTCGACAACGAATACATGGAGCTGCGCTCGCTGCACAGCCTGTTCAAGATCGGCGAGGCGATGGAAAACCTCAGCCACACCGCCGAGGAAAAGAAGAAATTCGATAGCGTCATCCACAGGATCATCGCTGCTTTTCAAGAGCGCTACCCCGAATATTCGACCTTCGAGCTCACCATCATTTTGAACGCGTGCGGCAGCACCGGCAATGCCTGCCAGCAAGAGCTGAAAAGGCGCTGCGAAATGGGCAAGGCGCCCAGCAAACGGGAACGCGATGAGCTGGTCCACCACGCCTTTGCCACCCTGCGCGGCCTCGTATGAGGTTTCAGTATCCTCGTAGGTAATTATGGATACTTCAAATTCGCTTGCCCAGGCCACCCGCGATGCCTGCTTTATTCAGGCGGGCCTTGACGCCGCCTTCCGGGCCCGCCTGGGTGATACCACCGACGTGGAGTTTAATTTCCTCACCCCCTCGACGGATGCCGAGGGGCGCCTTAGCCACAATCAGCCCGTGGAAATCCGCTGCAGCTCGTCCTCCAGCGTCAAAGACTTCCGGGGCACGCGCATCGCCGTCATCGATCGCGCCGCCTCGCCCACCTGGCGGTGGGCGATGCAAGCGGAAACCGATCTGCCACAGGGCGAGGATAACCCGGCGAAGTTTATCCCCCTCGCCCGCCTCCTGGCTGGCAATGCCCCGGTGCTGCGGGCACGGCAAGGCGATCACGAGGCGATCATCGCCGTGGATTTTCATCCGCGCCTCGACTTTCCCACCAGCATTGCAGCAGGCATTCGCCGCAGCGCGCCGGACATTGATGAGCAGCGCGCGGTGCACGAACTCGCCCACCACTTGGGCATTACGCTCGCAGAGACTGGCGCGGGCTCCCCTGCGGAGTCTGCCGAGCATTATTCCGATGGAACGACGCTGCATTTTTCTAGAGCACTGGGTGCGCCGCAGATCACGGCAATCGAGCCGGGCATGAAGGATACCCGCATCATCGAGGATGCTTTCTATTACGGCATGGAGCACCAGCTGTATTTCCAGGGCAATTTCCCGGAGGCCACGGTGCACCTCAACGCGGACGCGGCCACGGCAGAAATCCGTCACTCTGGCGGGACGGCCAAGGCCACGGCGGTGCTCATCGCCACCATTTCGGAGGAACGATTCCTGTGGGCGTGGGCCGATCCCGCGGTCAAGGACACCGCAGCCGCGCAGGCTGCCGCGAACCTGTACCGCTTCGGCATCGATCACCAGGTACCGGCGCTAATCCGGCCCGCGCTACCCTTGGACTACGCGCGTACCCGGCAGGTACCTCAGCTTGCCCTGCCCATCCTGGGCATGTGGACTTTGGTGGGCACCACGCTTGCCGATGGCCGCGTCGGCCTCGTCCTCCTCGATTCCGAAGCGCTGCATTTGCCGCCGCCTACCTCCGCGGCCACGGAAGCAACGCTGGCGGCTACCCCACCCCGAGAGATCAATGAGGCGCAGGCCCGAGCGGCCTACGCCTCCTTCCGCGGGATTAACCTTTAGCTAATACGCCGCGGATGGCGTCTACATCCACCTCCGCGACACTTGCCGGTTTGAACGCCGCATCATTGGATTTATCCACCAATACCGCGCGCACGCCATCGGAAAAGTCATCGCGGCGATACATATAAGCGCCCAGTTTCTTTTCCAGCTCAAGGGCATCGCGAATGCTCGAGCACTGCGCCTCTGCCCGGTAGAGCTCCAGCGCAGCCACGATAGAGGTCGGGCAGGCCTGCGCGGTGAGCTTATCCACCAGCTCCTTCAGCTCCGGGTATTCCTTAGCGGCCGCGGTGATGTCCTGCCAGGAATCGTGGCGGAAGCTGGCCTCGATCCCCTCGATGAGCTCTGCAAGCGGGGCCTCATCTTCTGGCTGCACGGAGTGCTGTTCCAGCGCGGCATCAATGCCCTTATCAATGACGTCGCTGGCAAACGCATCGCCGTCTTTTACGTAGTCAGTGGCCAGCCCGCTCCACACGAGGTCTGCGGCGTACATGCGGTAGCCGGTAATACCCCAGAACTTTGCGAGCTCTGGCGAGGCCTTACCGCGCGTGCCCACGGCATTTTGGGAGGCATAGGCCATGCCCACATCCGTGACGTAGCCAATATTCATCTCCGGCATGGAGGCGAAGGTCTTGTCCGTGACCACGCAGTGCGAGCCGTGCGCGGATACGCCAAGCCCGCCACCCATAGCGATGCCATCCACCAGCGCGATGACCGGCTTAGGGTATTCCGCAATATCCCCGTTGAGGGTGTACTCCGAGGCGAAGAAGTCATCGACCTCGTCGTACTTGCCGTCGACGATGCCATCGCGAGCCATACGGACATCGCCACCCGCGCAATAGGCCTTAGGATTGGTAGAGGTCAAAAGGACCTGCTCTACCTCGTCATCACCCCGCCACTTATCCAAGGCAGCGGCGATGAGATCGATCATTTCTGGGCTGAGAGAGTTGAGAGCCTTTGGGCGGTTGAGCTCAATGACTCCGGTATGGTTGCGGATTGAGGACACGATAGGTGCATCATTAGTCATATCCTCTATTGTGACACACAACTCATGTACCTAGCTACCGTTTGCGACTTCACAGATAGGTCTTAATTTTGCTTCCACAGCTTATCGCCCTAGACATGGACGGCACCCTGCTCGATGGAAACGGCGACTTGCCGCCAGGATTCGCGGCGACCAGCCAACGCGCAACCGAGCTCGGTGTCACCCTCGTTCCGGCATCTGGGCGCCAGCTCGCCACCCTGCAACAGATGTTTCCTGATGAGGAGACCTTTATTGCAGAAAATGGCTCCGTGGTCGTGCACAATAACGAGCTGCTGAGCACCACCCCTTTGCCATCGGCAGCCGTCCGCGCTGCGGTAGCGGCGCTCGACGCGGTGGCCAAACCCCACACCGTGGTGTTGTGCACGCCGTCTACGGCGTTTGTGGAAAGGGGCATCGACAGCCAGGCCTCCGCCGAGATCTCCAAGTACTATAAATCCATCAGCTGGGTGGATGACCTGCACGATCTGCTCGATGAGGAGATCATCAAAATCGCCGCCTTCTGCGCCGATGGCAGCGAAAGGCACCTCCACGATCCGCTGCGCGAGGCCGTGCCTGAGCACAATATCGCGGTATCTGGGGCGGTGTGGCTCGATGTCATGGCGGCCGGGGTAAATAAGGGCGTGGCGCTAGAAACCATGGCGTCGCTGCTGGATATCCCCCAATCCCGCACCGCGGCTTTTGGAGACTTCCTCAACGATTTCGAACTCCTCCAAGCCGCCGGAACCGCCATTGCCATGGACAATGCGCATCCTAAGCTCAAGGCGATTGCCGATACCATCGCCCCGCCCAATACCGAGTATGGGGTGCTGACAGTGCTGAATCAGCTTTTTGACAGCCAACAGGATTAGACTCTCTTCTTTCACCATCTATCCGCCAAAACATTGCCAATTTCCCGCGCCACGCCGTGCTCTCTACTTTGGGTAATGGCGCTTCTCGCGGTCTAAAATTGGCCGACTAGTACATTTTCGTAGTGCAATGGGAGTTCACGTGAATCGTTTTCTGCGCTCGCTGCTGGGGAAGAAAGATTCCGAGCGTAATGAGGCCACGCCGCCCACGACGCGGCAATCAGATGGGCCTACAGGTGATTCCTCCACTGGGGCTTCCACGCCTAATTCCGGTATCCCTACCGGGCCGGATCCACATGCCCGCAATAATCACGAGGCGCGCACGGAACACCAGCCGCCCACCTCGAATACACAGGATGGCACTAAATCCTCGCACGCACAGCCCACGGATCCCACCCGTGGGTTCGCTCGCCAATCCCGCCAGGTAGGTAACCCCACGCCTCAAGACAAAAAGCCTTCCCGAAACCAGGGTGCACAGACCCCCAAATCCGCTGCCGCCAAAGGCTCTGCCCAAGACAAGCAGAATAATTCTGCCCAGAAGAAAACCGGAGCAAAGCCACACCAGCAGGTAAAACCGGCCACGCCCAAGAAACCACAGAAACCGCAGCAACCAGCCGCCGAAACGAAGGAATTTCCCGCAAGCCCCTCCGGCACTTCCCGCGCGTCCGGGACCTCTGGCGCTTCCCGAACTTCTACTCCCGCCGGTTCCAAGAATTCTTCCCGCTCCAATAACTCCGCTGGCACTCCTCGGCCTTCCGACGCCAATCGGTCCACCGGCACCGGCTCCTCGAAGCCTTCCGACGATGCGAAGAACTCCGCGCAGGGAACCACGGAATTTCCCGCCCAGCAGTCGTGGCCTGCCCAAAGGCCAGAGCAGCGCAAGCCTGAACAGCGCAAACCTGAGCAAGGCAAAGCCGAGCAGCGTAAGACAGAGCCGCGCAAGCCGGAGCAGCGTAAGCCAGAGCAGCACACATCTGGGCAGCAACAACCTGTTCAGCGCGAGCAGGAGCAGCGCCAGCAAGAGCAGCGTCAGCAGGAACAGCGCCCGCCAGAACAGCGTAAGTCTGCACCGCACCAACCGGAGCAGCAGGCATCCGGATCCGGGCGTCAGCAAGCAGAGCAGCGCAAGCCTGCGCAAAAGTCTGCCTCTGCGCAAGAGCAAGAATCAGGGATTCCTGCTGGAGAAAAGGCCGCCGCAATGGGGGCTTCTCAACCACAGCGCATTCCTGCCGAACAGACCGCACGGGAGCACAAGCCCGGGGCCGTTCAGGCTGGCCAGCAGTCTTCTCCGCACGAGACACAAGACGCCAATAAATCGAAATATCCCTTGCAGAACCAGCAGAACGACTCCGAAGTACTCGCAGTCCCACCAGAGGATAAGAACGTGCGCAAGAAGCGGCACGCGCGGCTGCGCCAAGTCAAGGGCCTTGACGGCCTGCGCGGCCTCGCCGTTATTGCCGTGGTCTTATACCACTTCTTCGGCGATGCCCTACCCGGCGGTTACCTGGGCGTGGACATGTTCTTCGTCCTCTCCGGCTTCCTTATTACCTCGCTCCTCGTGCGCGAGTACCGCACGTCCGGAACGATTAGCCTGAAGGACTTTTGGGTGCGCCGTTTTAGGCGCATCTTGCCCGCCGCCGTCGCCGTACTCGTTTTCTGTACCGCGATCGTCGCGTGGATTGGCGGCGATTTGGCCGTTGGCCTGCGCCAGCAATTCTTCGGCACCCTCTTCTTTGTCAATAACTGGACGCAGATTGCTACTTCGCAATCCTATTTTGCCGATAACGAAGTACAGGTCTTTGCGCACTACTGGTCGCTCGCGGTTGAAGAGCAGTTCTACCTCATCTGGCCGCTGCTCATCCTGGTTATCTTCCGCGCCTCGTCGCGCCAGCCGCGCCGCCTTCCGGTCGTGGTCGCCAGCGTGCTGGGCTTGGCCTCCTTTGCGGCCATGTGGTTCATCTTCACTCCAGGCGAAGACCCCACCCGCGTC
The DNA here is from genome assembly GCF_000477975.1 of Corynebacterium sp. KPL1986. Classification (NCBI taxonomy): domain Bacteria; kingdom Bacillati; phylum Actinomycetota; class Actinomycetes; order Mycobacteriales; family Corynebacteriaceae; genus Corynebacterium; species Corynebacterium sp. KPL1986. The sequence continues at coordinate 115,569 of NZ_KI515719.1, read as the reverse complement.
TACTACGGCACGGATACCCACGCATTCGGCTTGTTGACCGGCGCGGTCCTCTCCTTGTTGATGACCTCTACGAAGTCCGATCCCAACGCGGATTCCTGGGCCACCTCCGGCAAGGTAGAAACCCGCGCCGCCGGCATCATCGGCTTCTTGGCGCTTATCGGCTACGTAGCGCAGCTATTTCTCATGCCTGACGATGCCGAATTTACCTACCGCGGCGGCCTTTTCCTCACCAGCATCCTTGGTGCCCTCATGGTGTGGGGCGTCATCCACGAGTATGGCCCAATGACGCCGCTGTTTAGGACGAAGGTCATGCGCTGGTTCGGTCAGCGTTCCTTCTCGCTATACCTGTGGCACTGGCCGGTCATCATGATCTTGGAGGCGCTATTCCACGGCAATCAGAATTCTGAGAACACTTGGATTCTGGGTCTTGTCGCCGTCCCCATCTCCTTGATCCTTTCGGAGATTTCTTATCAGTTCATCGAGAACCCATTCCGCCGCGGCGGGTACAAGAAGACATGGAAGAACTACTGGGCTGCGCGCCCAAGCTTCAGCGAGCTCAAGGACGGCTTTGGCAAGGCCATGTGGCCAGTGGTCCCGTTGTTGGTTGTCGCTTCTTTGGTTGGCGTTGTCTACGGCGTGGTCAACTCCAACGATAAGACGGAATTGGAGCAGCAGCTCGACCAGCTCCAGCAGCAAAACCAAAACAATAATCCTGTCCCGCCAGAGGCGGCCGCACCCTCCACGCCGCCTGCCGAAGACAAGGAAGACGACGCAAAGAAAGAAGACGATACTAAGACCCGCCCGATGCCACAGGGCACGAATATCACCGCCATCGGTGACTCGGTCATGCTGGCGGCTAGCGATGCCCTCAGCCAACGCTTCCCAGGCATTTATATCGATGCCGAGGAATCCCGCCACTACGCCTCGGGCATCCAGATTCTGCAACAGATGAAGAACGCCGGCACGCTGCGCGATACCGTCTTCTTGGGCTTTGGTACCAACGGCGCCGCCCAGCCGAACCAAATCAGCCAGGCCATGGATATCATCGGCGAGGATCACACCGTGGTCATGGTGGTTCCCTATGGCGACCGCGAGTGGATGGCGCAGTCCCAGAAGGACGTCATTGACGCCGCCAAGGAGTACGACAACGCCTATATCGCGGACTGGTGTGGCTATGCCAAAAACAATCCGGAGATGCTCTACTCCGATGGCGTGCACCCGCTTCCCGAAGGCGCCAGCGGCTACTCCGATGCCTTCTATAACGCCCTGAAGCAGTACTCCAAATACGACAAGAGCGTCTCTTCGCAATGCCAGGCTTAGCGAGGGCCGCGGCCGCAGGCAGCTAACCCCAACTCGGCCAGCCTCCTGCCTCGACCCTGGCCCCAGCCCCGGCGCCAGCCCCGGCCTCGGCTTCAGCCCGCCCTTCGCGCTCACGGGGTCCGTTCTCACGAGCGGGTACCCCACTCCCTGTGAGCGCGAAGGGCGGGTTCGCAAAGCGCGGGGCTGTAGGACCTGGCTCTTAAGGTGGGCACACAAATAAAGACCGCACTCATGCTTCACATGAGTGCGGTCTTTGGTTTTAAGCGGCGAGATTAGTCGACGGCGAACTCGCCCATCTTGTCCCAACCGGTGCGGCCATCGATGTGGACATTGATGATGTCTGGGGTCTCTACGAGGTACTTGGGGAATTCGTCGCAGGCGCGCTTGAAGTGCTCGCCCTGAACGTGCTCTACGTCCTTGCCATCAGCGTAGGACTCGAGCAGCAGGAAGCGCTGAGAGTCTTCCGGATCGCGGTACCACTTGAAGTCGATGCAGCCAGGCTCTGCGTTGCAAGCCTCGGTGTACCAGTTGATCTCATCAAGGAAGGTATCGGCGTATTCAGGCTTTACGTGGAACTGAACGTTAATCAAAATCATGCCCCCGATTCTACCAATGATGTGTCCACTACGTCATGGCTGCTCTGCCATGCGCGCGGGCCTCGGAAGAATCGGGGGCAGGTTCCGCGGAAGCTAAGAACTAGTTGAGGAAGTACTCCGCGATGTAGATGAACTCGCCGTCGAAGGCGGTGGCGACGCCATAACCGTACTCAGGTCCAGGGGTCACCTCGAGGCCCCGGTTAAACCAGTTGAGGCGCTCTTGAGCTTGTTCTTCGGACAGACGGTAAACGTTGCCCTGCCCTTCCTCGGTGTGGGTAACGCCGCTTGCGACGTCACCGTAGTACGTAAGCTTACCGTTTGCGCCCTGGTTTGCCCATTCCTGCGCGATGGCGGCAGCGTTCTCATCTGGGTGGTGACCGGCCTGAGCCAAGTGGTCCGCGGTGGCTGCCCGCAAGTCAGCGGCAACCTGTGGAGCCTCGGGCGCCTGTGCCTCAGGGGCGGCTTCAGCCGTGGCCGCTTCTTCCGCGGCCACCTCCGGCTCGGCATCGGGTGCAGCTTGGAGGAAGCTGGGCAAAGTAACGTTGTACTTTTCAGCAAGGGTGGACACCTGCTGTACCTGCGGGGCCGCGGTGAGCTCCGCAGAAGCCGCTGCCGTGGTACCGGACAGGGCGAGTACGGTGGTCAGGACTGCTGCGGTGGCGCTTCGAATCGGCTTCATGTTTTTCAGCTTGTCATAACTTTTCAGAGGGCGAAAGGTTATCACCGGATACGTTCCACTTCGATATGGCTTTGTTATATAAACGGCACCCTGTGTGATCTGAGCTACTACGCGGGAGGTAAGAGGCCACAAGAAGCCTAATAACCTAATAAATACCTACATCGAGTTCATCGAATTGCCGCTGCAGTTCTTCCGAGTCAATGGAACGCGCAACGTCGGGCCCGGCGATGGCCGCAAAACCATCGAGGACAGAGGTCCCGTAATTATGGCCCACACCGTCGGGAACATCCTTAGCCCCAGGCAGGTCTGCGGCAACTTGCAGGTAGGTAATGATGGGCATCCACTGCATCACGCGCTCACGGGAATAAGGGGTATCTTCCTTCATCCAATCAGGCTCTTTGAAGGCCAATTCGGGCGACCACCAGCTCACCGGATCGGATGGGTGCTGGATATACAACATGCGGGTCCTGCCCCACTCTTCTTCCGGCACGCGTCCCCAGCGGCTGACCTGGTCCACGTCGTTGGCAAAGCGGACCACGAGGCCGCCGGCGTAGACCGGCGAGATTTCCGTGGACCCGGGATCGCGGCGCTCCACAAACTGCGAGCGCAACCGGTTAAAGTGCGGCGGGCCAGTCAATAAGATGCCATCGACGGAATTGGCGATATCGCGCACGCCGGAAAAGGCGGCCTCGATGCCGGTGGTGCCCAAGGATTCGCCATAGAGGTAGAGCTTGGGCCGGTCATCTTCCGGCAAGGAATTCCACCAGTCCACGATGGGGTTGATGAATTCTTCCCCGGCGCGCTCTACTTGGCTACCGCCGCCAAAGAAGTGAAAGACGGACGGCATGGCGGAATACTGTGCGGCGGCGATGGCGGTATCCCCGCCATAGAGCAATTCGAAGGCTTGCGCGGAATAGGACGATACCCAGCCGGTGCCGGTGGTCATGGTCAGCAGGAGGGCCTTGCGGTCTTGGGCGTGGGTGCGCTCGAGTTCATCGATAAGCAGCTGCGCCCGCCCCTCATTGGAGTCGCGGTTGCCCAGGCCGGCGTAGGCACGGATGGGCTCCTTGGCGGGTTTGCCGGTCACCTGCTCTAGCTCGTCCTTATGCGCACCGGAGCTTAGGAAGCGGGAGCCTTGCAAGCCCACGCCGTCCCAGTCGACATCGGAAGTAGGCGATCCGGAGCGCTCGCTGAGGGTGGGGCGCTGGGTGTCCGGATCGGGGTCGGCGTTTTGGGCGGTAAATACCCTATCGCCCAAGCTCACGATAGCACCGGGAATGATGTTTTCAACGGTGTAGATGGCAATCACCGCAACGATTAATACCGCCCCCAGGCGGCGGTAGGTGGAGCGAAACCGCTGCGGGAAGCGCCGCGCCAACCAGCGGACCAAAAAGATAATGGAGCGCAGGATCAGCAGGAAGAGGGTAAATACCGCCAGCGCCAAGGGCACCACCAGCAGGTAGCTGGACATGGATGGCGCGGGCACGGAATATACGCTCGCGAGCTCACGCTGCCAGCGCACGGCGATAATAACGAAACCGACCAGCCAGGCGATGAACGCACCTGTGGCGATGCGCGCGAGCAATCGGTAGCGCTTTGGCTCCCAAGCGGAGGCGGCAAGCCAGGGATACTTATCTGCCCATTTGCTCACGACGAAGCGGTACCACACCAGCTTCACGCCGATGCCCACCACGTAGCCGAAACCAGCTGCAAGGCCCGAAATCAGGCCTTGATAGGGCCAATCGCGGGGCAAAATAGACGGAGTAAGGCCCAGGGTAGACAGAATGGCGGCGCCGATAACGCCCCACGGATCGAGGTGGCGGACGATATCGGCGATGCGAGCTTCTACTGCTCGAGCTTCTCCCCTAACTCCAGCCATTCCATCTCCAAATCCTCATAGGCGCTGCGGTTGTCCTTTAATTCCGTATCAAGCCGGGTCATCGCTTCGGTATCGACTTCTTCTGCCGCCGCGGCCAATTTCTCATTGATCTGCGCAGCGGATTTCTCCAGCTTCTGCATCTTCCGCTCAAGCGCATTCATCTTCTTGGTGATTTCGCGCTCTTGCTGGGAAGAAAGCTTCTTTTCCGGCTTCGGCGCCGGCGCACCCGTCTTCTTTTCTCCCAGGTTTATAACCCCAGTGTTCTTGCCGGCCTCGATTTCTTCGCGCTTGCGCAGGTACTCGTCGATGCCGCCGGGAAGGTTCGTCAGCTTGCCATCGCCAAATAGCGCGTACGTATTATCCGCAATGCGCTCGATGAGGTAGCGATCGTGCGAGATGACCACCAGGGTACCCGGCCAGGAATCGAGCAGGGACTCCAGTTCCTGGAGGGTATCGATATCCAGATCGTTAGTGGGCTCATCGAGGAGCAAAACATTGGGTTCTGCCATAAGAACGCGGGTGAGCTGGAGGCGGCGGCGCTCGCCACCAGACAAATCACCAACCGGGGTGCGCTGACGCTTGGCGGAAAAGCCGAGGCGCTCGGCCAACTGCGATGCGCTGAGCTCCTTCTTGCCTAGCTGGACGTAGGTGGCTACATCCTCGACGGCATCAAGAAGCCGGCGCTGCGGATCCAAGTCATCGAGTTCCTGGCGCAGCCAACCTAAGCGCACGGTTTGGCCCTCGATGCGCTTTCCGGCTGCAAGCTCGTATTCTCCCGCCAGCGTGCGCAGCAGCGTGGTTTTCCCGGAGCCATTCACGCCAACGAGGCCGATGCGCTCGCCCGGGGCTAGGCGCCAGGTGAGGTGATCGACCAAGGTGCGACCATCCGGGGACTTTATCGTGGCATCTTCTAGTTCAATGACCACGCGGCCCTGTCGCTGCTTGGAAAAGGACATGAGCTCGACCTTGTTGCGTGGCTCGGGGACATCCGAAATAAGCGCTTCAGCGGCCTCAATCCGGTAGCGCGGTTTCGAGGTACGCGCCGGTGCCCCGCGGCGCAGCCACGCCAATTCCTTGCGGGCCAAATTTTTGCGGCGCTGCTCCATTGCATCGGCCTGGCGGGCGCGCTCGGCGCGGGCGAACGTCCAGTCGTTGTACCCGCCCTCGTAGGCATCCACCGTGCCGTCGTGGACCTCCCACGTCCAGGTGGCGATGGTATCGAGGAACCAGCGATCGTGGGTGACAACGATAACGGCGAGGTTGCGCTTGAGCAGGTGATCCGCCAGCCACTGCACACCTTCCACGTCAAGGTGGTTCGTGGGCTCGTCGAGCACCACGAGATCTAAATCCTGCACCAACGCTGCGGCGAGATTCACCCTTCGCCGCTCGCCGCCGGATAGGGAGCTAACGGGAGTATCCAGCCCTAAGTCCACGATGCCCAGGCCGCCGAGTACGTCGCGTACCTTGGCATTGGAGGCCCATTCATACGTCTCGAGCTCGAGGGGTTCAATGATCGCCTGAGCAATGGTGAGCTCTTCGGGCAAATCAAAGCGCTGCGTCACCACGGCCATGCGCAGATCCGAGGTATGAGATACGCGGCCGGAATCCGGCGGCTCGATGCCGGTGAGCACTTCCAACAGGGTGGTTTTGCCGCCGCCGTTGACGCCCACGATGCCAATTCGGTCCCCGGTTTGCACGCCGAGGGATACCCCATCAAGGAGAGTTTTTAGCCCATAGGATTTGGTGACTTGCTCGAGGTTAATCAGGTTTGCCATAACAGGGACTCATCTTAATACCTCTCCACTGCTACCCCCGCATTCCCAATCACGTTGCTATCGAATTTCACTTGCAATATCCTGCGCACGTATGAAGAAGAACACACTTACCCTCTGTACTATCCTCTCTGCCACTGCGCTCACCATCGCCTCCTGCTCGGCGCCTGAAGAAGACACCGACGCCCAAAACACCAGCGAATCCACCACCACGGAAAGCCACGAACACGATCATGACCACGATCATGATCACGAGGGCCACTCCCACGACGGCATGGAGGCCCAGGAAGGCCAGACCGAGGTAGCCCAGCTTCCCACGCGCATCGTCTTCTCCCACGCTGGGGGTCTGACCACCTACGATGCCAAATCCGGCGATATCTTGGATGAAGAGGATATGAACGCCTTCCTCCGCCTCAACGATGCCGGCAATGACCGCCACGTCATGGTGACCAAGGGCGATAACTTCCTTACCTACGATACGGGCCGCATCACCAAGGCCCACGGTGACCACAACCACTACTACACCGCGGATCCAGAGCTTGGCGATGAAAAAATCAAGGCGCCCCACGCCGGCCACGTGGTCCACCACGACGGCTTCACCGCCCTGTTTTCTGATGGCGATGGAGTAGCCAAGATTTATAAGACTGAGGATATCGGCTCCAAGGACGCCAAGCCGGTCAACACCGTCAAGACGGGCGAAGGACACCACGGCGTGGCCGTCCCGCTCAAGGATGGCTCCGTGGTCATCACCAAGGGCACCGAGGACGAGCGCCACACCATCCAGCACCTAGATAAGGACGGCAAGGTCTTGGAAGAGACCACCGAATGCCCAGGCGTCCACGGCGAAGCAGCCGCTGAAAATGGCAAGCTCTTCTTCGGCTGCGAAGATGGCCCCGTCGTCTTTGATGGCTCTAAATTCCACAAGGTAGACGTCTCTGACTATGCAGGTGCCGATGGCTACCAGCGCTCCGGAAACGCCGCGGGTTCTGAGGAATCGAACGTCATCTTGGCCGATAATAAGACCGACAAGGATGCCGATTCCGAGCACCCCACCTCGGTGGCCCTGATCGATACCGAGGACTACTCCGCAAAGAAGGTCGATTTGGACGGCTCTTACTGGTTCCGCTCGCTGGCACGCGGGCCCATGGGCGAGGCCCTAGTGCTTACTACCGACGGCAAGCTCAATGTCATCGACCCAGACTCCGGTGAAATCACCAAGCAGATCGACGCGATTTCCAAGTGGAAGGAAAACGAGGAATGGCAGCAGCCAGGCCCAATCCTGAAGGCGGCCAATGGCTATGCCTACATCACGGATGCGCAGAAGAAGGAACTCGTTGTCATCGACCTCTTGCGCGGTAAGGAAACCGACCGCTACGAGTTGGACTTCGAGCCCACCGAAATGGCCGTACTCTAAGTTTCCAGCGCGCTAGTGCTCTTGCTTGGCGATGCCCCCATTACGTTGTTAGCAGTTCCGCTCGGAGGAGCCCAGGATTCGTAATCCTAGCCCCATGCTGGGGCAGGTTATGTTTATCTGCGTTCCTTCTGCCTTGTGGCAATGGAACTAGTCGCTGGCTTCGGTATGGCTTATTTCTGTCCCTGTCTGACAATGATCCGGGGGGTGATGCCGCCGAAGGCAGTGACATACTCCAAACTGCTAATAGGAACCTGACCCAGCCCAGGTGGTATGAGGTCTCACAGTAATGTGGATGCCAGCGTGAAGTATGTCCGACCAACCCCAGCGATGAAGCTTAAATAATCCAACTTCTCATTCATCGCCAGGAGGCATACACCCATGGCCTATGACTTCGTCATTGGCGTGGACGTCGGCAAATACTTCCACCACGCCTGCGTCCTCGATCCCCAAGGCAGACAAGTCCTGTCCAGGCGCATCAACCAGCATGAAGGCTCGCTACGCAAGCTCTTTGGCCAATTCCTCGCTGACGACGCCTCGGTCCTTGTCATTGTCGATCAACCCAACAACATCGGCCGGTTAACCGTCGCAGTCGCCCAAGACATGGGCGTCGACGTTCGCTATCTACCAGGACTTGCCATGCGGCAGCTCTCTCGCATCCACGTCGGCAACTGTAAGACCGATGTGCGCGACGCCTACGTTATCGCCCATGCCGGTCTTAACCTTCCAGATTCCTTGCGCAGTGTCGACCGCGTTGAGGACGTCTTTATCCAGCTGAAAGTTCTCAACGGTATCGACGAAGACCTCGCCCGGGCCTACACACGCCTGATTAACCAGATGCGATCCGCGCTCGTGGGAACCTATCCTGCATTCGAACATGTCCTGCGCGGACAGATGATTCACCGAAAGTGGATCCTCCACCTACTTGCGAAATACGGTGGCCCCACCAAGATTCGACGCATCGGTAGAACACGCCTGAAAGCCTTTGCACGCAAACACAGGGCACGCAATCCTGAGCCTGTCATCGATGCCATGCTTGCTGCCATCCACGAACAGACCGTGTCCATTGCCGGCGCAGAATACGCCGAACTTGGCGTCACAATGTCCGCCACAGATGCACTGGCCAAACTAGAGCACCGCAAGGAAATCGAAGCGCAGGTACTCAAGCTGATTCAGGACATTCCGCAGACCGAGATTCTTTTATCCATGCCTGGTATCGGCCCGCGTAGCGCCGCGCAGATCCTCATGACTGTTGGCGATATGTCCGACTTCCCCGATGCAGCCCACCTAGCGTCCTATGCAGGCCTATCACCGCGGACGAATCAGTCGGGAACGTCCATTATGTCGAATTCACCCAACAGGGCTGGCAACAAAAAATTAAAGAACGCCCTATGGCAATCATCTTTTGCATCGATCAGATTCCACGAGCGTTCCCGGCAATTCTATGAACGAAAACGCAAAGAAGGCAAAAGACACAACGCCGCAGTCGTCGCACTCGCACGCCGACGCCTCAACGTTCTCTTCGCCATGATGCGAAACGGCGAGCTCTACCGAGATATCTCCACAGCCCAGGAGGCCGCAGCAGCCTAGAACCAACAGACCCTCACCTCAAGCCGATTGCGCAAAAGCCCAATCGGCTCCTCACCGTGCCCGAAAACAACATCTACGAGGCAAAGCAGAAGCCCTTCACACCCCCAACAAACTCACCCACGGAGTTGACAACCTATATAGGAACACCCCCCCAATCGCCCTAAGCTAGATCACCTCCGCCCCCGCAGCCGGGCCCTGGGCTACAACGCCCTTGGTGCCCGGTATTTCTATGCTGACCTGCGCTGCAACGTCCTCCGCGTCTTCCCGGGTGGCGCATAAGAATGCGCAGGTAGGACCGCTGCCGGAGACGATGCCGTTGAGCGCTCCCGCATCCATGCCTGCCTCCAAGGTTTTGCGGAGATCTGGGCGCAGGGATAGCGCGGCGGGTTGCAGATCATTGTGCAGGTGCGCCGCTACGCGGTGGGCATCGCCGGAGATAAGCGCCTGGGAAATCTCCGTGGTATCAAGGGCCGGTGCGCTAACCCTCCCCGCATCGCGCAATTCATCGAGCTTGCGGAACACGCTAGGCGTCGAAAGGCCGCGATCAGAGGCGATTAGCGCCCAGTGATAGGTGCCCCTTGTCATCATGGAGGTCAGCTGCTCCCCGCGCCCGGTGCCTAGCGCCGTGCCGCCCAGCAGGGTAAACGGTACGTCGGAGCCAAGAGCGGCGCCCAAGGCATCCAGAATGTGCTCTCCTACCGAATCGATTCCGTAATAACGGCCGTAGCAGCGCTCGGCAAGGCGCAGCGCCGCCGCGGCATCCGCGGAACCGCCCGCCATGCCGCCGGCGGTGGGAATGGCCTTGTAAATCTCAAGGCCGACCTCCGGTATCTTGATGCCCCCGCGGGTGACATACAAGTGCTGCATGATGCGGTCTACCGCAGTCCAGGCGAGGTTCGTATCGTCCTCGGGCACACCCGCTGCGTGCGGACCGGATACCTTGAGGTATTGCACGCGTGGCTTATCCACTTCGGCGTTGCCTAAATCAGTCAGCGTAACCGTATCGTGCAGGCTTAAAGACTGAAAGACCGTGACCAGCTCGTGAAAGCCATCCTCCCGCGGTTCTGCCACGCCAAGGTGCACATTGACCTTGGCGTGCGCATGCGCGGTATAGGTGATCGGCTCGTTTCCGTGTGGTGCGCTCACTGTAGTCCTGCCAATCGTACGAAGTCTGCAACAGCAAGCTTCTCCCCGCGCTGCTTCGGATCGATTCCGGCCGCGCACAGCGCCTCTTCGGCGGCCGCGCCGGAGCCGTAGTGGCCCGATAGCGCGGCGCGGAGGGTCTTGCGGCGTTGGGCAAAGGCGGCATCGACAAGCGGCCAGACCGCAGCGCGCGCGGCATCGTCAACCGGCCAAGGCGGGGTATCAAAGACATCGATGCGCACCAGGCCGGAGGCGATATTGGGCGCGGGCCAAAAGACATTCTTGCCAATGGTCCCAGCTTGGCTCACCGCGCCATAAAAGCCAGCCTTCACGGAAGGCACGCCGTAGATCTTGCTGCCGGGCTCCGCAGCGAGGCGCTGCGCCACCTCCAGCTGCACCATAACGAGCACGCGGCGGATGGAGGGAAAGGTTTCCAAAAAGTGCAGGAGCACCGGCACCGCCACGTTATAAGGCAGGTTGGCCACCAGCGCCGTAGGTGCAGCGACATCTTCGCTGGTCACGCGCAGCGCGTCCTTTTCCACCACGCGCAGGCGCTTAGCGTAGTCCTCCGCGCGCTCGCCCACCGTTTCCGGCAGCTGCGCGGCCAAGCGCGGATCGATCTCCACCGCGGTGAGATCCTGGACGGTCTCCACCAACCCGAGGGTCAGCGACCCCAACCCAGGGCCGACCTCCACGACGTGGTCTGTGGGGTCCAGGTCCGCCGCCGCGATGATGCGGCGGATGGTATTGGGGTCGTGGAGAAAATTCTGCCCCAACTTCTTGGTGGGCGTGATATCCAGTTTCTCCGCTAAAGCTCGGATTTCTACTGGGCCTAAAAACGCGGCGCCCGGGGAATCAGTCATGTTTTCTAACCTAGTAGAAGAATGCAGAAAGTCGCACCCCGCGTCGTGGTGACGCGGAATGCGGTGACGCGAGGTGCGGTGCAGAATGCGCGGTGCGGCGCGTGCTTTTTAGCGCAGTCCCAACTTGGCGGTACATGCAGGCCATGCGCCCCAACCCTGGGCGGCCTGCACCTTTTGTGCCACGGCAATTTGTTGCTCGCGGGTGGCCTGCCAAGCCTCAGGGGCGTATTCGGTACCGCCGAGACCAGCCCAGGTGGACGGCGCGAACTGCAGGCCCCCGGAGAAACCATTGCCGGTATTAATGGACCAGTTACCGTTGGACTCACACTGCGCGATGGCATCCCATACGGAGCCATCAGCCACGGCAGGGGCAGCCGCGCCCGAGTTACCGCCTTGCGGTTCCGGCTCCGCCTGCTTGGTGCCTCGGGCGATGGTCGCAGGCTTTGGTCCTACAACGACCTCATCCTTGATGACCTCTTCGGATTCCTTCTTGCCGTTTTTCAGCACCACCTTGCGGGTGATCTCGCGCTTACCCTTTTCGCCCTGCTCGCGCACCTCTTCGGCGCCGGCTTCCAGCTCAGGGTCATCCACGAAATTCGGCTCGGCGTCGAATTCCTCGGTGACATCTTCGGTCTGGATGTCTATCCGCTCTACCTTGATAGACATGCCCTCGGTGACCTTTTCTTCCTTGGCCGGGAAGACGCGGTCATCCTCACCGAGCTTGATACCGCGCTCCTTGAGCACATCGCCCACGGTCTTGGCGGCAATCTTGGTGTAGGTATTCTTGCCGCCATCGTTGATCTTGATGATCTTCGGGGAGACGACCTCTAGATCCATGCCGTCTTTTAGCTGGGCATCCTTATCCACGTCATCCTCGCCAGACTTCACGGCAGCTCCTGGGTTTACACCCTGCAGGTTATTGAGCAGATCAGAAACGGTGAGATCGGTGGTAGAAAGCTGCTGCTGTTCACCATCGATGGACACGGCAACCGGCTTGGCGGTGCGCACGGAAATCTCATCACCATCGGCCACGGACTCAGACGGTGCGGGCGAGACGATATCCTCTTCTCCCACCTGGACGCCGGCGGCCTGCAGTACACCGTCTACGTCCTTGGCAAAGGTAGCCAGCTCAACCTTGTCGCCGTTGACGTCTACGACCAGGTCCTTCTGCGCGGCAACCGCCACGACACCGCCGACGGCGAGGGTGCTCAAGACGCCACCCGTTGCCAGGCGCAGCGGCAGGGAACGTGAATTATTGATGCGCTTAATGTGGTGAGGTGCCATGTGTAGTTAATCTCCGGTGGTGCTGTCTATCCAGTATCACAATTGTTGCCGCTGGCCTAGGGGAAACCAGCGGCGGTGCCGCGACTGCTCCCACTGTGGAGCAGCGCGGCGGGAAGGTAGAGGCATAAAGCCTCAACGAACAATCAATAACAATACGATAACGGGTGGGGAAAGTCGAGAAGCGCTGCGCCACAGCTATAACGGGCGAAAACAGTTGTCACATCCAGCACCCATGCCACCAGCGACCAGCGGATTTATTTTTGTGACAATCCTCACTACTGCTCTGTGTTGAGCCCATATACGCGGTCAAATGTCTCATTGACCTCGGCAGCCAATGCCTGAGTGGTCTGGTGGCGCGCCCGGGCGATGCAGTCATAGGTGTGCCCGATGAGGGATGGCTCGTTGCGCTGTCCGCGGAACGGCTCTGGGGTCATAAATGGCGCATCGGTTTCCACGAGCAATTGCCCCGCCGGGGCCAGCGCCGCCGCCTGACGCAGCTCCGCATTGCGCTTGAAGGTGATATTGCCGGCAAAGGACAAGACGTAACCGCGCTCGAGCGCTTCTTCTGCCACGCGCAGCGGCGAGGAGAAGCAGTGAAGCATGACGGTCTCAGGCATGGGGGCATCGGCAAGAATGCGCAGCAGATCTTGGTCCGCCTCGCGGTTGTGGATCATAAGCGTCTTGCCGGTGCGCACCGCCAGATCGATATGCCAGCGCAGGGATTCCTCCTGCTGGACCAAGCTCGCGGTCGTCTCCGGTTCGTGGTGGACCCAATAGGCATCCATGCCGGTCTCCCCCACCGCCACGCACCGCGGATCCGCCACCATCTCCTCCAACGCGGCTTTGGTGGACGCATCTAGCTCATTCGCCCGCACCGGGTGGATGGCGCAGGCGGCGTACACATTGGGAAATGCTCGCGCGGTCGCAAGAGCTGCCTCTGATTCGCGGCGATCATCGCCTACCGTAACCAGGCGGGATACCCCTGCGGCGCGGGCGCGGTTGACCAGCACCTCATCAGTGTCTTTATGCGAGAAAAAGTGGGTATGCGCATCGCTGAGGCCGCTGAGCCCAGGGGCCGGAATGGGAGTAGGACGTGGCTTCTTTTTAGACATACCCGCAATTGTAATATTGGCAGCTATGTTGATCAGACCAGCGGACCTGAGCGATGTCCCCGCCATGACCGATACCCTCAACTGGGCCATCGAGCACACCGACGTCATCTTTGATTCCACCCCAGTCACCGTGGCTCAGCGCGAAGAACACCTGCGCCACATCCAGGACATGGAGTGTCCTTTCCTCGTTGCCGAAACCGACGCTGGCGAATACTTAGGCTGGGCGCTCTACCACCCCTACCGCGATCCCCGCATCTGGCAGGGCTGCTATGAAACCACGATTTATCTTTCCCCCAATGCCCAAGGCCAAGGCGTGGGCACCGCGCTTATGAGTGAGCTAGTAGACCGCGCCCGAGCAGATGACAAGGTGCATGCGCTCCTTGCCTTAATCGTGTCTACTAATACAGCATCATTAAAGTTGCACGAAAAGTTCGGGTTTGAAAACGTGGGAACTCTCAAAGAGGTAACCTACAAATTCGATCACTGGCTTAGCCTCACCCACTTAGAACTTCTGGTGTAAAGGACTTTTTGATGCATATTCGCCCCGCCGAGCTTGCCGATGCCCCCTCCATTTCCGCCATCTACAACGCCGCCTCCGCGGCTAAACCGGCCAATAACCTCATTACCTGGCAAGAAGAGGTTTCTGAGCGCGAGGATTGGCTAAAAGAATTGTCCAAGGCCGGCTCGCCCGTGCTCGTTGCCGTAGACGATGATGAAATCATCGGGTGGGCCGCTTACTTTCAATTCGTCACACCCGCAATTTATTACGGGACCGTCGAAGACTCCGTATACATCGCCCCATCCGCCCGGGGCAAGGGCGTGGGCTCTGAGCTTCTCGATGCCCTCATGGATATCGCCGCCGACGATTCCTATATCGAGACCATGATTACCTACATCGTCGATACCAATGCCGGTTCCATTGCGCTACACAAGAAGTTTGGGTTCATAGAAACCGGCCGCATGCCCAATATCCACACCAAGGACGGCGTGCGCCTAGGCCTAGTTCACCTGCAGCGCGATTTCACGCATTAGGTAAGACTTTTAAGGACACAACAAAAGCGTGGTGGCTTCCCCCGCACTCATGGGGGAGACTGGCCACCGCGCTTGTGTATCTACGCGGGGTTATCCGTATTAGTTCATCACTGGTGCCCACTCCGGGCCGGTTTCACCAAGCTCTGGATCCAGCTTGGAAATCAGCGGCTTCGGCTTTGCCAAGGTCGTACCCGGTGCCACCTGGATGCGCTCCCACTTGGCCTGCTGCTGGGTGTAGTCACCCATAATCACCGGATATTCGTGGTTTTCTGGGGGAAGCCCCGCACCCACGAGCTCAACCGGGATATCGTCCTTGACCTCGCGCACCTCAGGCTGCGCGGCCCATTCGCCGGTGCGGCCCAGGGTCTCGTGCACCTTTTGTGCGGTAAACGGTAGGAACGGGGTGAGCATGACGTTGCAGTCAGACACGACCTGCAGGGCGGTCCACAACACGGTGGCCAGGCGCTCGCGCTGGGTTTCATCCTTGGCCAGCTTCCACGGCTCCTGGGAGGCGATATAGGCATTCGCCTCGCCCACCACGTGCATGATGGAGACAATGGCCTGCTTGAACTTGGATTGCTCCAGCAGGTTACCGGCGGTGGTAAAGGTCTCCTCCGCCAGCTGCAAAATGGCCTCGTCGCGCTCCTCTAGGGCTGCTGGAACCGGAACCTCGCCAAAGTTTTTGTGCGCCATGGACACGGTGCGGTTGACCAGGTTGCCCCAGCCATTGGCCAGCTCATTATTGATGCGACGCACGAATTCATCCCACGTAAAGTCCGCGTCGTTGTTTTCCGGGCCAGCCACGGCAATGAAGTAACGCAGCGGATCCGGGCCGAACTCCGCCAGGAAGTCCTTAACGTAGATCACCACGCCCTTGGACGAGGAGAACTTGGAGCCGGACATCGTCAGGTATTCCGAGGAGACGATTTCTGTGGGCAGGTCCAGCTCGCCGTACTGGTGCAGCTCGCCGCCCTTCGAGCCCTTGCCGGCATAGCCCAGCAGTTCCGCCGGCCAGATCTGCGAGTGGAAGGTGATATTGTCCTTGCCCTGGAAGTAATAGTGGCGGGTTTCTGGGTCCTGCCAAAATTCCTTCCACGCCTCCGGCTGGCCGGTGCGGTGCGCCCACTCGATGGAGGCAGACAGGTAGCCCACGACGGCATCGAACCACACGTACAGTTTCTTCGCGTTATTGTCCTGCCAGCCGTCCACCGGAATGGGAATGCCCCAGTCGATATCGCGGGTCATGGTGCGCGGGCGCATATCCTCCAGCAGGTTGAGGGAGAACTTCAGCACGTTCGGGCGCCAATCCTCGCGGGTAGAAAGCCACTTTTGCAGCTCATCCTTAAGGGAGGGCAGATCCAACAGGAAGTGCTCGGTTTCTACGAACTGCGGCGTTTCGCCGTTAATCTTGGATACCGGGTCAATGAGGTCCACCGGATCCAACTGGTTGCCGCAGTTATCGCACTGGTCACCGCGGGCGCCATCCGCGCCGCAGATGGGGCACGTGCCCTCGATATAGCGGTCCGGCAGCGTGCGGCCGGTGGACGGCGAGATTGCCCCCTTGGTGGTCTCCTTCAGCATGTAGCCGTTCTCATTGAGGCCCTTGAAAAGTTCCTGCACCACCGAGTAGTGGTTACGGGTGGTGGTGCGGGTAAATAGGTCATAGGACAAGCCGAGGTTAGCCAGATCGTTGACGATCTGGCGGTTGTAGCGGTCTGCGAGCTCGCGGACGGATACGCCTTCCTTATCGGCTTGGACCAGCAACGGGGTGCCGTGCTCATCCGTGCCGGAGACCATGAGTACGTTGCGGCCGCGCATTCGCTGGAAGCGGGCGAATACGTCAGAGGGAACGCCAAAGCCAGCCACGTGACCGATGTGGCGCGGGCCATTGGCATATGGCCAGGCAACATTTACTACTAAAGACTCAGTCATGGAGTCCAGTTTATCGAAGCACCTGCACGAACACACGTTGAGGGCACATAACCTCTACAGCCGAAAAGCGCCCGCCTCCTTCCCTCGTGCGGGAAAGCGGCGGGCGCTGCTACCAAAGGCGGTAGATGCTTTATCTACTTGCGCTTCATCGGGTTCTTCAAACGCTCGTTGCGACGCTTCTTGAGTTCCTGCGTGCGCTGGTAGTCGCGGTGCAAGCGGCGCTCGCGGGCCATCTTGCGCTGGAACTGCTGCGCCTCGCGGTACTCGAGGTAAATAATGTCATTGCTCAAGTCCTTGTAGATGGCGAACATCAAGCCAATGACGATGAACAAGAACGGCAGCGCCGCCACGATGGTGACGTTCTGCAGGTTGGACAGCGCGTCCTCATTAACCAAGAGCAGGGTCAGGCCAACGGCTGCGGTCAGAGCACCCCACATGGCGGATAGCCACGGCTTCGCGGTTGCGGCACCATTCTGGGTCATCGATCCCATCACGGTGGAGGCGGAGTCCGCAGACGTAATGAAGAAGGTGGACAGCAAGATGACGGCAACGACGCCGGCAATGAAGCCACCAGGCAGGTTGTGCAGGAGGTTAAACAGCTCTACCTCGGCGGATTCGCCGGTGATGGATTCGCCGTTTTGCTCCATGTGGATTGCGGTGCCACCGAAGATGGCGAACCACAGGGTGGAAACGCCGGCTGGGATAAGCAGGACGCCTAGGCAGAACTCGCGGACGGAACGGCCGCGGGAAATGCGTGCCAAGAACATGCCCACGAATGGGGACCAGGAGACCCACCATGCCCAGTAGAAGATGGTGTAGCTAGACAGCCACTCGCCGGCGGTGCCGTTTTCGGATTCTGCGGTACGGCCGATCATCTCGGTGAAGTAGTTGAAGTAGTTACCGATGGATCCCGGAACCTGGTTCAGGATGGTCACGGTTGGACCCAAGATGAAGACGAAGATGGCCAGCACCGCAGCCAAGACCATGTTGGCATTGGACACGTACTGAATGCCCTTGCCCACACCGGAGAGTGCGGAGAGCAAGAAAGCCAGGGTCAGGACCAAAACAATGCCGATAACCACGGACTGGGTTGGGTTATCGATGATGCCGGATGCCTCCAGGCCAGCCTGGATCTGCAGCGCGCCAAGGCCCAGGGAACAGGCGGTACCGAAGACGGTGGCGAAGATGGACAGGATGTCAATGAACTTGCCCAATCCACCATTAGCCCGGCGCTCGCCGATGAGCGGGACGAAGGCCTGGCTCAACAGCTGCTTACGGCCGATGCGGTAGGTGGAGTACGCGATGGCCAAACCAACGATGGCGTACACAGCCCAGGGGTGCAGCGTCCAGTGGAACATGGCATAGGCCATGGACGAGCCCACGTTTTCCGTTCCCCGGCCAGGCGTACCGTCGCGGTAGTTCGCCAGCGGCTCGGAAGCGCCATAGAACATCAGGCCGATGCCCATACCGGCAGCGAACATCATGGCAATCCACGAAGGCGTGGAAAACTCCGGTTCCTCATTAATGTGGCCCAACTTGATGGTGCCAAATTTAGAGGAAGCGATGAAGATAACGAAGGCCACGAAGACGGTGCCAAAGAGCACGTAAGCCCAACCGAACTTATCGACGACCCACGTCAGGGCCGCGGAAGAAAAGTCCGCGAAGTTATCCGGCGCGGCAAGGCCCCAAATAACGATGGCGGCAACAAGCACACCCGCAATGCCCATGATGGTCCAGTCAATCGGGATATTATCGCGGTCTGCGGCGATTTCGATTTCCGGATCGTCATACTCTTCGGGGTGGAACCCCTCAGAGTTGATCATGTCCTGGATCTGGCTCGTCGCCGTCTGCTCATCCAGCGTCTCTTCTACCGTTTGATAATCCTCAATCGGCTGATGGCTCGAAGCAGTAGAAGTGGCCCCAGCAGGAGATTCGCCGGGCCCCTTCCCTTCTTCGGGCACATCAGCGCCGTTATTTTCAGTATTAGTCATGCTTTCTACATTGGTGGCGTGACCCCAATTTTTCAAACCATTTTTCTATCAAAACCCCAGCATATGCACATTTTTGAGCATTTTCTTGGAGTTTCCTACATAACTATAGGTGGCATATCCCCACGTAGACGGCTTTTAGGCGCCACACGCCCGGAAAGTATAACGATTCGATAACTTATACAGAAGCGTGAAACTACCTGCTAGCACGGTTAATTGTGACCTTTTATACACTGCATAGAAATAAGCTGCTGTCACCTCAACAAGTGCTCAGCTAACGGGCACTCAGCGGGCCTCTAGTGCGGCATCATAAAGCTCCCGATTGGATACCCCAGTCCCCTTGGCGGCCTGCTTGCACGCGTCCTTCAAGCGCATGCCAGCCTCGGCCAACTCCAAGGCCTGTGGGACGAGATCCGCGGCGGTCACGGCAGCGCCGGTTCCGCCTTCAATGACCACGGTAATCTCGCCCTTGACTCCCTCGCTCGCCCATTCGGCCAGCTCAGCTAGCGAGCCGCGGCGCACTTCCTCGTATGTCTTGGTCAGCTCGCGGCACACCGCGGCGGGGCGATCGCCGCCGAGGACCTGGGCGGCATCGGCAAGCGTATCGGCGATGCGGTGGGGCGATTCAAAAAATACGATGGCACGCTTTTCATTGCGCAGCGATTCCAGCCACGCCTTTCGCGGGCCAGGCTTGCGCGGCGGGAATGCATCGAAGAGGAAGTGGCCCACGCCCAGACCAGAGAGGGCGAGCGCCGTGGGCACCGCCGAGGGGCCTGGAAAACACGTCACGGGAATATCTCTTTCGGCGGCCGCGGCCACTAGGGACAGGCCTGGATCGGAGATGATCGGCATGCCGGCATCGGTGACCACGAGGACGGTGCCGTGCTGGGCGGCATCGATAAGCTGCTGCGCACGCGCCTGCTCATTGTGGTCAAAGTTGGATACCACGGACCCGGAAATTTCGATGCCCAGGGCCTGCGCCAGGTTGCGCACGCGGCGGGTATCTTCGGCGGCGATGACATCAGCATGCGCCAATGCCTGCATCAGGCGCGCCGAGGCATCACCGGCATTTCCCAAGGGCGTGGCGGCAAGGATAACGCCGCGCGGAAGTGGTTCCAGACCTAAAGCTGACATGCCTCTAGCATTCCACATTCTCCTATGCGCCCGCGCGCAGGCTCGTGGCCTAAACTCTTCTTCGTGACTATTGCTACCGCTGCCCCCGCTAGCTCACCGCGCACCCCGCATAACCGTGTGATGCCGCCGGCACCGCGTGCCTATACGTGGGGCAAGGCCGATTGGATTAGCACCGGCATCATCGCGGTTCTCGCGCTGATTACCCGGTTCGTGGGGCTTACCGCGCCGGTATCCCAGGGCACGCCCGTCTTCGATGAAAAGCACTATGCGCCGCAGGCCTGGGACATGGTCAAAAGCTGGGATAACTTATTCATCGGCGGCATTGAGACCAACCCGGGCTTTGGACTCGTCGTTCACCCGCCGCTGGGCAAGCAGATCATTGCCCTTTCGGAATGGGTCTTTGGCTATACCCCGCTGGGCTGGCGCTTGATAACGGCCCTCTTCGGCGTCGCCACCGTGCTGATGACCATGGCGCTGGCCCGCCGATTGTCCTTTTCCTGGCAGGTGGCCACCTTTGCCGGCATTTTGGCCGTCTGCGATGGCGTCCTCTTGGTCTCTGCAAAATTCGGCATGCTGGATATCTTCCAGGTGTTTTTCATCGTCGCCGCCGCCTGGGCGCTGGCCCGCGATCATCAACAAATGCGCGAGCGCCTGCACGACGCCCTGCTGAGCGGCGGAATGGGCGCCTCCCCCTTCGGCCCGCGTTTTGGCTTCCGGTGGTGGCGCTTTACCGCTGGAGTCTTCCTAGGACTATCGCTCGCCGTGAAGTGGTCCGGGCTGTACTACATCATGTTCTTCGGCCTGCTCTGCGTCTTTAGCGACCTCGCATTGCGCCGCAAGTACGGCATTCGCCGCTATATTGTGGGAACGCTCATTCGCGATACTCCCGCGGCACTGGCCTCCTTGGTGGCCATGCCAGTAATGATTTATGTGTGGAGCTGGCGCGCGTGGTTCGCCTCAGAAACCGCGGTCTACCGGCACGCCAAGGTGGATGGGACCATCGGGGAAGACTCGTGGCTCATGCACTTACCGGAACCTGTGGCCGGCTGGTTTTATTACCACTTATCCGTATTGGATTTTCACGCCAGCTTGACCTCTTCTGGTGGCCACCACCACCCGTGGGATTCCAAGCCGTGGGCATGGCTGGCCGGGGCCCGGCCCATTTTGTACTACTCCAGCACGGATCTGGAATGCAGCGGCGGTGGCGAATGCCGCAAGATGCTCTACCTCTTTGGCACCCCGGCGATCTGGTGGCTGGTGGTCCCCGCGGTGCTATGGGGGCTGTGGTCCCTTATCATCCGCCGCAACCGCGCCTTCCTCATCCCCCTCGTGGGCTTCGCGGCCGGATTCCTCCCGTGGCTCGCAGCCTTTGACCGGCAGATGTACTTCTTTTATGCCACCGCGTTTATCCCCTTTGTCATCGTGCTTCTTGCCCTCGCGCTGGGCCAAATGGTCGGGCACGGTAAGCCCATCAGGTGGCGGTGGATTACACGCATCGCTGGTGGAACGATGCGGCGGGGAACGTTTGCCGCCGCCTGCTACCTTGCCTTGGTGGTCGCGATGTTCTTCTACTTCGCGCCCATCTTATACGGCTTCATCATCCCGGAATCTTGGTACCAGTCCATGATGTGGCTGCCCAGCTGGAAATAGGTGGCAGAGGCCCGTTCGCCTTAGTGTGGCTGCGCGTTCAGGGATTTCCACCACGCGCGCACCAGGTAGCCCTTCTCGGCCGCCCATGCCCAGGCCAGGCTGATGGTCGATAGCGCGGTGGCAATAAGCAAATAGACCTGCTCCATGGTGACGGTCCCCAGCGCAATATCGCGCACGCCAAAACCAAAAAGAAACGCAAACATCGTGGCTGATACCGGGAACAACCCGGTCACAGAGGCTGGGCGCCACGCGCTCCACAGCAGTCCGCACGCCATGCCAAAGCGCACGGCCGCGCCCTCCATCAGGAGGTTGGCGCGCTCCGGATCGGCTGCCGGATCCAGCACCGCCCCCTCTGCGCCCATCGGTACCAGGCCGGAGGCGCGTACCACCTGCACGATGGCCCACACTGCAAAGACAAGTCCCATGACCACCAAGGCGATGCGCGCCACCGTGAGGTTGGCCTGCCTAGCGCTCGATGCCCGCTTCCACTCCGGTTCCACCCCGGCGAGGATCACCTCTGAGAGGTCCGTCGGCGGTGCCATGCCGGAATCCGCCGGTTCCACGAAGCTTAAGGAGCGCGATAGCGCCGCTGCCTTATCGCGAAAGGCCCGGCACTCCGCGCAGTGTTCTAGGTGGGCGTCGATGACGTCAGCGGAAAGCTCCGCTTCTTCCCCATCCAGCTGGGCAGAAATCGCCGCTTGTACTTGGCTATGCGTCAACATTGCTTAACGCCCTATCCAAGCTCGCCCGGCCAGAACCAAAAATAACGATCATTATGAGCGACATGCACAGCACCAACGGGTACTCGATGCCGCCGTCGCCAGCGAAAAGGCCATTGCCCCAGTGCACGAAGTACAGCGCGCCCACCATATCCACGGCCAGCGCCGCCGCGGCGAAGGTGGTCAACAACCCAATGACGAGGAAGGCGCCGCCTACCATCTCCCCGATTGCGGCGGCATAACCGGCAATCTGTGGCTGCGGGATGCCCAGGGCAGAAAACTGCCCTACCGTCTCATCCATTCCGTCCATGAACATCTTGTCCACGCCGTGCGCGATAAAAATGAGTCCGAGGACCAACCGAAAAAGCAGCAATGCGGCATCGCGGACGGCAGGTCTATTCATGGTCAATAGACTACATCGAATGCCCACCCCAACGCGAAGATGCCACCGCCCCACCCGCCTAGCTTGCAATTTCACCATCTAGCAAGACTCACGCTGCGCCTCACCCGCCATCGCTGCTTCAATGGGAAAGACAAGGACAATAGGCACGACATACCAACAGGAGAACCTCCCATGGACACTGAAACCACCACCGAAGAACGCACCCCGCTGGCCTACGATGAGCACGGGGTAGCCCGCACGCCGTGGGCCGTGACATCGTCGCTGTTGACGAATTATTACGATACCGAATGGGGCCTTCCCATTAGGGACGAGGCCGGTCTTTTTGAGCGCCTGAGCTTGGAGTCCTTCCAGTCTGGGCTGTCTTGGGCCGTGGTATTAAAAAAGCGCCCGGCCTTCCGCGAGGCCTTTTGCCATTTTGATCCGGACAAGGTTGCGGAATTCGGTGAGGCCGAGGTGGAGCACTTGCTTGCCGATGCCTCCATTATCCGCAACGAGCCCAAGATCCGCGCCACCATCAATAACGCGAAGGCCACCATTAAACTGCGCGAAAATGGCGGCCTAGCGGATTTCATTTGGAGCTTTCAGCCCGCAGAAAATATCTATCCCGAGGTTATGGAGGATATCCCGAAAAAGAGCCCCGAGTCGCAGGCAATGTCGCGGGAATTGAAGAAGGCCGGTTTTAAGTTCGTGGGGCCGGTGACCTGCTTTGCGCTCATGGAGGCCATCGGTATGGTCGATACCCACCTCTTGGGCTCCCACCGCCGGGCAACCTCCGGCGTATGGCCGGAGGAAACCGAAAAACTGCACGGAAGCGAGGCGCAGCGGGCTAATTAGCCTGCGCGGCGAGCGGCCAAGTCATCGCGGCGCCCTACCCCATCGGGCCCGGCGTGTGGGCCATCAAAGTCGCCGTCTTCATCGTCGCTGTAGCTTAAGGGAAGGTGCTCAAAGTCGGGGCTTTCATCATCGATTTCGACGACGACCGCACCCGGACGGCGCAGGTTGCGGGGGATCTTCAATGCCTCATCATCAGTATTGTGAACGCCCAACCGCGCCCGGCGCAGGTGCTTTACGCGACGGCGCAATAGCGCCTGCTCTTGGCGGACTTGCGCGCGCAGCGCCACCAGATAGGTACCGGTCAGAACGCCGACGATTCCTGCCAGCCACCAGGTCCATCCGCTGGCCACAATGCCCAAGGCCACGGTGAGGACCACGGCGATGGCTAGGCCAATGAGCGTGCGCTGTCGGCGTTGATAGCGAGTGGCGGACTTTTCCTTATCCGCCACTGGGTCCCAGCCGCCGCGGCCAAGGCGGCGCTGCGCAAACGCTACCTCGTCTTCAGAAAGGTCAGTATTTAACGCCGCATCCCCGGCACCATAGGCACCGTGCGCATCTGCCTCGGCCGATTCCTCGGCTGCACCGTCATTCTCCGGCTCTTCCGAGTCGGTCTCTGCGGTGTCCACCTCTTCGGCATCGATAACAGGAGCAGGATCGACCGCACCTGGGTACATCAGATCTACCGGGGAGGTATAGGTCTCGTCATAGTCGTACGCATCCTCGGCAATGTCTGCTGCCACCGGCGCAGTGAAAGACTCTGTGGAATTGGCAACCACACCGCCGCGGCGGCGCTTGCGCTTTGCATCGCCTTCTTCCCCGGCGGCGCGCTCATCATCAAGCAAAACATCATCGGCATCATCTGTATCCGCATCTGGATCGTCAGAAGCGCTTGACGTGCGCGCGCTATCGGCGGTGGTGGTGGCATCGGTGGTATCAGCGGTGTCAGCAGACGCGACCGGAGTCGCCGATTCCTCAATGACTTCACCCTCGATGGTCTCTGCCGTCTCCTCAGCTGCGGTGGCGTGTTCATCGTGCGCGCCCACCTCGTTCTCATCGGCGGCAGAGCGGAATGCGCGGCCACCCACGCCAAAGGGTTGTGCCCGGGCACGGCGGGCAGCGCCAGCAATGGTCCGCGACTGCGCGTGGGAAGAACGGTCTTCTGCTTCCTCATCGATCAGCACGTCATCGACGTCTGCCTCGCTGTCCGGGTCCTCAGCGGCAGCGGATACGACCTCGTAGTCGTAATCCTCATCCGAGCCGCTGCGGTGGACATCATCGGCCCGCAAGCGCGGGCGGCGGCGGCCGGCGACATTGCCGGAATCACCGGAAAAGAGCACGCGGGTATCCTCAAAGGCCTCTCCGGTGTGGCTCATCGGGCGATTGCTCCTGCCCAGGAGCCACGGCGCGAGCACGAAGAGCCACACCACGATGATTGCAATAACTGGCACAGCTGTGGACACGACTTAAGGACCTTCCCTTGGGGTGCAGATGATTACTCCACTGTAATCGCTAAAACCGCACTTTAGGGCCCCCAGAAGCTGTAAATTACAATGTTGTTACTTATGTGAAAATTGTGAAAGCAATATCCGGATTTAGGGATACTTTTTACACCAAACGCCCAGCTTGACGCAGCCGCTCAACCGCCGTGGATGAATAGTCTTCCTTAACTAGGGCCACGAAATGGTGATCCCGCCAAGCGCCATCGATATGCAGGTTGCGGCGCAAATACCCCTCTGAGCGAAATCCATTGGCCCCCAGCACGCGCCCGGAAGCGGGATTTTGCTCCAAGTAGGTGGCAGTCACCCGGTGCAGGTCCACTCGTCCAAAGGCATGATCCACTCCCAAGGCGGTAGCCGCGGTGGCAACGCCGGCACCCTGCACGGCGGAATACACCCAATAGCCAATCCAACAGTCCCGGATGCTGCCGTGCTGGATATTGCCAAGAGTTACCTGGCCGGCGAACTTTCCCTCGAGCTCAATGGCCAAGGGGATCACCTGCGCATCGCGCGCGGAGTTGCGCAGGAAAATGAGGTAATTCCACCAGGCCTGCGAGCTGTGGGCTTCTGCCCAGGTGGTCGCTTGGGTGGGCTCGACCGGCCGGAGAAAGGGTTC
The DNA here is from genome assembly GCF_000477975.1 of Corynebacterium sp. KPL1986. Classification (NCBI taxonomy): domain Bacteria; kingdom Bacillati; phylum Actinomycetota; class Actinomycetes; order Mycobacteriales; family Corynebacteriaceae; genus Corynebacterium; species Corynebacterium sp. KPL1986. Next base: position 90,116 of record NZ_KI515719.1, on the reverse strand, counting down.
GTCCTCAATGCGCTGGCGCCGCCACTCGGGACCATCCGAGCGCAGCAAGGGTCTCAGCCGCATTCGCCCGCCAGACGGCAGTGTCCCCGAGGAAGGAAGCTGCACCGTCGGCGTCGCTTCCGGCCAACCGGGATGCAGATCATCAGTGGGCCCGGTAACTGGATGACGCAGCTTGGCTGAGGCGGTACCGAAAGGGTCAAGCATTAGCTGCGCTGGGTGAGGAATAAGACGTCGACGACATCGCCCGGGCGGATCTCGGTGACTTCTTCTGGCACTCGAATCATGGCATTGGCCTCAGAGAGTCCGGCCAGAAGGTGCGCCGGCGCACCGCTAGCCCCGCCAAGGCCCTCGACCAAGTAATCGGCGGTTTCGGCATCGCGCATCAAGCGGGCGCGGATGAAACCACGGCGCCCGGGGCGGGAATCAATGTGGTTGAGCGCGCGGGCGCGCACCACCCGGCGGTGGGCGTTGCGCTTGCCCAAGGCCAGGCGAATCAAGGGGCGAATATAGATCTCGAAAATAACCAGCGACGATACCGGGTTCGAGGGAAGGAGGAATGTAGGGATGCGTTCATCTCCTACCAGCCCAAAACCTTGCACGGATCCTGGGTGCATGGCCACGCGGGAGGTATCGATATCGCCGATTTCCGCCAAGATCTCCCGGATCTGTTCGGCACCGGCGCCACCAACGGCACCGGTAATGACGAGGGCCTCGCTGCGCGTGATGTGTGTTTCTAGCACCTCCCGGATGCGGCGGGGTTCGCCTTCGGCAATGCCCACGCGGACTACGTCCGCCCCCGCTTCTTTTGCAGCGGCAGCCAAGGAGTAAGAGTTCACATCAAAGACTTGGCCCAGACCCGGTTCCTTATCCACATCAACGAGCTCGCGACCAAAGGACACGATGGTCACACGGGGTCGCGGATAAACCAGCACCTTGGAGCGCCCCACCGCGGCCAGTAGGCCAATCTGCGCTGGGCCGAGGACGGTGCCAGACGATACGGCGACATCGCCGGGCTGGATATCATCGCCCACGCGGCGGACGAAGTCGCCCGAGCGCACCGTCCGGTGCGCCGTGATGCGCTTGCGGCCGCGATCGGTCCACTCGAGGGGTAGGACGGCATCGGCAAGCGTGGGCAAGGGAGCACCCGTATAGACCCGCACGGCTTGCTTGGGCTGCAGGCGCAGCGGCTGCTTCGAACCGGCCGGAACCTCGCCCACGACGGGCAGGGAACGCTCGACCTCTGGCGGGGCGGGCTGCGCGGCGGCGTCATCGGCCTGCTCAGCCGACTCCTCCCCCTCGTTGCCTTCCTGGTCCTGATTCTTCGGGCGCCGGACCTTTAGCCCGCGCTCGCCGCCGATATCAACGGCGCGAACCGCATACCCATCGATGGCCGCCTGGGGAAAGCCCGGTAAGGGCTGATTGGCCTGCACCTGCTCGGCGCACATTAACCCCAGCGCATTAGAAATGCTCATCCGCACCGGCTCCGGGGTCGTCGCCGCATCAGTAACCAGAGCCAACTGGTCATCAACTGAACGCATACGGTCTCTGCCCGCCCTTTCTTATTGGCCTTTACCTTGCTGCCCTCAACGCACGTGCGCGCGGTACAAGGTAATTAGTTAAGGCCTTGCTCCGCCTCGAAATCGGACATGATTTGTTTAATAGCTTTATACAGCGCTGGGCCGTATTTTTCATCGCGCAAGCCAAAGTCCACGTTGGCCGGAATATAGCCGCCGGGGTTGCCCAAATCGTGGCGCTTGCCCTCGTGGACCACTACGTGGACGGGCTCACCTTCCTCAATGAGCAGCTCGATGGCATCGGTAAGCTGCAATTCCCCGCCCTTGCCCGGTTCGATCCGGCGCAGCGCATCAAAGATCTTGCGGTCCAAAAGGTAGCGCCCCGTAGCAACCAGGTTGGACGGTGCGTCCTCCGGGTCCGGTTTTTCTACCATGCCGATAACCTTTTTCACGCCCGGCGCGTCAGTATCTTCTACGTCGAATACGCCGTAGTTAAACGTCTGCTCCTGCGGCACCGCAAAGGCACACAGCACGCTGCCGCCGAGCTCGGCGCGAACGCGCGCCATATCCGCCATGACGGTGGCCGGCAATACGATGTCATCCGGCAGCATGACGGCAAAGGAGTCCTCGTCTTCTGCCAAGACGTCTTCCGCCAGCCCCACGGCATGGCCCAAGCCCAAGGGCTTTTCTTGCTCTACCGCGATGGGCTCAATGAGCTGGTGGGCGCGGTTGACCTTGGCTACCTGCTCATCCTTGCCGCGGGAATCTAGGGTTTCTACCAGATCCGGAAATTCCGCAAAATGGCGCATTACTTCTTGCTTTTCGGGTGCAGTAATAACCGCAAGCCGGCGCGCGCCCACAGAGGCTGCCTCCTCAGCAATCAATTCAATGCCGGGAGTATCCACAACGGGCAGCAATTCTTTGGGGACGGTTTTCGTGGCGGGCAGAAAGCGGGTGCCCATGCCAGCCGCTGGAACTACAACCGTGGTGATTCCGGTGGCGGAATCTTCGCGTTCATTAGCCATGGATCTTAGGGTACAACGGCGCACTATTTTCCTGTGTAGCGCTACGCCACGGACGCTATTATTTATTTATGCCTTCTTCCAGCGATATCAAAGAGCAACTGCGCACCCGCCTGCTTCGCGCGCGCCGCGGTCTCAGCGCCGAGAAGCGTGCGGAATGGACCACTGCCCTGCGCGAGCAGTTAGAACCCGAGCTCGCCGGTGTATCGAGCGTCGCTGCCTATTGGCCGCTGGGCTCAGAGCCGGGCGGGGCGGATTTCATCCCGTGGCTTTCCCGCCGCGTCGACCGCGTATTATTGCCCATCACCTGCGGTAACGGCGTTTTAAACTGGGCAGAATACAAGGGCACGCACAGCATGCAGCCCGGCCAATTGGGTATTTCTGAGCCGGCCGGCCCGCGTTTTGATAGCCGCGTGCTGTGCGGTTGCGATCTGATTTTGGCTCCCGCCATAGCCATCGATGCCGCCGGAAACCGCCTGGGCAAGGGCGGCGGGTACTACGACCGCGCACTTTCCCTGGTGCCGCGCAACCACCCCGCGGTACTCGCCATGGTCTACCCCACCGAGTTCCTTGACTCTATCCCAGCCGGGTCGCACGATCGCCGCGTCGAGGCCGTGGTTACCGCCGCAGGAATCCACCGCTTTTCTTCCTAAACCGAGGGAACCGCGCAGGCGGTAGCGCAGTCTAATTATGCATGGCTCATTCCCTGTCCCCGCGAATCTCACAGTTCTTCCGCACCCTGCGCACCCCTGGCCACCGCCGCGGCGTGCTCGTGCGCCGCGCGATCGCGCTAGCCCTGCTCATCGCTGCGTTGGTCTCCGCGATTTCCAGGGCGAAGGAACTGCCGCAGGTGCTGGTCTTTAGCCACGATCTGCCCGCCGGTGCGGAGCTTTCCGCCTCCGATGTCTCCCTCGAGCGCCTGCCTTCTTCTTCCATTCCTAGCAGCGCGCTTGCCGATGCCCCCTCCGATCTCGCCGGCCGCATCATCACCGCCGCCGCGGGCAAGGGCGAGGTCGTCACCAGCCAGCGGCTCCTCGGCCAAGAGTTGGTCTCTAGCCTTGTCGCGAACTTGGAGTCTGCCGATTCTAAGGGAGGCGGCTCCGGCCGCATGATCCCAGTAAAACTTGCCGATCCTGACATCATTCCTCACCTGCAGCACGGCGATACCGTCGATATCGTCACGGCAAGCGATGCCACCGATTCCCAGCCCGCGACCGCACGCGTCATCGCCTCCGGCGCCCGGGTGGTCTCCACCACCACTGCGGAGGGTGAAGTTTCTTCTGCCACCGTCTTGCTCGCACTTCCCAATGAGCACGCCAACGATGTAGCCGCGGCCTCATTGAACCAACCGCTGACCGTGGTCATCGTGGGCGATCGCGCCCAGCCTCAAGCCGTTGATGACGCAGATACTGCTGCCTAAAGACCGCACGAAGGTTGACCATTGCCCCGATAATCTGGGCAAATTCTAGGAGAATGGAATCTCCATCTGATCGGTTGGAGCAGGTCAGTCACCACTGCACCAATCAAGTGAAGTGTGCCATTCATTTGTCTTCCAGGTTGTGATGACTTTTAGCTTGAACTAAACTCCCAGCGTGCTCATGGATCGCACCCACCCTTACCTATCCCCAGAAAGGTCCGTTTTCTCCCATGCTCAAGGGCTTTAAAGACTTCATTATGCGCGGCAACGTCGTCGAACTTGCCACCGCAGTCATCATCGGTTCCGCATTCACGGCCATCGTCACTTCCGTGACGGATTCCATCATTCAGCCGATCATTAACTCCTTCGGCTCCGCCGAGGTCGACGGTTTGGGCTTCCAAATCACCGATAATAAATCCACCCTCGTGGACTTTGGCGCCGTTATTACCGCCGCGATTAACTTCCTGATCATCGCCGCAGTGGTCTACTTCCTCATCGTGATGCCGCTCAACAAGCTCACTGAAGCATCCAAGCGCCGCCAGGGCGTGGACCCAGAGGCCCCGGCACCAACCTCGGAGGAACTGTTGGCTGAAATCCGCGATCTCTTGCAGGCCCAGAACGCGGGCGCTGTCACCGCCGCAGATAAGGCACTTGGGGAGGCCACTGCGGCCGAGGACGCCGATAACTCCACTACTTCTGAGGGCAAGCACAGCCGCCACGAGGACTAATTCTTGTTAAGGCGTAGTTAAGCCCGTGTCCACCTTCACATTGAAGAAGGACACGGGCTTTAGTTATGGCTGCTTAAGCATTTTTAGCCCGGGACAAGGATGCGCAGACTATTAGCCGTGATGCGGCGGCTGGTTCTCGCGGTAAAAGTCTTCGTCCCGCTCGGCGGCCTGAGCGCCGTCGCCTTCCGCCGCAGCATCATCGAGCGTGACGATGCGGTGGGCATCGGTGCCTTCTCCGCTTGCTAAGTCCTGCCCTACCGGGCGATCCGCGCTGCGGTCATATTCCGGCGCATCTGATTGCCGGAATACTCGCCTGCGCTGGCGGCGTGGTTGAGAGGTCATGGCAGTATCTCCACCCCTTTCCTTCGCGTTATTGCACGCTGGATTCTTGCAATTGATCCACAAGGTGGTGGACTAGCGGAGTCAACGTGGCCATGCCATCGCGAACGGCAGCCCGCGATGGTGCGAGGTTAACCACGACGGTGGAACCAGAAACGCCCGAGATGCCGCGGGATGCGCACGCATCAACGGCGCCGCACGCCTGACCAGAAGAGCGCAGAGCCTGGGCCACGCCCGGCACCATCTTATCGATGACCCCAGTGGTAGCCTCCGGAGTCTTATCGCGCGGACCCACTCCGGTGCCACCGACGGTGAGCACGAGATCCACACCGCCAACAACGCCAGTTTCAATGGCCTGCCGGATCTTGGATTTCTTCGAGCGCACGACCACCGAACCATCGATGCGGAAATTCGCCTCTGCCAATAGTTCAGTGACCAATTTGGAGGTGCTATCTGAATTTTCGCCGGGGTGATCCGTGATGATCACGACGAGCGCGCGGCGCGGCGCCGCCACCCGGTCCTCCTTCTCACTGGCCAAGAGGTAGGCATCATCCGGCTCCGCCACATCCCGCAAAGTGTCTGTGGAAGCCGAATCCTCCAACCTGGTGGAGTCGGTCAAGTTTTGCTGGGAGTCTGCCATTTTTCTCCTTCAAAGAAACGTCGGGGGCGCACTGCGGACACGGCGCGGGCTGCGTTTTAATCTACTCGCCTGTCAGGGTTACCTCTACCTGACGAGTGTCATCCGAATGTCCATCGGATACTTCCAAGGTGACGGTCGCACCGAAGTCCTGGGAACGCGCGGCAGCGATAAGCGCATCGGCGTTTTCAATCAGCCGGTCATTGACGCGGGTGACGATATCGCCCTGCTTCAAACCTGCTTGATCCGCTGGTCCCCCTGGCTCGACCTCTGCAATGCGCGCGCCATTTCCGTCATCGCGCGCCAGGACCTTAACCCCCAAGGTGGGGTGGGTTACGTGGCCTTTATTGATGAGCTCATCAGCCATGCGCTTGGCAAAGTTGGAAGGAATGGCAAACCCGAGGCCGATAGATCCGCCCTCACCCGAGGTCTTATCGGACAACGATGCAATCATCGAGTTCATACCAACGATATTGCCCTCCATATCCACCAAGGGACCACCGGAGTTGCCGGGGTTGACGGCGGCGTCGGTCTGGATGGCATCGATAAGCGAGGACTCGCCACCCTGCTGAGATGCGCGCACCGGGCGGTTCTTCGCGGATACGATGCCGGAGGTCACCGTGGCATTGAGGCCGAGCGGCGAGCCGACGGCGACTACCTCTTGGCCAACCGCAACCGCATCCGAGTCGCCGAATTGCAGGTGCGGCAAGTCGTGCACGTCCTTGATCTTGATGATGGCAACATCCGTATTGGCATCGGAAGCCACGAGATCGGCTTCGTGCTTGCTGCCATCGTTCAAGGTGACCTGCATGATGCCGCCTTGCTCTGCACCGGCGATGACGTGGTGGTTGGTCAACACGTAACCATCAGGAGAAATGATGGAACCGGAACCTTCCGCAGCCGAGGTCCGAGTCGCAGTCTGAATGGATACCACGGCCGGCAAAACCTTAGCCGAAACCGCTTCCACCGAGCCCTCCTCCGGTTCCTTACCCATACTATTGGCGGCCGGTTTACTATTGAGCGCCTCATTGACCACGGACGTACCGCTACTGGACTGGTTCTTGCCCACGACCACACCGGTAATGGAACCTGCAGCGATTGCCGCTACCGCAGCAATTGCCGTCGCGGCACCCAGCCCGATCTTCCTTTTCTCCTTTGGCTGCGGCGGCAAAGGCGTTACCCCAGGCACGGGCGGCTGGCCAGGCTGGTTATTCGCAGGCCCCTGCTGGGAGTAATCGCCCTGCTGGGTAGCGAAGCTAGATGTTTCCTCCTGCCCGCGGGTAGCACCCGGCTGAGTGCCACCAAAAAGGCGATTGCTGGGCGGGGTGTGCTGCGCGTGCCACGGTACCTCGCTCCCGTGCGCGGAGGCTTGTGCCTCCTGCTCGTTGATGCGCGGCTGGTTCCAGCCTTGGGAATAGGTTCCGTTGGAATACGCGGATCCAGAATCCTGTTGGCCGCCGCGCGGCTGGTTATATGGCGTCTGCCCGTTATTCGTGCCGTAGGGATCCTGCGGGACACCGTGCGACCCACCATTATTGCCGCGGTTGTCATCATTCCTCATGTTCATAGGAACACTATGCCTCGCTTCGCTTGGTCATGACTTAAACTACTCTGCCAACCTACTAGAAGTTCCTGTGAAGTTACTGTAGGCGATAAGCTGGTCAAACTCACCACATTTGACGCCCTCTTGACACTCGCACGCGACTGCACCATTACCCCTATTAAGCATCCTTCCACCCTTCAGCGCCCACCGATGTAAACAGAATCACCGGGGCATAAAATCGATCCACCATCAGGTTAGTGTACCTTTATATTTAACTTAGGGTTAGCTTAGTTTTAACTTTAAGTTAATTTCGTTGAACCTTTTACGACCCAAGGAATAGGCAGTGCTGACATGGCTCAAATCTCCCCGCCCACGCCCTCAATTACCGAAAGAGGACGTTGACAAGAAATTCCCCCGGCTTCGTTTCCAGGTCTTTATGGGAATCTTCCTGGGTTACGCGGGCTTTTACCTCATCCGCAATAACATCTCCACCATCGCGCCGCTGCTGCTGGAAGATAACGGGACCATCGACAAGCCTGCAATCGGCATCATTAGTAATGCCGTGCTGATTTCTTATGGCTTATCCAAATTCTTTTCCGCCATGCTCGCGGACCAATCCAATGCGCGTTACTTCCTGCCCATCGGGCTGAGCTTGTCCGCGCTGATGAACCTGATAGTCGGGTTCGTCCCGTGGGTCTCTGCATCCGTAGGCGTCTTTGCCACCGTCATGTTCCTCAATGGCTGGTTCCAAGGCATGGGACACCCGCCATGCGGCCGCGTCATCGTGCAGTGGTTCTCTACATCCGAGCGCGGTTGGAAGGGCTCGCTGTGGAATACCTCGCACAATGTGGGTGCAGGCGTATTACCACTGCTGGTAGGCGTCGGCTTGGCGATGACCGGCAATCAATGGCAGGTAGCCTTTTGGCTCCCCGCAGTCGCGGCCCTGATCATCGCGGCCTTAGCTTTCTTGCTCATCCGCGATAACCCGCCTTCAGAAGGACTGCCGACGGTCGATGAATGGCGCAATGATCCCGCCAAGGTTGCAGACATCCAGCGGCAAGAAGGCGATGGGATCTCCACCAAGGATCTCATTTTCAAATACGTCCTGCGCAATCGCATCATTGTCCTTCTGGCCATTGCCAACGTATTTGTCTATGCACTGCGCTACGGCGTGCTCAACTGGATTACGACGTACCTCGCCGAAGTCCACCACATGAACATCAATTCCGGCTTGGTCGCCTTCGGCGCCTTCGAGCTCGCAGGCCTGCTGGGCACCATTCTCTGCGGCTGGATGTCCGATAAGCTCTTCCACGGCAACCGCTCTAAGGTCATCTTGATCTTTATCTTGGCTACGGGCCTGTCCATCGCCGGCTACTGGCTGGCCCCCGTAGGCACCCCGTTCGTAGTCATGGTTATCTTCATCGCGCTCATCGGTGCCTTCATCTACGGTCCGGTTGGCCTCATTGGCTTACAGGCCCTCGACCTCTCCCCGCGCAATGTGGCAAGCACCGCTTCCGGCTTTACGGGCCTTTTCGGTTACCTGCTTGGTGCGACGCTCGCCTCGACCGGCGTGGGCTACCTGGTCAAGTACGCCGGCTGGAATGTCACCTTTATGGTCTTCCTGCTCTTTACCGTCCTCGTTTTGGCTATCTTCCTCTTTATTAATAAGGAAGAAGTGCGCCTCACCGAAGAACGCAAGGCCGCGCTTGAAGCATAAGCCTTCAACTTAGGAGCACGCGCTATTACTGCGCACTCTCCTTACACCGCCTGCCACCCACCCGGGATGGCAGGCGCTCTTTATTGCCCATCACCGGTGCCTAAAAAGGGCCTAAAACATCACAACCCCTCGCAGTTGCCAATAAGCAACTGGGAGGGGTGAGACTGAAAGCAGGCTTAGAACTGCTCTACGTCAACCAGGCCGAGCTTAGCGGCCTTGACCAGGCGGCGCGGGATGCGCACGGTCTGACCATCGATGGTGACTTCCTGGAGAGCGACGTTGTCAGCCTTCCACTGGGAACGACGTGCGTGGGTGTTCGCACGGGACTTCTTAAACTTAGGAGTTGCCATTTTCTCTTCTTCTCCTTACGCGTTCTTCTTCTTGCGGCGAGCCATGGCACCGAAGCGCTGGTTGAAGCGCTCGACACGGCCAGCGGTATCCATAACGCGCTGTGCACCAGTCCAGAACGGGTGGGACTCAGCAGTAACGTCAACGACGATGAGCGGGTACTCGTTGCCGTCTTCCCACTCAACGGTGCGAGAAGAGGTAGCGGTGGACTTGGTCAAAAAGGAGTGACCGGTACCAGCATCACGGAAGACCACTGGGTGGTAATCCGGGTGGATGTCTTTCTTCATAGATATTCCCTCAGGGTTGGACTACGGGTCGGTTCCGCACACTGAATAATGACGGTACGGATCGTGCCCGAGTTGGGATGTACAGTTACAGCTCGCCCGGCGCCACTAAGCGCGCCGACCGATAACCTGAATTATCCTACATTCCACCGCCATATATACGAAATTGCTCACCTGCGGCAACCACAGTCGCCACAGGCGCACATATGCGCCCCATTCGTTATAGTAAGCATTAAAACCTCCCCAATGCGTTAGGCAGTGCTGCTTGATCATCGACGCAAAGCCGACGGCTTAATGCGCGAGGCTATCGCGGCAGCGATTAGGTATATCGCGAGTAAGGCTGTAAGATTTGCTCTTGCTGTTGTCAAAATATACGTATTACGCCCCGTCTACTGGTTTTTGACGACGATGCCGCACCTGCTCACACCTCACTTTTTGAGCACTGCCACCCTCACACGGCAGTCGGCACGTAGTCGTTTATAGCCACGATGTGGGCGGCTAGGAGAAAGAAGACCCATGTCGGCTATTTGCCAGGTAACGGGCCGCAAGCCGGAATTCGGCAAGCAGGTCTCGCACTCGCACCGCCGCACTTCGCGCCGTTGGAACCCCAACGTGCAGCGTCGTCGCTACTACCTGCCCTCTGAGGGCCGTACCATTACTCTGAATGTTTCCACCAAGGGTATGAAGATCATTGACCGCGACGGCATCGAGTCCGTTGTTGCCAAGATCCGCGCACGTGGGGAGAAGATTTAAGTATGGCACGTAACGATATTCGCCCAATCATCAAGCTGAAGTCCACTGCGGGCACCGGTTACACCTACGTGACCCGTAAGAACAAGCGCAATAACCCGGATCGCATCACCCTGAAGAAGTTCGATCCGATCGCCCGCAAGCACGTCGAATTCCGCGAGGAGCGATAATTCATGGCTAAGAAGTCCAAGATCGCTAAGAACGAGCAGCGCAAGGAAATCGTCGCCCGCTACGCGGAGCGTCGCGCTGAGCTCAAGAAGATCATCAAGAACCCGAACACCCCGGATGAGGAGCGTTTGGAGGCTCAGTTCGAGCTGAACCGCCAGCCTCGTGACGCTTCCCCAGCCCGCGTTCGTAACCGCGACGCAGCCGATGGCCGCCCGCGCGGTTACCTCCGCAAGTTCGGCCTGTCCCGTGTCCGTATGCGCGGCATGGCTCACCGTGGTGAGCTGCCGGGCGTTCGCAAGTCCAGCTGGTAAAGGGGTAATTGCACAATGGCTAATAAGCGCAATAACCAAAAGAAGTTCCGTATGGAGCAGAGCCGTCGCCCGAAGAAGAACCCTTTGAAGGCTGAGGGCATTGAGAAGGTGGACTACAAGGACACCAAGACTCTGCGTCTATTCATCTCGGATCGCCACAAGATCCGTTCCCGTCGCGTCACCGGCTTGACCCCGCAGCAGCAGCGTCAGGTTGCTACCGCAGTCAAGAACGCACGCGAAATGGCTCTCCTGCCGTTCACCACCCGCTAAACAGTAGCTGGGTATCAACAGCGCACTTTTGCCGCTGGCAAGTGTGACACGGTAAAAGAACCATAAGCTTTCGCCGCCCCGCCTTTCGAGGTCAGGCGGCGAAAGTCGTTTTCGGGGTATTCTTTGGCGCTACGCCGCAAACGCCAGTTCCCACGCCAACACCAGCCGCAAAGCTCCTCCGCGAACGCCCACAGGCACGGACGCGACGAACCCGCTGCACACTCCCCCAAGCGCTACTGCGCAATTGCATAAGTGTTACATTTATAGCAATCCTGCGCCGCACAATTTTTAGATGCGCACCGCTTTGCAATGAGTGAAAGGCAGTGACTGTATGGCCCTGCATCAATCCCTTCTCGATCTTTCGGAGCTTGCTCCCCATTGCCAGTCCCGAGCAACCGCTCGCGGCTTATTGGCAGAAGCACAAGATGTCTTGCGCAATGCGGTAGCGCACCAGGACGATGAGATTGAATTAGCCAACTGGTTTTCGCGGCTGCTGACAGATATCGTGCGCGCACCAGGCGTGGATGCGGATATCCGCTTAACCGGCGCGGCGGCGCGCGGGGATCAGCTACCCAGCATGCCCATCGAGTGGATGGGAGAAGACAGCGACTTGGAGTCCGTCTTTCGCGATGTGGGGCTTGAGGTACATCAAGCGGCCGGTTCCATGGCAGCGCGCGTCGATGCCGGCCTGCCTTTAGGCCGCGGCGGTGAACAGGCTTTGTTGGAGGAGGCGTTGTCCCAGCGTCCGCCTCTACTCCAACGCGTTGGCGGTTTGCCCGATCGCGGCGCGGCCGTGGACATTAAGTCCATGCTGTTATCCCCCATCGCCGCCATTGCGCGCTGGGCGGCACCGGGCCCGCATCCCACGGTCGATCGCCTCGCCATTGGCCAAGAGCGCGGGATGCTCACCGCGGAGGACGCAGAGACCCTCGACCTTGCGTGGCGCACTGGGTATTCGGTAGAAATGCGCCGCTGGTACGACAATGTGCACGGCCGTGAATCCGTCCTGCAAGACCTGCCACCACTGGAGCGCACGGCCTACGGCACGGCCTGCCGCATGGTGTCTGCGACCTTCGAGTCCATCTCCCAACGCACCGCGGATGGCGCGAATTAGAATCGCCACAAAGTTTTTGTGGCTACGCATGCGGTCCGCGCCGGCGGGCTGCAGGGCTGTAGAGTTGTTGAGTAAAAGCATTTTCTGCTGAGAGAAAGGAGGCGTCCGCCGCATGTCAGGAAACGTCGGTAGGCCGCGTAAACATAGCCCCCGCCGCAGAGGCAATAGCGCCCGGGAAGAGATTTTGGACGCCTCCTCAGAGTTATTTACCACCCAGGGCTTTGCCACGACGTCGACCCACCAAATCGCGGACGCGGTGGGCATCCGGCAGGCATCGCTGTACTATCATTTTCCCTCCAAGACGGAGATTTTCCTAGCGCTGCTTAATTCCACCATCGAGCCCTCGCTAGAACTCGCGGATGAGCTGGTGGATTCCGATGCCGAGCCGGAGCAGCGTCTATGGTCCCTGGTCGCCGCGGAATCGCGCCTTCTGCTCACCAGCGGTTGGAATGTCGGCCGGTTGTACCAGTTGCCGGTGGCCAATTCGCCGGAGTTTTCGGAGTACCACAGCTCCCGCGAGCGGCTGCAGAGCCACTTCCGCACCACCGCCGCCGCCATTGTGGGCGATGCGGATCCGCGCATCGAATTGCCCTTCCACATCGCGCTATCTGTCATCGAGATGCGCCCCAATAACGGCACGCCTCCCTATGCCGCGGCCCAGTCGGTTCCGGAGACTGCCGCCATGCTTGCCGATGCCGCCCTTGCCGTCCTCGGAGCCACCGTCCCCGAGGACGCCGAAGCCATGACCCTTGAGCTGCTGAAGAACCGGAATGACTCGATCTCTGCGGCCGCGGCGGCCGCCGCAGACCGCAAGAAGAAAAAGTCTCGCTAACCTATTCCTTGTGGCGTCGCTAACCACTTCCTAGTGGTTAGCGTTGCCAGGAATCGGTAAAGTCCGCCGTTGCGGCCAATCCGCCGCCCTCGCGCACGCTAATCCCGCTGGGGGTTACGACGATGGTCGAAGGCGAGGCGTCCACGTAGTAGTTACCGCCGTCTTGGCCAATGATGGATCCGGTGAATTCGCCGCCAAAGATGGTCGAGCGATAGGTCAGGACGTTTCCCTGATTCTCACAAATGATCGCCCTCCCGTCTGGGCCCTTGCCGGCAAAGACGACGCGCTCATAGCGGTGGCAATTGGCGTAGGTATTAGTATCGGTCCAGCCGTATTCACCTAGTCCGTCGATGAAGTCGCCTCCACCGCCATTAGTGGTCTTCGGCGACTGTGCCTGTTCTTGTTCGGTCTCGGTCACCGTCACCACGGGTGGTTCTTTGCCTTGGGTTTCCGGGGATTTGGTCGTCGAAGTTGCCTCTGCGGCAGTATCCGTCGTACTTTCCACGGTGGTCATGCCGCCATCGCCGGAAAAGTCGGGCTGATCCCCATCCGTGCTACTGCTGCAGGCGCTTAAAACGATGCCCGCGGTCGCTACCGCGCCGAGGTGCAATCCCCAACGCAAACGAGGAGTTAATTGAAAGTGCGGCATGATAAGTCCTTTCTCATAAGCCGGAAGTGGGGCTAACAAGCTGGGGTGGGCCAGGCAATATCGGCCTTGGAAAGATCGAGCGCCATGCCCGAAAGTATTGGTTGGGCGGAGGCATATTGACCATTCGGGGCCGAGGCGATGAGTGCTACCGCCACCTCGCGGCCGCCGATGGTGGCAAGACCCATCTGCCGTACATCATAGCCGCCGGCGATATCTGGGCCCCAGCCGCCTTTGAGGGCGGCACCCTCTAGGTTACGCAGGCCATAGCTTTGGGCGGGGTCGGGCGTAGACATCGCGGTGAGGATGGGTTCGGCACCGTTGACGCAGCGCAGCTTTGCCATGAACGCGGCCTGGTCGCCCACGCTCCACTGCGTTTGCCCGAAGGCGCTAAATTCCGGGCGGGTGACCTGGCTTTGGACCTGGGTGGTGGTATCGCCGGTCTCGGCAAGCACTTGTTGCGCGGCCTGGGCGGCTTGCGCTCCGCCGCCGAGCGCGTCCCAGGCGGATTGCGCCGCCGCATTATTGGAATAGGTAATCGCAGATGTCACCACGTCGGGGCCGATGAGCCCTGCGCGATGGGCGGCGATGAGCACCGGCACCTTGGAGGTCGACCATGCGGTTTCGGGCGCGGTGCGCCCGGCGGCAATGGTGGTGGTGCCATCCGATACCGCGATGCCTACATTGCCGTAGTTAGCGGCGATGCGGTCGAGCTCGCGCTGCAGGTCACCAACCACAGCCGACCCGCCATCTTCGGCAGCTTTCGCGGCATCGGATTGGGCATCAGCCGGCGCAGCCTCATCCTGCGCTGCGGCATCGCGAGGGCTATCCTTCGTATCCGCCGCGCTCTCCGCGGGGCGCGACGTTTCCTGCTTGGCGATGCCCGGCTCTGATTCCGTCTCCCGCTCGCCCTGCCCGCACGCGCTAAGACACAGCGCCCCAGCCACAAGTAGGCCGCCGAGCGCCATGCGCTTCGGTGCAGTACGCCTCGGCGCGGTGCGGGTGGGTGCGGGCATAACGAGGTTCCTTAGGTTTCAGGCGCTATCGCTAGTGAGCGAAGTGGCGCGTTCCAGTGAGATACATCGTAACACCAGCGGCCTTAGCTGCCTCGATAACTTCTTCATCGCGGATGGAGCCGCCGGGCTGGACAACGGCTTTGACGCCGGCATCGAGAAGCACCTGCAAGCCATCGGCAAAGGGGAAAAAGGCATCGGAGGCGGCGAAGGAGCCTTGGGTGCGGTTGGTGGCATCGGCAAGCGTATTGGCGCGCTCGACCGCAAGCTTGGCGGAATCCACGCGGTTGACCTGGCCCATGCCCACGCCCACGGTCGCATTGTCCTTAGCCAGCAAAATCGCATTGGACTTGACCGCGCGCACCGTGCGCCAGGCGAACTCGAGCTGGGCCAAGTCCTCGTCGCTCAGGGCCTCGCCCGCTGCCAGGGTCCAGTTTTCGGGCTTATCGCCTTCGGCCTGGTAGGTATCCGGCTCTTGGCGCAGCACGCCTCCGGAGATGTACTTGCGCTCCTCGCCCTGCTTTTCTGGCTCGGCCAAAAGCACGCGCAGGTTCTTCTTGCTCTGCAGGATCTCCAGCGCCTTATCCTCATAGGCGGGCGCGACGATGACCTCGGTGAAAATGCCCTTGACCTGCTCAGCCATCTCTACGCTGACCTCGCGATTGACAGCGATGACGCCGCCAAATGCGGACATTGGGTCACAGGCATGCGCCGCGCGGTGGGCCGCAGCGATGGACTCATCCGATACGGCGATGCCGCACGGGTTGGTGTGCTTGATAATCGCCACGCAGGGGCGCTCGTGGTCCCAGGCCGCGCGCCAGGCAGCGTCGGCGTCCTGGTAGTTGTTGTAGCTCATTTCCTTGCCGTTGAGCTGCTTGGCATTGGCCAGGCCCTTGGTGCCAATCCGGGTCACGGTGGCGGCCTGGTGAGAGTTCTCGCCGTAGCGCAGCGAGGTGGTCTCCTCGCCATCGCTGAGCTGGTCCACGAACCATGCGGAGACCGCCGCATCGTAGTTTGCGGTGTGGAGGAAGGCATCGCGGGCGAGGCCACGGCGCTGGTCAAGGCTAAAGCCACCCTCTTCAACGGCCTGGGTTACCTCGCCGTAACGCGCCGGATCCACAACCACGGCAACGGACGGGTGATTCTTGGCCGCCGCGCGCACCATGGAAGGTCCACCGATATCGATCTGCTCCACGCAGCCATCGAAGTCCGCGCCGGAGGCAACGGTTTCCTGGAAGGGGTACAGGTTCACCACGACGAGCTGGAAGGGCTCTACCTCAAGCTCTTTGAGCTGCGCCAGGTGGTCTTCCTTGCGGGTATCCGCCAGGATTCCGGCGTGCACGCGCGGGTGGAGCGTCTTAACGCGGCCTTCCAGGCACTCGGGGAAACCGGTGAGCTTTTCTACCGGGGTGACCTCGATTCCCAGGTCAGCAATCTTCTTGGCGGTGGAGCCGGTAGAGACGATCTCTACGCCCGCCTTATCGAGTGCGCGGGCTAGATCCTCCAGCCCCGTCTTGTCGTACACGCTAATGAGTGCGCGCTTTACCTGCTTGCGGTCTTCGCTCATGAGGAGGAATAAGCCTTTCGAAAAGTCTTAGTCTGCGAGTTGAATAAAAAGTTCCTCGCCGCGGGGCTGCGCCGCGCGCAGCACGTCGACGATGAGTTCGCGCTCTACTTTTTTAATGCGTTCGTGGAGGCTGGCCTCTTCATCGTCTGCCCGCACGGCCACCGGCCGCTGCGCAATGATGGAACCGGTATCCACGCCCGCGTCCACGAAATGGACGGTAGAGCCTGTGACCTTCACGCCGTATTCCAACGCATCGCGCACCCCGTGCGCGCCCTTAAACGCAGGCAATAACGCCGGGTGGGTATTGATGGTGCGGCCTTCGAAGCGGCGGAGGAAGCCTTCCCCCAAAATCTTCATAAAGCCTGCAGAAACAACAATGTCTGGCTGCGCAGCATCTACTGCATCAGCCAGACATGTATTCCATTCGGCACGGTCCGCGCCCATTTCCACGATCTCGGTATCGATATCGCGTTCTCGGGCGCGTTCAATACCTCGACACGGTTTATCCGCCACCACTTTCATCACACGGTAGCGCTCATCTTGGGCATCCAAGATGGCTTGCAAAAGCGAGCCCGTCCCAGAGACAAGCACGACAACTCGTAGGCGATCAGTGGCAGCAGTAGCGCGTGGTGGCATCGGTGAAGTCACGCGCTATAGCCTAGTCCCTCTTCCCGCTTTCAGTAGAATCTGCCGCGTCAGGCTCGCCCTCATTTGCGTCCTCTTCCACGAGTTCGCCTTCCAGGATCTCGGGGTCTTCAGCCGCTTCGCGCTCGCTGCTTTCCGATGCCCCTTCTTCCCCACCATCGCCCGCGGTACTTTCCGCGTCATCGCCGCCGTCGGTGTCTTCAACGACCTCCCCTTCGATGACCTCGTCGGTGCTGTCTGCGCTGCCCTTGGATTCTGCGGCAGCGTCATCATCGTCGGCTGTGTCGTCCGCGTCATTCGCTGCTGACTCGGAGTCCTCACCGTCGCCAGATTCTGATTCGTCCTCGTCCGTTTCGCTCTCGTCCAAATCGGCATCAGCATCGTCGCCGTCAGCCTCGTCGGCCTCGGCATTGTCCGCGTCAGATTGTTCTGCGTCAGTGGTGTCCTCAGAAGCGGTATCTTCTGCCGACTCTGCAGCGTCTTCTGAATCCTCTTCGGAGGCCTCTGCCTCTGCGACCTCCTCCGCCGAAGACTCTGCCTCCGCTTCGGCCGCGCGGGCGTCGCGCCAGTTCATAAGCGCAAAGGCTGCCGCGACGGCCAAGCCCACGACGGCGATCCATAGCGCGGCAAGGCCAGCAGCAGTCCACAGGTGCGGGCCGGTGTGGCCGTAATAGCCAAGCGTGCCGCTAACCAGATAGCACGCGAAGAACATGATGACCGCGGTAGCCACCGTGGCCGCGAGCACCTTCTGGAAGGACGGGCGCTTCTTATACAAGGACATCGTCGCCGCGATGAGGGGAACCACCATGAAGACGACCGCCCAGCCGGGTGAGGACGCTGGGATGCCGCCGGTAATAGGCAGCGGCGGCAGCGGCACAAGGTGGGTGCTAAAGAGGCTTACCTGCGCCTCCCCTGCCGAAAACTCCGAGCCCACCAGCACTGCCCCGGTGCTGACGATGGCGTTGGGGATATACAGCAGGCTCAACAGGATGAGGGTGAAAACGCCCAGCCCAGAGATGGAAGGGTACTCATCCATCATCTCCCCCTGGCGCGAGAAGTTCACGATGAAGATGAGCACGAAGACCACGGTCGCGCCAATGGCGAGGTAGGCGAGGTAGCGCAGGGCGATAAGGGCGGCATCGACAAGCAGCGGCGGGGCACCATAGCGCTTGGCCAAGGCGCGCCACAGGCGGGTACCCATGCCGGCTGCCATCGCCGCTAGGTGCACGACGATGACGCGAGCAAGCGCAGCAGCGAGGTTCGGCGGGGATACGTCGAAAACCTTGCCGGCATCCCACAACATCACCCAGGCAATGCAGGTCAGTACCACCGGCACGCCCACCACACAGGCGACAAGAATTGCCAGGTCCTTCACGCTGACCTTGTGTTTTACCGCGGCGCGCACGCGCACCGCCACCACCGTGGCGAGGATGAGGGCGGGCAAGGCCGGGAGGAACGACAGGTCCACCCCGGCCGCAGATACCGGCGCGAGGTTAAAGACCATCCACGCTTCCGCCACGATGGTCGGCAGCCACGCAAGGGGCGAGCCAAAAAGCAAAAGCGCGCCGAATGCGAGCGCCACAATAATAAGGACGACAATAATATTCGGCAGGACCGCCGACATGAATAATTGGCGGATGCGCCCCGCCTTCGTCAGCGGGGCCGGCGTGCGACGGGCCTTCGCCTTCGACCCAGCTTTGCGGGCGACGCGTTCTGCGGAATTATGCGGCTTCTGCGTCGCAGTGGCATGCGGTGCACGAGGGGCGCGCTCTGTCTGCACTGTCCGGCCCCGCGCCTGGCTACGCGGGCGGGGCGTTGACCGAGATTGGGGGCTGGTGTTTTTGTTCATCGGCGTCCACTTTGCCACCTTTTGCCCGCGGTAGCGGGGTGGCGCGACGAGGCGCCTCCAAAATCACCGTGGACTTGTTCAGTAACTACTGTAGACATATATATAAGGAATAAAGTTTTAACTCTTATCCCCCACTGGTCACAGTAATTACATGCCGTTGCATTTCCATGGCAGGACGTTACAGTGCACCATTACAGCTTCGGGGCTACCGCGGGGGCTTAGTTTTAAGAGATTTATATCGCACTATGCGCCACAACTTTCCATAACGTGCCTGCATGTAGGCTTATTCCAGACCGGCGCGAGAAAAAATTCATTTTTGGCTTGCTGTTATCTTTTTGAGACGCTACTGTTACATCTCGTTGGTAACAAGAAGGTCACAATCTCGTAACTAACCCAGAGACGGTGTAACGCTCTTTTTGAAGATTGTGAAAGACACGAAAGAAGATTTAATGCGAAGCAAAGTTCAGCGTGGCGCCGGCCGCCATCGCAAGATTGTCACCTCGCAGACCACCAAGGGTCGTATCGCTGTCATGACCGTTGCAGCCGGTGCCGTGTCCACCGCCGGCGTAGGCGGCGCAGCTGCCGCTAACGTTGAATCCGACAACGCTGCATCTTCCACCACCACGACACAGTCTGTTGACTACAAGCTTGCCGCTGATACTTCCGAGGTCAACAACACCCCAGCCGGCTCCTCTGATGCTGCACCGCAGATCCTCAACGTGGCTGAGGCAAAGCCGGTTACCAATCTGGTTGACCAGCTGAGCAAGTCCATCCAGGCTTCCGCTGACCGCGCCGCCGAGGACCTTGCCGCTCGCGCTCCTTCCATTGCTCGCCCCGCTGAAGGCGCCTTCACTTCCGGCTTCGGCCCGCGTTGGGGCTCCTTCCACTCTGGCGTGGACATCGCCAACGCCGTTGGCACCCCCATCCTTTCCGTCATGGACGGCACCGTCATCGATTCCGGCCCAGCCTCCGGCTACGGCCAGTGGATTCGCATCCTCCACGATGATGGCACCATGACCGTCTACGGTCACATGCAGACCCTCGACGTCGCCGTGGGCGAGCACGTGCACGCCGGCCAGAAGATCGCCGGCATGGGCTCCCTGGGCTTCTCCACCGGTTCCCACCTCCACTTCGAGGTTCACCCGAACTCCGGTGACGCCGTTGACCCACAGGCATGGCTGGCCGAGCGAGGCATTCAGCTCTAAGAGCCTTCTTTCCTTCTTGTTAAAGCGCCGCAGATAACCTCTGCGGCGCTTTTGCTATGCCTAGACCCCAATAAGCTCCACTCGCCCGCAGTCCCCACGACAAGCCCCCTCGTGCGGAGCCACAGCCCCACCTTCGCCCGCCAGAGGCGATCTCCGCGATTGAGATAGTTCTACCTCACCCAGAGGGCGGATTGCGAACCAAAGGGTGCTAGAGAGCCGCACAGCCGCCCTCCAGGGCCCATATGAGCCCCTAGGGTCCCCATAGCCGCCCAAGCCTCCACATCGCGGGATTAGGGCCCCTCCATTCGCCCTGAGCGCCGTTGAACCGCACGAGAGCACATACACGCGGTACCGGGAATTATCACCGGGCGCGCGCCGCCATAAAAGAGCCGCCAATGCAGCCCTCAAAATATCCCCACCGACTGCCAGTTAAGTCCAGCATCCAGCCTTGTCGCAGGTAGATGGCAGTTTTCTAGCTTGGTGCCAGTAACCCCCCTCTCCTCACCCCCGGCAGTCACCCCCAGAGCTTAAACCAGTACTTCAAACCCGCAACTTTGACCACTTTCGTAACACGCGCAACAAGCTGGCATGTTCGAAACTTTTCGAATAAACGCCTTTTCTACCAGCATTTTTACAGATTGCGCGGCCTCTATGGGCAGGCTAACTTTTAACTCGTTGCCACAAGCGAACGCCAAATGGGGTATTTCCATTCCTCGGCGTGTCGCAGAGGGCAGTTGAAAGACGCCAAACCTTTAAGGTTTGCGCGCCTCGAGACCATGCACAGCCATGAAAAGGACTTAAACTATGAAGCGCATGAACCGCGCACGCAGGAATGTAGCGCTAAGCATCGTTACGCTTGGCACCGTTTTTGCTACCGGCACCTCCGCTTTTGCTGCTGATCCAGTGGCCAGCGTGGACGTTTCCAATGGCTCCTCTGAGCCGCAAGCCACCAACGTTGATAACGCGGGTGTTATCGATGCCGCCGTCGGCTTCGCAAACGCCGCCGCCGGCGTGCTGACCGGCAAAGACGTCCCGGAATTTAGCCAGAACGAATCCGGCGGGATCAACATCGTCTTGGACCCCTCCTCCGTTCCGGGCCTGCGGGAAGCCTTCGCTCCCGAGGGCGACCGCTCTGGGCTGACCCCTCAGCGCAGTCGCGATGCTGCCGGCAATACAGTGGTCTTTCCCACCTCCGGCACATTGACCTCAGGGTTCGGTATGCGCTGGGGCGCGATGCACAACGGCATCGACGTGGCTAACCCAGTCGGCACCCCGATCTACTCCGTCATGGACGGCACGGTCATTAACTCCGGTCCGGCACAGGGCTTCGGCAACTGGATTCGCATCCAGCACGTCGATGGCAGCATCTCTGTCTACGGCCACATGTCCGCCAGCTCGCTGCGCGTGAACGTGGGCGACCACGTTTCTGCGGGCGACCACATCGCGGACATCGGCAACGAGGGCCGCTCCACCGGCCCACACCTGCACTTCGAAATCCACCCAGGTGGCGGCGCGGCCGTTGACCCAGTGGGCTGGTTCAACGAGCGCGGGATCTCGGTCTAGAGCTTTTCCATCGGCACACCACCGATGAGCATGAGCCGCACCTTGCCGGAGGAACCAAAGTCCACGGTCACCGTGGCGCGGGCACCGGAACCGGCCGTTTCAATTACGGTTCCGAGCCCGTACTTGGCGTGGTTGACGCGGTCTCCCACAGCAAGGTTGAGGTTCTTATTCTTCGGCATGGAATTAGCTGCAGGCTGGCGAGTGCGTTGCGAAGGGGAAGACGTAGCGCGCTGGCCAAACCCAGCACCCCCACCGCCGGCGTAGCCGCCACTAGAACCGCGGCGATAGCTCCGGCCATATTGATAGTCATCGGCTCCCCAGGAACCGGTGAGGTCACTATCGGAATCCTCTCGCCGCCAGTCGATGAGATCCTCTGGGATCTCGGCGAGGAAGCGACTGGCGGGATTGGTCACCGGATTGCCCCACGCAGAACGCAAGATGGCGCGCGTGAGGTACAACTTTTCACGGGCGCGGGTGATGCCCACATAGGCCAGGCGGCGTTCTTCGCTTAATTCCTTCGGGTTACCCAGTGAGCGCATGTGCGGGAATTGGCCGTCCTCCCAGCCGGCGACAAAGACGACGGGAAACTCCAAGCCCTTGGCCGTATGCAGGGTCATCATGGTCACTACCCCGGTCTCAGAATCCGGAATCTGATCCGCATCCGCAACGAGGGAGACCTTCTCCAAAAAGGCCTGCAGCGAGCCCGGCGCGGCTTCGCCTTCTTCTAAAAGCTCATTGGGATCGACGGCATCCGCCCCGGCTGCGGCCAGCTGGTTGGCGGCCTCTGAGGTAAATTCGCGGGCCACGGATACCAGCTCATTGAGGTTATCGAGGCGCGCACCGTCCTGCGGGTCGTTGGAATTTTCTAGCTCCGCCTTATATCCGGTGGCATCCAGGATGGCGGTGAGCAGTTCGCCCAGATCGGGCTGGCCGGTCACCTCATCGCGCATGCCGGGGATTTGTGCGCGGATACCCTCCATCATGTCGTTGAACTTGGTAACGGCATTAACGGCGCGGGTCCCAAGGCCGGGGACGTCGCCCCGGGGGACATCGGCAAGCGCCTTGCCAAAGCTTATCCCCTGGTTTTCCGCGTGCAGGGCAATCTGGCCCTGGGCCTTATCGCCGATGGCGCGCTTGGGAACATTGATGATGCGGCGCAGGCTCACCGTATCGTCGGGGTTATCCATAATGCGCAGGTAGGCCACCATATCGCGGATTTCGCGGCGTTCGTAAAAGCGCGTCCCGCCCACGACCTTATAGGGAATGCCGGAGCGAATGAAGATATCCTCCAGCGCGCGGGAGGCATTATTGGTCCGGTACATCACGGCGATATCGGAATAGCTGTGGCCCTTATCCGCCAGCGCGTCGATCTCTGCAGCGATAAAGCGGGCTTCATCGTGCTCGTTATCCGCCACGTACCCCACGATGGATTCGCCATCGCCATGCGCGGTCCACAGGTTTTTCTCCCGGCGGTTCTCGTTTTTCGCAATCACGGCATTAGCCGCGTTCAAGATGGTCTGCGTGGAGCGGTAGTTTTGCTCCAATAAGATGGTGTGCGCTTGCGGGTAATCGCGCTCGAATTCCTCGATATTGCGGATGGTGGCGCCGCGGAAGGCATAAATGGACTGATCGGAATCACCCACCACGCACAACTCTGGGGCATCAGGACCCAGCTCGCCCTTGCCCACGAGCGCTGCTACCAGCGCGTACTGGGCGTGGTTGGTGTCCTGGTACTCATCAATGAGCACGTGCTTAAACCGCCGGCGATAAAACTCCACTACCTGCTTGTGCTCGGTGAAAATGCGCACTACTTCCCCAATGAGGTCATCAAAGTCCACCGCATTGGCCGCGCGCAGGCGGCGCTGGTACTCGGCGTAGACATCCGCCACGGTGGTCTCAAAGGGGTTCTTGGTCTGCTGCGCCTTGTCGGCTGCCTCGGCCGGGCCCACGAGCTCGTTTTTGTGGTTGGAGATCTGGTTGGCCAGCACGCGCGGGGTGTATTTCTTCAGATCCAGCTGCATGTCCTTGGCAATCATGGATAGAAGCCTGCGGGCATCGTCGCCATCATAAATGGTGAAGTTGGTATTAAGCCCCGGCACGAGCTGGGCGTTCTGGCGCAGGATGCGCACGCAGATGGAGTGGAAGGTGGATACCCACATGCGCTCGGCCACCGGACCGACCAGGGAACCCACGCGCTCCTTCATCTCTGCGGCGGCCTTATTGGTAAAGGTAATGGCGAGGATTTCCCACGGGTTTACCCCGCGGTGGCGCATGAGGTACGCGATGCGGCGGGTAAGTACCGCGGTCTTGCCAGAACCCGCGCCGGCGACAATCAGCAGGGGCCTGCCGGTATGGGTGACCGCCTCTAATTGCTGTGGATTCAAACCTTGGGTTAAAGGATCGGATTCCGCGGGCCTTGGCGTGCTGCCAAAGGGGTTCTGCGGCTCGGGCTGGCTAGGGGCGAAGCCGCCGCGGGAAGCAGCACCGGATACGGGTTCGCGCGGGGTAGAAGTTGGGCTAAATGGAGAGTTATTCGTCATAATGCCTACCAACCTACTAGCCCCACCGGACATGGCCCGTATTTGCGGCATACACTGCGCTTTCTAAATACCTGACCAAGTGGCACAATAAGGGACCATGACCGCTGAAGATAATGAATCCATCGTTGACAATGGCTTGGATATCCGCACGCCCACCGGCACGGATGATCCCCTATCTGATGCGGAAATCCAGCAGTATCGCGAGGAAATCAACCGCCTTGACCAGATCATCTTGGATGCGGTCAAGCGCCGCACCGAGGTCTCCCGCGCGGTGGGTCGCACCCGCATGAGCTCCGGCGGCACGCGCTTGGTGCACACCCGCGAGATCGCCATCCTCAATGAGTTCCGCGCGGAGCTTGGCGAGGAAGGCCCCACCATCGCCTCTGCCCTGCTGCGCATGGGGCGCGGCCGCCTGGGCTAAAGCCACCACTCAACCCCTCGGATTAATTACGAGCTCACCCATACTATGCAGTACGCTTTCGGGGCATGAACGCAGTACTCATCGCCGTCATCGTCATGCTCGCGCTTGCCCTCCTGCGCGTGCACGTGGTGGTGGCGCTTTTCATCGGCGCGATAGTCGGCGGCCTTATATCCGGCATGGGCCTGGATGCCACCATGGTTGCCTTCCAGGACGGGCTCGGCGGCGGCGCCAAGATTGCCTTAAGTTATGCCCTCTTGGGCGCCTTCGCGATGGGTGTTGCCTCCGCCGGGCTGCCGCAGATCTTGGCCAACTTTCTCATCGCCAAGCTCGGCGGCACCGGCGAATTAGATCCCAAGGCCGCGGCCACCACCAAGTGGATGCTCGTTCTTGGCCTTATCGCCATGGCCGTGATGAGCCAGAACCTCATCCCCGTCCACATTGCCTTCATCCCGCTGCTTGTCCCGCCGCTATTGGCGGTGATGAATAAGCTCAAGCTGGATCGCCGCCTTATCACCACGTGCCTGACCTTCGGCCTTATCACCACCTACATGTTCATTCCGGTGGGCTTCGGGTCCATCTATTTGAACGATATTTTGCTCTTCAATATTGAAGAGGCGGGTCTGGATACCTCCACTCTCAATATTATGCAGGTCATGGCCATCCCGGCCCTGGGCATGCTCGCCGGCCTGCTCATCGCCATCTTTTTCAGCTACCGCGCCCCACGCGAGTACGAGGACCGGCCCATTGCCGCCGAAGAGCACCAGGAAACGCCCTCGCGGTATAAAATCTGGGTTTCCATCCTGGCGATTATCGCCACCTTCGCCGTCCAAATCATCATGCAGGCGCTCGATTTCGAGTCCGATGGCCTGCTCGTCGGCGCCCTGACCGGCCTGGGCATCTTGCTCATTTCCGGCGCGGTGGATTGGAAGCACGCCGATGACGTATTTACCAACGGCATGAAAATGATGGCCCTTATCGGCTTTATCATGATCACCGCGCAGGGCTTTGCCTCAGTCATGACGGCGACGGAGGAAGTCGGCCCGCTTGTCGATGCCACCGCCAACCTCTTTGGCACCAATAAGTTCCTCTCCGCAGGCGCCATGCTCTTGGTCGGCCTGGTGGTCACCATGGGCATCGGCTCATCCTTTTCCACCCTGCCGATTATCTCCGTTATCTACGTTCCCCTGTGCGCCTCGCTCGGCTTTAGCCCCGCGGCCACGGTAGCGCTTATCGGTACGGCAGGCGCGCTTGGCGATGCCGGCTCCCCCGCCTCCGATTCCACCCTCGGCCCCACCGCCGGCCTCGGCGCCGATGGCCAACACGATCACATCCGTGACTCCGTCATCCCCACCTTTATCCACTTCAATATCCCACTTCTTATCGCCGGCTGGGCGGGCGCGCTCATGCTCTAAATGCCACACTTCTCACGGTGCCGTTGGCACTCATTCTCGACTACGGTGGGAGGGGTACACATTGCCAATGCGCTCGTCGCCAGAAAGGCCAATTGCCATGGATATCACCGCATCGTCCCAGTGGAAAGACCTGGTCAAGGTATATGAAGAAAAGCAGGACATGCGCCTGCGCGAACTCTTCGCCGCAGACGCAAACCGCGCCGAGAACTACACCTTCGACGCCGCAGGCCTGCACGTGGATTTATCCAAAAACCTCATCGATGAAGACGTCCTCCAGCACCTGGTCGAGGTAGCCCGCGCCGCCGACGTGGAAGGCCGGCGCGATGCCATGTTTGCAGGCGAGCACCTCAACAACACCGAGGATCGCGCCGTGCTGCACACCGCGCTGCGCCTGCCGGTAGAAGATGACCTGCACGTCGATGGCCAAGATGTCGCCGCCGATGTCCACGAGGTCCTGGGCCGCATGCGCGATTTCGCCACCGCCCTGCGCTCCGGTTCCTGGTTGGGGCATACCGGCCACACCATCAAAAAGGTGGTCAATATCGGCATCGGCGGTTCCGATCTCGGCCCCGCCATGGCCGCACAGGCCCTGCGCTCTTATGAGGTGGCCGGCATTTCCGCGGAGTTCGTCTCCAACGTGGATCCCGCCGATATGGCCGCCACCTTGGACGGGCTCGATGCCGGCTCCACCCTCTTTATCGTCTCCTCCAAGACCTTTACCACCCAGGAAACCCTGACCAATGCCCACGCGGCCCGCCGTTGGCTCATCGAACAATTCGATGGCGATGAATCCGCCGTAGCCAAGCACTTCGTGGCCGTATCTACCAATGCGGAGCAGGTGGAGAAATTCGGCATCGATACGGACAACATGTTCCCGTTCTGGAATTGGGTGGGCGGGCGCTACTCCCTCGATTCCGCCATTGGCCTGTCCTTGATGTGCACCATTGGCCCGATGGACTTCATGCGCTTTTTGGAAGGCTTCCACGCCATGGATGAGCACTTCCGCACCACCCCGCTAGAGCGCAATGTGCCCGTACTCATGGGCTTGCTGGGCATCTGGTACACCAATTTCTTCGGCGCCCAAACCCACGCCGTTCTGCCCTACTCGCAGGATCTCGGCCGCTTCCCTGCCTACCTGCAGCAGCTGACCATGGAATCCAACGGCAAGTCCGTGCGCCGCGATGGCACCGCGGTCACCACTGGAAATACCGGCGAGATTTACTGGGGCGAGCCGGGCACCAACGGCCAGCACGCCTTCTACCAGCTCATGCACCAGGGAACCCGCCTCATCCCAGCGGACTTCATCGGCTTTGCTCGCCCCAAGGAGGACTTCCCCACCGCGGACGGCACCGGCTCGATGCATGACCTGCTCATGGGCAATTTCTTCGCCCAAACCAAGGTGCTGGCCTTTGGCAAGACGGCCGAAGAAATCGCTGCCGAAGGCGTTGAGGAAGACCTCGTGCCGCACAAGGTCATGCCGGGCAACCGCCCTACCACCACGATTATGGCCGAGGAGCTTACCCCCTCCACCCTGGGCGCGCTTATCGCGCTCTACGAGCACATCGTCTTTACCCAAGGCATCATCTGGGATATCAACTCCTTCGACCAATGGGGCGTGGAGCTGGGCAAGCAGCAGGCCAATGACTTGGCCCCTGCCGTCTCCGGCAGCCAAGAGGTAGATTCCGGCGACCAGTCCACCGATGAGCTCATCGGCTGGTACCGCGCCAACCGTTAGTTCCGGCCCGTGCCCGGGTCATGCGCCCCGCCCCAGGCTCTAGCGTAAAAGTGTCCAAAACAACCGCGTTCTTAAAAAATCTGCCCTCAAATTCAGACAAACGCGGTTGTTTTGGACACTTCCGTGCCTAAGCACCACAGATCGCTAAAGCGCCCAGCCGCGAAGCAACATGTCGCTTCGGGCTAGGCGCTCTCAGGCTAAGTAAATTTACAGCTTCACCATGGGCTGCCAGCCGGCCGGGATGCTCTTCGAGCTCACAACCTTGCGTCCGAAGGGGAAGCAGGTCACTGGAATCATCTTGAGGTTGGCCCAGGCAACGGGGATACCGATGATGGTAATCGCCTGGATGACGGCGGTAACGACGTGGCCGATGGATAGCCACAGACCAGCGATGACGAACCAAATGACATTGGAGATGCCAGACATCCCGCCGGTGCCCTTGCGGGGCTCCACCACGGAGCGGCCGAACGGCCACAGCGCGAACTGGCCCATGCGGAACGAGGCCACACCCGCCGGAATCGTCACGATGAAGATGCAAGCGATGATGCCGAAAAGGAAGTAGCCCAGCGCAAGAACGATGCCGCCGGAGAGTAACCAGATGATATTAAAAACAAGATTTAGTAGTGATCGCATGCCCGCCAGCTTAGCGCGAAAAGCGTAAAGGAACCTTAGAGCGGCTGGCAGTGCGGGCAGAACCAGATGATGCGCTCTAATTCACCCTCGTCCCCACCGCGGTCAATGCCGCCCAAGGAATCTTTCTGGATGATGGTGCCGCAGCGCCGGCAGCGCTTGCGGTTGCGCCCGAAGACATAGGTGGTCTCCCCGGCCCGGCGCACGCCGGTGGTCACGCGGATGGGCGAGTTCCGGTTAGCCCACATGATGCGCTTGCCGATGTCCAGCACCTGTTCCACATCCACCTCTGCCACTGGGGTGGCTGGGTGCACGCCGGCGAGGAAGCAGATTTCGGCGCGGTATTCATTGCCAATGCCTGCCACGACCTTCTGGTCCAAAAGCGCCGTGCCGATGCTGCGTTCGGGTCGCGCGCGCAGACGGCGCACCGCCTCCTCGCGATCCCAGTCGGGGTCCAAGATATCCGGTCCAAGGTGGTTGATGCGGCTAAAGTACTGATCTGCGTCGAAGATATCGACAAAGCCCAACCAGTGGCCTACGAGCTCAATATCGCGCGGTGAATGGGACAGTTGCAGCACGATGCGCGCGCTATGGCCGGGCTTGCGCCAGCGGTCGCCGGCGTAGTGGATGGCCCAGGTGCCCTCCATTTTTAGGTGGGTATGCACGATGGTTTGGTCGAATTGCATGAAGAGGTGCTTGCCATACGGCCACACGCGCTCGCAGATGGTGCCGGTGAGGTTAACGGTGGCGTGCTGCGGCACACGCACGGAACAGCCGGTGACCTCACGCCCGGTCATAAACTGCAGGCGGCGCGAAAGTTGTAGGACGGAATCGCCTTCGGGCATGGGAATGGCCTCCTTCCGTCGGACTCAGACACAGTGGCCCCACCAAAATACACCTGCGGGCGGGTAGCGCTAGCGGCGGTATCCGCCGCGCGGGCGGAAGCCACCAGAATTGCGAGGTGGCGGGGGCGGAGGCGGATCGTCGAAGCTGAGCTCCTCGATGGCCTCGGAGGCACGCCTGCCGCCGCGCAGGTCACCGCTCGAGCCACCCCTTGAGTTGTCCGGTGAGCCGTTCCGCCCCCCGCGGCGCGGAACGCGCGGCGGCGCAGCCTGCCCGGCAATGCGCACGCCCTTCGGCGTGATTCCGGCCCCCAGCGAGCGCAGGATGCTAGCCGCCGGGGTGTGATGGATGGGGTTGCCATTGCACTTCTCGATCACCAGCGGCGACATGTGCCCGGCGGCGATGAGTTCTACGAGCGCGGACAGGAGGCGGGCGTAGACGTCGGTGGTCTCGAGTCCATCGGGCAGCGCATCGATAAACGTGGTCAGGGTCTTGCCGCCGCGGGTGAGGTGGGCTATGGGGAGGCCATCACACAGCACGACCAGTGCCCCGGCGGAGCGGGCCGGCCCGCCGGTAGCTTTGCCATCGGCATCATCGCGCTGCGGCCACGGCAGCGCCGCGCCGTAGGGGTTGGCGGGATCCACGGCGGCGAGTACGAAGGTTTCTGGATCAGTGGTGCCGGACGGCCAGCCGGTGACATCGGGGGAATCTGCCAGGCCGCGGAGGCGATCGATAATGGCGGGGGTGGAAAATTGCGCGGCGCCGAGATCTTCGATGACATAGCCGCGCATGGCCTTGCCGGATTCCTCAAAGCCGGATAAGACCTTATAGGCCAGCGCGAAGCCGCCGAGGACGTCCTCGGCCACCACGGAGCCGCGGGTGACCACGCCGTAGCGATCCAGCCAGGCCTCGCCGTGCGCCACGGACCGCGAGGTGGCATCTTGGGCTGCGGGCACCGCCAGCGACCAGCGGCCGAGCATATCGGGCGGGGTCTGGCCGGTACCTCCAGAGGCGTTCTGGGTCTGGGCGAACGAGGTGCGTCCCATGCGCAGCCGCGAGCGCGTGGGGCGCCGCTTGGAGCGGTGGGCGGTAGAACCGCGGCCGGCGCGGGAGGCACCGCGCCCGCCTGACGATAAGCGCGTGCGGATGGGCGCGAAGGAATCCGGGCTGGCCAGGCCCATTTCTACCAGCCCCCAGAGGGCCTCGCGGGTTTCCTCGGCGGTACCGGGGACCTCGGCGGCGATATCGGAAAAGAGGAAGCCGCCGCCGCGCTCGAGCACGCTTATAATGGCCCGCTGCAACATGCTCACGCCCTCCGGATCGGTTTCGGGGGCGAGCTGGGCGGCGTAATCGGCAGGCAGCAGCATCACCCACGGATCGGCAGCTCCGGCCTTTCCGGCGCCGACGATCATCACCTCACCATTGGCGGTTAGCTCATCTAGCATGCGGGGCGAATAATCCCCCACGCGGGCGGGCAAAATGATGGATTCCCAGGCAGAGGCCGGCAGGCGCACCCCGGCGAGCTGCTCGATAGCAGAAAATACTCCATCGGCACCGCGCAGCGCGGGCCGCTTCCCTGCGGGCGCGATGCCGTGCCATTCCGGGAGGAAGCGGGCGAAGGTGGCACCGGAGACCGGCTCGGTATCCGCGCGCGCGGCAGCAAGCGAGCGCGAGCGAATGGTCTTTAGCACCTCGGCGGCGCAGTACTCCTGCTCCTCTACGCCCTGCCGGTAGTGGCCCTCCACGATCGAATCCAACCCGGCCAGGGTGGTATATGCAGCGGAGACGGAAATGCCGAAGGCAGCGGTTAAGTCCGCGAGCACGAACGGGCCGCGGGTGCGCGCCCAGCGGCTTACGAGCTGTGGGAGGGCATCGGCAAGCGTGGCGACCTGGGCGGGGATGCCGGGAGGAATGGGGACACCGAGGGCATCGCGAAGCAGCGCCGCATCCTGGGACTGGGCAAGGTGCTCGCGCCCGCCGATGCGCACCCGCATAATCCGCGTGCCCAAGCTCTCCAGGGCGGCAAGGGGCACATCCGTATGCGCGCCCAGCTCTTCTACCGGGATGGGCCCGAGCACCCGCAAGAGATCCGCGAACTCCTCGGTGGTGCGCGCCCGGCGCGAGGGTGCGGTGCGCTGCAGCTGGGTATGGACCTCATCGATGATCGCGGGATCCAAGAGCTCGCGCAGCTCCACCGTGCCCAGCAGCTTGGCCAAGAGCGCTGGGTCAAGGGCGAGGGCCGCCGCCCGCTTTTCCGCCAGCGGGGAATCGCCCTCGTACATGAAGGCGCCGGTGTAATTAAAAAGCATCGAGGAGGCAAAGGGCGAAGGCTGATCCGTGGTGACCTCCGCGATGCGCACGCGGCGGTGCCCCAAATCGCGCATGACCTCCTGCAGCGCCGGGACATCGTAAACGTCCTGCACGCACTCGCGCACCGTTTCCAAAATAATGGGAAAGGACGGGTACTTGCGGGCAACATCCAAAAGCTGTTCGGCGCGCTGGCGCTGCTGCCATAGCGGGGCGCGCTTGCCGGGATTGCGGCGGGGCAAAAGCAGCGCGCGGGCCGCGCACTCGCGGAAGCGGGAGGCAAAAAGGGCGGAATTGCCCACCTGCTCGGCCACGACATCGGCAATATCGTCGGCGTCGAAGGCAAAAATGGTGCCATCGGGATCGGCCTCGCCCTCGGGCAGGCGCAGCACGATGCCATCATCGCCGGCCACCGCCTGCGGGTCCATGCCGGTGCGCTCGCCCACCCGCGCGCCTACCGCCAAGGCCCAGGCGGAGTTGACCGGCCGGCCAAAGGGCGTGTGCAGCACCACGCGCCAGTCCCCCAGCTCATCCTTGAAGCGCTCGAGCACGAGCGTCTTTTCATCCGGAATAACCCCGGTGGCCTCCTGCTGTTCGCGCAGGTAGGACAAGATATTGCTGCGGGCATTCTCATCAGCATCCGCGATAATGCTCGGGTCCGTATTTACCTCGCGGCGGTACTCGCCCAAGGCCTGGCCCAGCTCATAGGGGCGCCCGGCGCCATCGCCATTCCAAAATGGTAGCCGGCCCGTATGCCCCGGCGCGGGCGTGACTAGGACTTGGTCGCGGGTAATCTCCTCGATGCGCCAGCTGGTCGCGCCCAGGGTAAAGACATCGCCCACGCGGGATTCATAAACCATCTCCTCATCGAGCTCGCCCACCCGGCGCGGGGCCTTCCCGGATTCCCCACCGCTATAGAGGAAGACGCCAAACATTCCCCTATCCGGGATGGTGCCACCACTGGTCACGGCCACGCGCTGCGCCCCCGGCCGCGGGGTCATCACGCCGGATACGCGGTCATAGACCACGCGGGGTTTTAGCTCCGCAAAATCCGTGGATGGGTACACGCCGCTGACCAGATCGATGACGGAATCATAAACCTCGCGGGCCAGTTCGCGGTAAGGATGGCTGCGCTTGACGATGTCATACCAGTCATCCGCGCTTAAGCCTTCCTCGCCCGCTGCGGCCACCGCCGCCACGGTCTGCTGCGCGAGCACGTCCAGCGGATTGCGCGGGGTATGCATCTTCTCGATCATCCCGCCGCGCATGCGCGCAACCGTTAGCGTCGATTGCACCAGGTCCGCGCGGTGCTTGGGATAAAACGCGCCGTGCGATACCGCGCCCACATGGTGCCCGGCGCGGCCCACGCGCTGCAGGCCTGAGGCCACCGAGGGCGGCGATTCTACCTGCACCACCAAATCCACCGCGCCCATGTCAATGCCCAGCTCCAGCGAGCTCGTGGCCACCACGGCCTTCAGCGTGACTTCCTTTAGCATCGTTTCCGTCATGGCGCGCTCGTCCTTGGACACCGAGCCGTGGTGCGCCCGTGCGATGACCGCCGGCGCCTTGCCCGCAACGTGCGAATGCGCCATCAGCTGGGCGGGATCGCGCCGAGTTTCCGGCGAGAGCGAATCCGGGTCATATTCCTGCGCGTATAGCTCGTTAAGCCGGCTGGTCAGGCGCTCAGCACTGCGCCGCGAGTTCACAAAGACCAGCGTGGAGCGATGCGCCATGATGTCCGCGTAGAGGTCCTGGGTAATAAACGGCCAGATGGAGTTCGCGGTGGGCAGCGCGGTGTCTTCTTCCCCGACGAAGTCCTCCACACCGTCCCCGCTGCCTTCCGGCCCGCCGGTAATGCCAATGGCATCATCGACGGTGAGCTCCCCGATGGTCGAGCCCGCCTCCGGCGTGGGAAGATCCGACATATCCTCTACCGGCACGCGCACATCCAGGTCCCACTTCTTGTGGGCCTCCGGCGCCACGATTTCCACTGGGCGATTGCCACCCAAGAAATCCGAGACGGCCGAAAGCGGGCGCACCGTGGCAGAAAGCCCAATGCGCTGAAAATCACCCGCAATTTCTTGCAGGCGCTCCAGCGTCAGGGCGAGGTGCGCGCCGCGCTTGGTGCCGGCCAGCGCGTGGATTTCATCGATGATGACGGTATCGACGGTTTTCAAAATCCCCGCCGCCTTTGAGGTCAGCATCAAATACGCCGATTCCGGGGTGGTAATGAGGATATCCGGTGGCTTGCGCACCTGTCGGGAGCGCTCTGCTGAGGGTGTATCGCCAGAGCGCACGCCCACGGAAATATTCGGCGTCTCCAGCCCCAGCTTTTCCGCGGTGCGCGCAATGCCGGTCAGCGGGGCCCGCAGGTTATTTTCCACGTCCACGCCCAGCGCCTTGAGCGGCGATATATACAACACCCGCACGCCCGTTGCGGAGCCTGCGGCGTTTCCTACCGGCAGGGCCAGTTGTCCTTCGCGTTCTACCAGGTTATTTAGCGCCCATAAAAACGCCGCGAGCGTCTTACCAGAACCGGTGGGGGCAACCATCAGGGCGTGATCCCCGCGGGAAATCTTGTCCCAGGCCTGGGCTTGTACTGCGGTGGGAGCGGCAAAAACGTCCTGGAACCACCGCGCCACTTGGGGGCGAAAGCGCTCGAGGATGTTTTCTGGCATGACCACACTCTAGTCCCCGTTGTAATGTGGGCACCATGACCGTCGAGATTTCTGATTCCCGCCTGACCAATTCGCTCGCCCAAGGCTGCGGCGAGATTTTAAAGGGTGTGCGCAATGGTGGCCTGCTACGGGGCCTTTCGCTTGGCGATGCCGGCGATGACGCCGCCCAAGAATGGATCGCCCGCGTATTAGAACAGCACCGGCCCGGCGATGGCGTGCTTTCTGAAGAGGCTTCCGATGACCTTGCCCGGTTAAAAAAGAAGCGTGTCTGGATCGTGGACCCGCTTGACGGCACCAAAGAATTCGCCACCGGCCGCCAGGACTGGGCAGTACACATCGCCCTCGTTGAGGACGGCACCCCAGTCCACGCCGCGGTGGGACTGCCAGACTACGGCGTAACCTTCAAGTCCTCCGATGTGCGCGCCGTCGCCGGCCCGCTATCCAAGAAATTCGTCATCTCTCGCAACCGCCCGCCCAAGGTGGCCGGCTACATCGCGGAAAAGATGGGCTATGAAACCGAGGGCGTCGGCTCCGCCGGCGCCAAGGCCATGCACGTGCTGCTGGGTGATTATGACGGTTATATTCACGCCGGCGGCCAATACGAATGGGATCAGGCCGCCCCGGTAGGCGTCGCCATGGCAGCCGGCCTGCACTGCTCTCGCCTCGACGGCAGCCCCATCACCTTCAATAACGAGGACACCTTCATCCCCGATCTGCTCATCTGCCGCCCCGAGCTCAAAGACGAGATTCTAGAGCACGCCGCGGCCTTTGCCGAGGAGAATGGCGGATTTTAGAGCCCTAACTCATCGGCGAGCCGCGACACAGCGCGGGCATGGAACTCAGCGAACTCGCTCAGCGTATCGCGCCCTAGGTAGCCGAAAACCTCGGCGTTGATCAGCCCGATGATCCTCACCCAAGCCTCCAACGCCATTTCCATGGCGTCCGCGCTGAGCTCGGAGCCCATATCTTTCGCGGCTGCCTCCATATCTGCATCCAGTTGGCGCGATCGCTGCCCCAACGACGCGACCGTAGACTGTTCTAGCAAGGCGGCGAGGCGGCGGCTAACTTTGGTACCCGCTGCTATCGTCTCGGCAGCTGGCGCTTGATAGCCCACAATCGGGGTGCCGTAAATCAGCCCCCACCGTTGCGGAAATTCAAGGGCCCACTGCCTCATCGCACCTACGAGGCCAATGAATCGCTCACGCGGTTGCGCACTCGGATCATCGCGCCGCACCACTGCCCCATCAAGGGAGTCAAAAGCATCAACAATGAGGAGAGTAATAAGGCTCGCCCTATCCGGTACGTAGCGGTAAATACCAGAAGGGACGATTCCTAGCTCACGGGCTATGGCCCGTAGGTTCAGCGCCTCTACACCACCACTAGCTAGTTGCTGCCGTCCCAGCTCGATGATGCGGGTCATCGTCTGCTCTCGGGCGCGCTCGCGTGGGGTTTGTGCCATGAGCAAACTATAGCAACTCACAAAAGAGAGCACTACTCTTGCTTTCAAGGACCCCGCCCTATATTTTTAGAGAGCACTAGTCACTAATATGAATAGGACTCCGGATAATGAAATACCTCATCACTGGCGCTGGACCCGTTGGCCGTGCGGTTGCCCGCGAACTCACCGCCCGAGGCTATGAATGCATCATCATGAGCCGCCACGGTTCCACACTCGACCTAGGCCCACACGTACAGCACATCACCGGCGATGCCACCCAAAAAGAGTCCTATCCCGCAGACGTCGACGGCATTGTCCACTGCATCCACGCCGCTTATAACGCCGAGGCATGGCGCACGCTCCTCATCCCCGCTGAGGACACAGCCCTCCACGTCGCCGCCGAATGCGATATCCCCATAGTATTCCCAGAATCCATCTACGGATTCGATCCAGCCTACGAAACGGTTTCACCAGATACCCCTTTAACCACATCCAGACAAGGAAAACCCGGCGTGCGCGCTGCGCTCATCAATACACGCCTCGCCTCACCTGCCCGCGCCGTATCGGTGGTGGCCGCTGACCTATTTGGCCCGGATTCTGGTCCGGGGTGCGTGTATCACCAACTGATCATCGGCAAACGCATTCCCCTCGCACTCTTCAACGCGCATACCACGCATTCGGTTACCTACCTTCCGGACTTTGGCCGTGCGCTTGCCGATGCCATCCTTGCCCCCACCAGGCCACCTATTATTTTTGCGCCCTGCGCCCCTGCAATTACCCAGGCGGAGTTCGCATGCCTCGCAGGCTGCCGACACTCGCCCATAACGCTGCGTCCGTGGATGATCAGGCTAGGCGGGCTCTTTAACTCCGATCTTCATGGACTGTTGGAGATGCGCTATCTGTGGGAGCGCCCCTCCATCTTGAGTGGTGCCGACGCCCAGTGGGAAGCTACCCCGATCGAGCAAGCGATCCGCGAAACCCTTCGAGCAGACAGTCCCGCTACCAGCACCAACAAGAAATAGATTTTCCGACTATCCCCATGGCTTTCTAACGTTCTACACTTGGGCACCATGAGTGATACGTCCACCGCCTCTAGTGCCACTATCGATACCCCATATGAGGATCTCCTCCGCCGCGTCCTCGAAGAAGGCACGGCCAAAGGCGATCGCACCGGCACCGGCACGCGCTCCATTTTCGGCGCGCAGCTGCGCTATAACCTTGCGGAATCCTTCCCGTTGCTGACCACGAAGAAGGTCTACTTTCGCGGGATCATCGGCGAGCTGCTGTGGTTCCTGCGTGGCGATTCCAATGTGAAATTCCTGCAGGATAATAACGTGCGCATTTGGAACGAGTGGGCCGATGAGAATGGCGATTTGGGCCCGGTCTACGGCGTGCAGTGGCGTTCCTGGCCCACCCCGGATGGCAGCCACATCGACCAAATCCAGCAGGCACTCGACACTTTGAAGAACAACCCAGACTCGCGCCGCAACCTGGTTTCCGCGTGGAATGTATCGGAGCTCGATCAGATGGCGCTTATGCCTTGCCACCTGCTCTTCCAGCTCTACGTGGCCAATGACACGCTGTCGCTACAGGTCTACCAGCGCTCGGCGGATATGTTCCTGGGCGTACCCTTCAATATTGCCTCCTATGCGGCGCTGACCCACATGTTTTCCCAGCAGGCTGGTCTCAAGGTGGGCGATCTCATCTGGACCGGCGGCGATTGCCACATCTATAACAACCACGTGGAGCAGGTCCAAGAGCAGCTTTCCCGCGAGCCGCGTGAGTACCCGCAGCTTAAACTCAACAAGGCGAAGGACCTCTTCTCCTATGACTTCGCCGATTTTGAGGTGCAGGGCTACGACCCGCACCCGGCCATCAAGGCGCAGGTGTCGGTCTAATGCTTGGCGCGATTTGGGCGCAGTCCCTGGACGGCATCATCGGCGATGGCGCGCAGATGCCTTGGCACGTTCCGGAGGATCTCAAGCACTTCAAGGACGTCACCATGGGCGCGCCGGTCATCATGGGCCGCAAGACCTGGGAGTCCCTCAACCCCAAGTTCCGCCCCCTGCCCGGCCGGGAAAATTACGTGCTCTCCTCGCGCGCGCCCGGCACGTGGTCAACTGGTGCTACGGTGGGCAGGACGATGCCCGCGCTTGCCGATGCCTGGGTCATCGGCGGCGGCCAAATCTACACCGCCGCCTTGGACCAGGTGGACCGCATCGAGGTCACTCTCATGGGCGTAAACATCGGCGATATCTATGGCGAGGATGCCGTCTTTGCCCCGGATATCCCCGATACGTTCGGCTTGGCCTACAGCACGGATTGGCTTACCTCTGACAAAGGGCATTTAGAGCTTCCCGAGCAGCCGGCCAGCGAGCTACCCATGAAGTACCGCTTTTTAACTTACGATAGAAAGGACGCAGCATAATGACTGTACAAGCACCCGAAACCAATGCCGATGTCACCATCTTCTACGCCGACTGGTGCCCATTTTGCGCCAAGCTCATCAAGAACCTGGACCGCACCGAGACCCCTTATGAGCTCGTCGACGTAGAAGGCGATAACGCCGATGACATCAACGAGTGGATCAAGTCCGTCAATGACGGCAACCGCATCATTCCCACCGTCTTGTACTCCGACGGCACCCACGAGACCAACCCGCCTGCATCCTCCGTGCGCAACAAGCAGGAAGAACTGGCAGACACCTAAACCTCATAGCTAAGGCTGCTGGCCGGACCTATACAAATGGCCGCGCACGCAGCCTTTTGGGGCGCACTCGCGCCCCACTGCTATGATGATCCGAGTTGCATAAGCAACACCCCCGCCCCAGTAGCTCAGGGGATAGAGCACGGCTCTCCTAAAGCCGGTGTCGGAAGTTCGAATCTTCTCTGGGGCACCAATTTGTTCCCCTCTGACCTGCATCAGAGGGGTACATTTTTCTACGCTTCTGCTTATTGACCCCGAGCACCAAAACTCTAAGGCGTCGAATTTGGTTTTGATACGGTTTAGTCATGAGCCAGACGCGTCCGCAGAACATTGGCATCGTACTTTTCGACGGGTTCGAGTTACTCGATGTTTTGGCCCCGCAGAAGTACTCGCAAATACAACAGGCCTTGAAGTCAACTATCTGTCAAAACATGACAGCCCGGTAAGCAGCGCTCAAGGCGTACGCATAGTTCCGACAATGCGTTTTGAATCTTTCTCTGGAGATACTCTGCTTGTGCCAGGAGGACGCGGTACACGCTCACTTGTTCAAGATCCAGAATTCCTCCGCCAGCTAGCTGCCCTTGCAGGCTCGGCGGACATCATCACCTCAGTTTGTACTGGGTCAGCGCTACTCGCCGCCGCGGGCCTTTTAGAAAACCACACCGCTACCACAAATAAGAACGCGTTCGACTGGGTTAGAACGCACGGCCAGAAAATTGAATGGAAAAAGCAAGCTCGATGGGTCCACGACGGCAATCTCTGGACATCATCCGGCGTGGCGGCAGGAATTGATATGGCGGTGGCCTTCATTACTCACTTCTTCGGTGAAGAAACAGCATCCTCTGTCACCAATCATATTGAGCTCATCGTCAACAGCAATCCCGATAACGATCCGTTTGCTGTCTGATTTCATTCGGTCCAAGCATGCAGAGGCGGTACACCTTAGTTCCCTCATATCAACAAATAATGATTTTATGATCCCTATAAACCGCTTATCTGCATTCGCCCCCATTAAGGGTAAATCTTCAGATCGAGCTAGAAATAGCTTATAAACAGTATTATACGTTTTAGGTAAGCCTTACTTTCCCTACTGTTTATGAATCGAGGTTTACCATGCCCCAACAGTCCTCTACGCCCGCACGGAATACAAGCTCATCCAGTGGGTCGACGGCACGTTTAAACACCAGAGATCTCATCAACGCTGGCATCTTTGCTGCACTTTACTTTGTAATCACTTTTGTAACCGGGATGGTTGGATTCGCAGGACCACAATTCATGTTCATTGGCTGGTTCATCGCAGCAATCGCAAATGGAATCGTGCTAGCGCTTTATGCCGCCCGCACGCCCAAAATGGGCGCTTTCACCCTTGTCGGCGGTATTAACGGATTAGCATTCATGCTCACCGGGCACTACTTCTGGACCTTGCTGGGAAGCATAATTCTTGGGTTTATCGCGGATTTGATTATCACAAAAAGCCACCTCGGGATTGCCAAGTCCTTCCCTATTGCCTATGGCGTCTTCTGTGCCTGGGTTTCTTTGCCTTTTATCCCGCTAATTATGGATACGGACTCATACTACGTCGATATCGCAGACCAAATGGGCCAAGAATACGCCGATGCTATGTCGGATATCTTCCAGCCATGGACCATTGGAGTACTGGCCATTTGTGCGCTCATCGTCGGCTTTATCGGAGGAAAGGTCGGAGTTCGCGTCAGCCGCAAACACTTTGAAAGCGCTGGTCTCCTGTGAGCCTGCACAAACAGGGCGTGCTTCGTCGATCTTCGATCGATCCACGGACCGTGCTGCTTTCTGTTCTAGTAATCAATGCGGTAGCTCTCAGCCACGGCCACCTACCGACACTGCTGATTTCTATCGCCTTCAGCTCCATCGCACTAACTACAGTAAAGCCACACTATGGTCTTATTTGCCTGTGCGCTTTTGCATTATCCTATCTAGGGTATTGGGGCCTATTACAGCTTCCTGGCTCCACATTTTTCGCTTTTTCGGCGGCAATTTTTTCGTGGCTAAGCCGTTTTGTCATCAGCATGTCCATCGGCGCATTCGGCTTGCTCACTCTCACACCATCCACGTTGACCTCAGCACTGCGGGACCTGCGTTTACCAGGCTGGGCCACCATTCCACCGGCGGTATTCCTGCGCGTTTTGCCGATCATCGTGACAGAAGCCAAAGCCATCCGCGATGCCATGGTCCTTCGGGGTCTCCAGCCTGGAGTAAAAAGCTGGTTCACACAGCCCACACAATCGTCCGCGATGCTGATCATCCCCTTGTTAGGCGCCGTCGTCCGCGCCGGTGATGAGCTCGCCGCCTCTGCTCTGGTTCGCGGGTTGGGAGGACCCACACGCCCAACCACCACCGCCGATCTTTCCTTCAAGCTTGTCGATGCCACTGCAATAGCTGGGTTGGGCCTCGTTGTTGCCTCTGTCTGGCTTCCCACGGAGGTCCGTTTATGAACGACCGCAGTATCGCAACCAGTGTAAACGCCCATAACGTTTCTTTTACATATCCACTGGGCGCTCGGCCAGGCATTCAAGGTGTATCTGATGTGTCTTTTTCTGTCTCTCCAGGACAGTGCCTACTGATTACCGGTGATTCCGGATCGGGAAAGTCCACGGTGCTCAAGTTGATCAACGGACTCATCCCTCATTTCAATCCAGGAGAGCTACTAGGCACCATCACTATTACAAAGGATGACCAGGCTTTTAACCCTGCGCAGGAACCGCTCTCCCGCGCCATCGAGTTCAGCGCCTCAGTATTTCAGAATCCACGGACGCAGTTTTTCACTGAAAGCGTCAATGCAGAATTAGCCTTCGGGCTAGAAAACCTTGGTGTGGATCCCAAAGAAATTGAGTCGAGGATTCAATCAGCCGTCGAGTTGCTAGGCGTAAAGGACCTTCGAGGCCGGCGATTCAAAGAATTATCCGGTGGACAGCTACAAACCGTGGCATGCGCATGCGCGCTTGTATCCCCGGGCAGTCTCGTGCTTCTCGATGAACCCACGTCCAACCTCTCCATGGAAAGCATCGATATTCTTGCACGCGTGCTACACCGCTTGAAGGAATTAGGCACAACGATCATTATCGCTGATCATCGCCTCTTTTTCTTAAAAGATATCGCTGACCAAGTTATTTACTTGACTCAGGGAAAAATAACGCGGAGTTTCCACGCGCAAGAGTTTTATGCCTTAGACGAACCCGAACGCAAACAATTGGGGCTACGCAGCTTACACCACGTTCCCCTGCCCGCGAGCGTGCCGGCACCACCCACGCCCGAAAACGCCGATCCCCAGCGGAGCGGACTCGAGTTAAGCGATATCCGTTTTTCTTATGGCACGCATGAGGTGCTCAACATTGACCACGCATTTTTCCCCAGCGGCGAAGTCACCGCCTTAATCGGGCCCAACGGTGTTGGCAAAACCACCCTCGCCAGGATCATTTGTGGTCTTGCTTCTCCCAAACGCGGCGGTAGTCTCCGTTTGAACAGCAAACGAGTAGGAGCAGCAGCTCGGAGGCGCAGCGCGTACATGGTGATGCAGGATGTTGGCCGCCAGCTATTCGCTGCCACCACCGAAGAAGAGGTCACGATCGGACTGGCAAAGAAGAAGCGGGACCACACCGATGTCAACGAGATTCTCCATCGCCTCGATCTGGAAGAGATGGCCCAACGGCATCCGCAGTCTCTGTCCGGTGGGCAACGGCAACGTTTAGCCTTAGCTTCAGCCCAAGCCGAGCAAGCAGAGGTCTACATCTTCGATGAACCTACCTCTGGAGTGGGCTGGCGCCAACTGCAATCCATCTCTGCGCTGCTTCGATCTCTTGCAGCAAGCGGCGCAGTGGTCATCGTTATCACCCATGACCACGAATTCATCCAAGAATCAGTCACCAGAATCATCGATATGACGGAAATCAACAAGAATTGAGAAAGAAATGTCTGAGATAAAACAAAGTTCCACAGAATCAAGCGGAACCCACGCAGCAGAATCAAACGGTGCGTCACCGGAAGAAGAGGCTCGCGCAAAACAAAAAGCCGGCCAGATCGCTCTAAAAAAGCTACTGGCCCCAGTGCAAACAACCATCTACTTCGCACAGTTTCTCGCGCTTATATCCTCGGTACTCGCCGTAGCACCCTACGTCGCGTTGGTGGCACTGGGAAATGCTCTAATCGACGGCAATACTGATGACGTCGCGTCCATTGTGAAATGGCTACTTGCTGCATTTTTGGGCCAGCTATTCTTCTATTTCCTTGCCCTTACGATCACCCACTTCGCTGATGCAAAGCTGGTGGGGATCAACCGGCGCCGAATTATTACCGCTATTGCGAAAGCACCGCTGTCTTGGTTTAGCCAGACTAATTCCGGCAAAGTCCGCAAAGCAGTCGAGGACGATACGCTAACTCTGCACACCCTGACAGCCCATGCTCCTGTAGAGCAAGTTGCCGCAATCTTCACGCCTCTTGCGCTTCTAGTTTATGCCTTTATCTTGGATTGGCGCCTTGGCCTACTTTCTATTGCCACTGTGCCCATTTTCCTAGCAATCCAAGCGTATTCAATGAAAGATATGGGCACAAAAACTGCGGAAATGGATAATTATTTGGGTGAGGTCTCTGCCACTGCGGTGGAGTTCTCCGAAGGTATTTCCGTCGTCAAGGCTTTCGGCACCGTTGGCAAAGCCCACGCTCGGTACCGCGAAGCTGCTAAACAATTCGCTATCTTCTATTACGAGTGGGTACGTCCGCTTCTTCGCGTTAGCGCAATTTCAGAATCCGTGGTGGCGGTTCCCGTGCTCATCCTTATCAATGTAGGAGTCGGTTCTCTGCTAATAGCCGGGGACTATGTCACGGTTGCTGAAGTCATCGCCACAACATTGATTGCACTGGTGATCCCAGGCACGATTCAAACCGTCGGCCGCATGATGTGGTCTTACCAGCTCGCTGGCAATGCGGCGTTGCGCCTCGATGAAGTCATGACAATTTCCCACGTGAATGAAGGCTCAAAGAGCCTCGATGCCAGTAGTCAAGACATGGAGGTGGAATTCCACAAGGTCAGCTTTAGCTACGCCCCAGACACACCAGTTCTCCAAGACTTTTCTGCGCAATTAAACGCAGGCACTGTCACGGCATTGATTGGCCCCTCCGGGTCTGGCAAATCCACAGCAGCAACGATGCTGGCGCGTTTCCAGGATCCAGATTCGGGCACAATCACTATCAACAACGTGGATATCCGTGATCTCACTTTCGACAGTTTGTACCGCACTGTGGCTTTCGTCTTACAAGATCCTCACTTACTGCGCATGAGTATTCGGGAAAACATTCGCCTTGCACGCCCAGAAGCTCGCGATGAAGAGATCTGGCAAGCAGCAGAGGCCGCGCACATAGCTGCTGATATTCGCGCTTTACCAGCTGGGCTCGACACCGTTGTTGGTGAGAACATCTCTTTATCCGGTGGACAACAGCAACGCATTTCTATTGCCCGGGCAATTATTACCAATGCCCCAATCTTGATCCTGGATGAAGCTACTGCGGCAACCGATCCTGACTGCGAAGCAGAAATTCAAGCGGCTCTGGCCACACTCGTAAGAGACAAGACCGTCTTGGTCATAGCCCACAAACCGGAGTCAATCCAAGGCGCAGACCAAATAATCCGCCTCAAGCCTGTGAAGGATAATTCTCATGTCTAATGCCACCACGCCTGCTAGTTCGCGGCTTCGTGATCCGTTACTTACTCGC
Organism: Corynebacterium sp. KPL1986; assembly: GCF_000477975.1. Classification (NCBI taxonomy): domain Bacteria; kingdom Bacillati; phylum Actinomycetota; class Actinomycetes; order Mycobacteriales; family Corynebacteriaceae; genus Corynebacterium; species Corynebacterium sp. KPL1986. Next base: position 46,182 of record NZ_KI515719.1, on the reverse strand, counting down.
AGTGTCAAAAAGCTGCAAAGTCCTGTAGGTCATAAGCTCAATAAAAGGCATGCTTGTCTATCGCTTATCGTTGGCGTGCTTGACGGCCTCGCCGTTCTCACGCTCGTGCCACTTACAAAGGCACTCGATGGGGATACGACGATCGCACCATGGATGTGGACGCTTTTGGCAATTGCGCTCGTAGCTTTTGCGCTACGATTTTTCGCAACCATGGCCTCTTACCACACGGCCTTGGATTTCATCCGAACCGCGCACACGACTGTGGGCGATAAATTGGCAACGCTACCGCTCGGCTGGTTCATACCGGCTAATACCGGCGGGCTATCTCGTCTCGTCTCAGATCGTTTTATGGTCGCGGCCGAGACTCTTGCACATACTCAAGGCATGGTGTACCGCGATGGTGCAGCACTTATGACCCTGTTGGTTGGAGCGTGTTTCTGGAATCCGCGGTTGGGATTGGTCTTTCTAATCATCGCACCATTGGCGCTCGTGGTGATGCAGTTGGCTGCATGGATTCGTGAGAAAGCATCGAACCGCGCACTCGGGCCGAGTAAAGAGCTCTCCCAGCGCATCGTAGAATTTGCTAACCGCCAGCCGGCCTTGCGCGCGGCGGGAAAATCACAAGGGTTTGCGCCGCTTGAGCAAGCACTAGAAATCGATCATAAAGCACGGATACGCGAGCTATGGGTATCCACATTAGCTTTGCTACTCAACGGCATAGTAGTGCAGATCTTCATCGTGGCTCTCATTATGGTCTCCGCGAATCTTGCCGTTGAAGGCGCCCTATCGCCACTAGAAACAATTGCGATCATCGGAATCAGCTTGAGGTTTACCCGCACGCTTGAGCAGCTGGGCTCTTGTTTCGTCGGTTTAGACGCAGGCCGTATCGCGCTCGCAGAAACCGAGCTCATCACCGATGCCCCTTCCCTGCCAGAACCCACTACTCCGCGTACAGGAGACGGTTCGGGCAGTGTTGAGCTGCGCAATGTCACGTTCGGATACGGAGATAAGCCGGTATTGGTCGATGTCGCCTTCCACGCCCAACCGGGCACCGTTACCGCCATTGTCGGTCCTTCCGGCTCCGGAAAGACCACAATTGCGCGCCTTATTTCGCGATTTTGGGATGTAGATTCCGGGGCGGTGATGGTTGACGGCGTAGATATCCGCGAGCTTGGAACCGAACAGCTAATGTCCAGACTATCCATGGTCTTTCAGGACGTCTATCTCTTTGATGATTCGCTGATTGCTAATATCCGCGTTGGTCGTCCCGATGCCTCCGATGAGGAAATCTTCCGTGCAGCTAATCTTTCAGGCGTGACGTCTATTGCGAACCGGCTAGGGTGGCACACTCCGGTTGGTGAAGGAGGACGGCTTCTGTCTGGCGGCGAGCGCCAGCGCGTATCTGTTGCTCGCGCGCTGCTCAAACAAGCGCCGATTGTTCTCTTTGATGAAGCAACTTCCGCGCTCGATGCAGAAAATGAGGCAAATATCCTTGCCGCAATGGACGAGCTACGGGAGAAGTCTACTTTTATCGTCATCGCCCACAAGCTGGATACAATCAAATCTGCTGATCAAATAGTAGTCTTGGATGAACACGGGCACGTCAGCCAACTTGGTACCCACGCTGAGCTTTCCAATGTCCCCGGTATCTACCGTCACTTCTGGCAGCAACGCAAAGCAGCACGCGGGTGGAAAATCAGTTCTGGACGCGATTAACGCGGGCACCGAGATCGACGTTGTTTGCGGGGGCACCCTTCTCCCCCGCAGCACGGCGCATCCGAAGTGCACCGACAAAGCCCAGCGCAAGGAATGCGGTAGCGGCGACGAGCGACCGCTGCGCGGCGTTGGTCAAGCCCTAGCTTAAGGCCTGCACCACTGCCCCAGGCGCCCCGTACCGTGCCGCGACACGGCGGGCTGCTGCACCGGAGAAGAATGCACCGATTGCCATGGCTGACGGCGCGAAGCCCACGGCCGAAACCGCGAGCGCCACCGGAACCGGCAAAATGGCCGCGTTTTCTGACCACGTCCAGCCAAAGATGCTGAATGAGGATTGGGGCTCCCACCAGCCCAGGTCGGGGCCCTCGATAATCGCGAATACCAGGACACCCATTCCGTCAGCGCACCGCCGACGAGCGGCCCGACCGCTGCAGCCCTGGAAATCACTGCGCTCCGCACACCAAAGGCTGCGGCACGGTACTTGCCCCGGAATACGGCATTAACGGTCGAAAGCATGGACGACATGATGAACGCGGCGCCGATAGCCTGTACGGCGCGCGCGGAGATCAGCGTGGCAGCGGAGGTAGAAAATCCCGCCAATACGCTGCCTGCCACAAATATCGTCAGGCCGGCGAGGAAGGCGCGTTTGCGGCCCCAGGTATCAGCAAGCTTGCCTGTCGACAGCAGCAGCGCCGCCAACAACACCGCATAGAGGCTGTTAGCCCACTGCGCTTGCGTCAAGTTGAGCTGCAGGTCAGTGATGATCGATGGCAATGCCACGCCGACGATAGTGCCATTTAGAACAATGATGCCCAGTCCGACGGATAGAACCGCCAGGCTTATCCAATCGCGGCGAGCAGGTGCTGTGACGTTTTCTTGTGCGCTGCGCTCGGTCATAGTTAGGCGTTCACCGAAGCTTTGGTGCTGCCGTCATCTGGCGCCTTGATGGCCCGGCCCAAATTCACGAGGAAGACCGTCAGCCCCACCGTGATGAAGATGTGGCCCAGCCCAGCAATACCGGAGATCATCTCATTGGATTCCTTGCCCAGCACCGTCAAAATGCCGTGCGAAATTTGCATGCCGACGGTGAGCACCACGCCCACGTTATACAGCCAGAAGAACGAGTTGAATAGCTGGCGGTACCGCGACAGTGCAAAGACCTTTTCCAGCGCCAAAAAGATGAGGAATAGCATGAAGCCCAGTGCCAGCAAGTGGGTGTGGGCCACGCTTAGCTGCGTATATTCGCCTTCCGGGAAATCTTGTAGCTTCGTAAACTCCCGATAAAACAAACCAGCGACCAAGCCCAAGACGAGGTAGAAAATCGCTGCCCTGTACAAAGCCTTCATGTCATTACTCCTTCCCAGTCATCACAGTGACTGGATAGCCGAGGCGATCAATTTCTCTATATACATATCTTGCCCCGACTTCTCTGGCTTTGAATCGCAGAGGCGGTTGAACCTTGAATCAACCAGTAGGTTGATTGGACGCGCGTTTCCTCGTGTCCACCAATCAGGGGTCAGGTCCGGTGATACGGGCGGTAAGCCCGACCACATCGACATGGGAGCCCATCAGCTGGCGAAGGCGGTGGTAGCTGTAGTGACACTGACCCGCCTGGACGGTGGATTGAGTGTAGCAAGCCTACAATTCCTGCAGTGTGTGCACTGTGTGCCCAGTGTGTGTTTTGACTACGGCGTCAAAGTCAATCGGGACGAATTCTTCTTACCCAATGCTGCGTTTCTCAATGAAGAATTCGTCCAACTCGCCATTCCTTGATGCCGCGACCTGCTGAACCGTGGTCAGGTCCCGGCTCCGCAATGCATGATTCGCTCCTGAAATCGCGTGATGCGAGCACCCGAGCGGGTCTTCAAACTATCGGTAAGAACGCTGCCGTATCAGCTGCGTCTTCACCGCACGGTTATCCGCCATGACGGAATCCTTCCAGTACCGCCCGGAGCGTTGTGAGCTGCTACCGGATACCCACTAAAGCGCTACCAGATAGTCACGACACTGCTATTAAGTGGCCGACAACAACAATCTATTGCGACCTATGTCATATTAATGTATGTTTTGTTTCACAGGACACTTTTGATGAAAGGAACTTTAAAATGGGGTCCTCTACAATAAACTCTCCCCCCTCCGATAGAAAGAAGCTCTCTACCTGGGAAGTCACAGCGATTTCTGTCGGATTTATGGGACCAGTTATGGCCATGTCCTTGAATGGAATCGGAGTTGCCGGACTAGTCGGCAAGGCGGTTCCTTTCGCATTTGCTATCGCTTTTGCCGGAACACTTTTCGTTGCCTATGCCTTCGTACGACTCCTTCAGAGAGTTAAACATGCAGGATCGGTTTATGCGTTGGCCGGTATCACCATTGGCCCCAAATCTGGATTCTTTAGCGGCTTCGCATTACTCGGCACATATGTCTTCATGACTACTTGCATTTTGGGCGCCTGTAGCGTTTTTTTCGAAGCAATGTTGCAAGAATTGGGGGCTCAAACTCCGGTTGGCCTTTGGCTTCTCATACCTATCATTGTCTCTACAGCCGGACTCTATCTAAATTTAAGAAACTCATCTGCCGCCGCTCGTGTGACGCTTGCGATCGGCTTTGTTGGAATCTTAGCGATGGTGGTCCTTTCCGTTGTCATATTGGTCAAAGTGACCGGAGGAGATTCTTTAGCTTCTACTTCCCTTGATTTTCAAACACTTACTCCGGCTGGGAATTCTTGGTCAGCCGTAATGACGGCATCTGTATTCGCTTTCCTTTCCTGGGCAGGGTTTGAGTCTGGTTCATCGCTTGGAGAAGAAACGGCAAATCCCAAACGCACAGTTCCACTCTCATTGCTCCTAGCAGTAATCATTGGTGGATTTCTCTACGTATTCGTCATGTTCGCCCAAGTCAATGGTTTCGGAACTGACGAGAAGGGCGTAGCTATGTTTGCCGAATCGTCCTCAACTTTGACTCAGCTTGGTTCAATGTACATCGGACAGTGGTTCTCGGTTCTAATTTCAGTAATCGCCTTCGCAGTTGCATTCGGGGCATTCCTCAGCTCGAGTACCGCCACCTCCAGGCTCATCCACACTCTTGCTCGCGACGGCTTCGGTCCCTCAACGTTCGCAAATCGCGATTCAAAAACGTTTATTCCGAAAAGCTCCGTATGGGCCACTAACATTATCGGTTTGCTTTTGGCTCTCGCACTTGGAGCTGCTGGGCGGACCAGCGTCGAAATCTACTATTGGTACGCGACAATTGCCACCCTCTGCATGGTTGTTGCTTATGGCATGGCATCAGTAGGGGCTATCAAATTTATTCTAAAAAAAGATTCCAGCATTCCTCGGTGGGAAACCATCTTTCCGCTACTTGCTGTGGGCTATCTAGTCTACGTCTACTTCATTCAAGTTGTAGGCCAAGAGGCGCCGTACACCTACTTCCCTTGGATTTCAGGGGCCTGGTGCCTTCTAGGACTCATAATCGTCTTGGCAAAACCCCGATTAGCTAACCAAATTGGAAGAAAACTAACTAAGGAGGACATCGAATAATGTCTAACCCCAAAAAACTCAAGCACCTTTACTTTCCTCGCAACAAGCGATATCTCGGCTCGAACCAAAGGCCGCGCTGTAAGCACAAAGGATTTCAAAGAAGGCACAAGCGTGGGTTGGGTGCCAGCCAACCTGGGAATTGGGCCTCTAGGTCACATCGTCAGCGGTATTCCTTACGATTCAACTGGTGACATTCGCCTACTAGCAGATCCCAATGCCCTTTTTCACTTAAAGGGAATCCCAAACCTCCCCGATTTTAACGTCTGCTTTTCTGACTTAGTCAACAATGATGGAACGGCATGGGAGTCTTGCTCGCGTACCTTTCTAAAAAATGCGGTAGAAGAACTGAAAGACAAACACGGGCTCACCCTTACTGCTTCATTTGAACACGAGTTCACCGAAACAAATGCCTCCGAATCCACTCACCCATTTTCGTTCTCGAACTTCGTAGACGGAGAGCCTGTAGGAGGAACGATTTTCGAAATCTTAGAGCAAGCTGGAATTGAACCAGAATGTTGGCTTCCCGAGTATGCACCTTACCAGTATGAACTCACTATGAAACCCTCCGATCCAGTCTTGGCTGCCGATCGTGCAATTCTGCTCAGAGAAATCGTGCGTACCTGCTTCAAAGCTTACGGTCGTGAGGTTACGTTTTCACCTGTCCCAGACGCCTCCGAGGGTGGATCCGGCGTGCACGTTCACTACGGGCTTTACGGACGCAATGGTGAGATCATTTCTTTTGATCCAAACAAACCGGGGCGGATGTCTAAGATTGCTAGCCAGTTTAATGCAGGAATTATAAAGTACGCTGCTCCAATGACTAGCTTGTTCGCGCCTCTAACCGTAAGCTATCACCGCCTGAAACCAAATAAATGGTCCGTCGCGCAGGCTTTCTGCGGGGAGCAAAACCGAGAAGCACTTGTAAGAATCTGCCCAACTAACGAAATTGGTAATCGAAAGCCTGACAAACAATTCCACTTTGAGTTCCGCGGTGGAGACGTCGGAGCAAATCCCTGGATCTTGATGGGTATTATCATTCGAGCAGGCATGGCAGGGATAGTTGAAAACCTGGATCCTGTAAGGGTGGTAGTAGGTGAAGCGGACTCGGACAAAGACTCTTCTTTCGAGGGCCAGCCGTTACCATCGAACTTGGAAGAAGCTCTGAAGGCGTTCGAGGAAAATGAAGTTGTTCGTTCTTGGTTCTCCGAGGCTTGGGTAGAAACTTTCCTTAAGGTGAAGCGAGATGAAATTGCCACGTTAGAAGAAAAAAGCATCGAAGAGCAATGTGAGGTGTATGCAGATGTCTATTAAAAGTATCAATGAGTTCCTACATGCATTGGATTCTCTTCCATTGTTCGATCACCACTGCCATGGAACCGTTACTGAACAACTTCAGCGCCCCGACTTTGAAGAACTCATTTCCGAGTCGTCTAGCCCAGCAACCGTCGGAACGACTCGATTCGATTCCCAAATTGGTTTTCAGGTTCGAGGCACCTGTGCTCCAGTCTTAGGATTGGACTCATTTTGCTCACCAGAAGAGTACATGGCGAAGAGAACAACTATGCCATCAGAAAGCATTAACAAGAAGTTTCTCAAAGCCACCGGAATCGAGACTTTTGGTCTCGAGACAGGTCACTCCGCCGATATGATCACGTCCCCTAACGAGCTACATCAACTAACCGGGAAAACTGTCCATGAAGTAGTTCGGCTAGAAAGGGTCGCCGAAGAAGTAGCTGAAAAAATCCGCGATCAGGAAAGCTACGAAAAGGAGGCTGCCTTTCTCGAAGAACTCGACACCACTCTGCGAGCTCGAATAAAAAATGCAATAGGAGTAAAGTCCATTGCCGCGTACCGGGTTGGTTTAGATTTCCCGTTCACTCGTCCAACCGAGAATGAACTATCAAAAGCGGTGACTAAATTACTAGCCCAGGAAGGAAGTATTCGACTCGAGGATAGTACAATCATTCGACACCTACTGTGGTTCGCAATCGACAAAGCTCAAGTAATTCAGCTCCATATCGGATATGGCGATGACGACGTGGACCTTCATCGATGCAATCCACTGTTCCTTACCAATCTATTTCGGCAATCGAACGGATCTGGCGCGCGCTTTACTCTGCTACACTGCTACCCTTACCATCGAGAAGCTGGGTACCTAGCGGACGTGTTTCCACATGTCTACTTCGATGTAGGGCTAGCGATTAATTACACTGGGGCCCGCGCTAATGCTGTAATTGCTGAATCTCTAGAACTAAGTCCTTTCGGAAAGATTCTATTCAGCTCCGATGCGTTTGGACTCCCTGAACTATACTATCTAGGGGCGAAATTGTTCCGCGAGGGATTAGCTAAGGCTCTAATCAACTTCCACGAAGAAGCGAATTGGCCTCTTGACGAATGCTACCGAATCGCTCGGATGATCGGCTACGAAAACGCAGCACGACTTTATGAAGTAGATTAGGAGAGCTGGAAACATGAACAAGCATTTGAAGAAGCTATCTCAACAATGGATTAATGAGTTCCTGAAAACTGCTTCCAAATCGAGCGCGCTCAGAAAAACCATTCACCAACATCCTCAAATTAGCGGTGAAGAGGGCCCTACAAAAGAACTGATGCTAAAAGAAATGGGCATCAGTTTTGACTCCGTTGCAGAGACTGGCGCAGTCGGCCGAATTGGTCCTACGATAGGCCCCAGTATCGGAATGCGTGGCGAATTGGATGCTTTGCCAGTGCAAGAGAATACAAACGTCGAGTGGGCTGCCACCTCCAACAAGATGCATGCATGCGGCCACGACATTCATCTTGCGGCGTTAGCAGGCGTCGTCAACGCAGCAAAAAATATCGATCTTCCTTTTGGGTTAGTTCCAATTCTTCAGCCCAGAGAAGAAACCTATCCTTCGGGGGCTCTTGATATCTCTGAATCCGGTCTATTAGAAAAGCACAAAGTGAGCCATGTAATCGGGGCACATGTGCATCCAGCCATTCAACTCGGCTCAATCGCGGCCGGCTCTGGCTTTGTCAACGCTGCGGCAGGCGAAATCGAAATCAGAGTGCGCGGTAAAGGAGGGCATGGAGCTTATCCTCACAAAGCCAACGACGTAGCGACACCTACTGCTCAGATCGCTCTCGGACTATCCGAGGTAGTACGTAGGAATAACGATCCAATGAGCCCAGCTGTGGTGAGCATCGGTAGCATTTCGGTCGGACAAGGAGCCGCAAACGTCTTGCCTCAAACTGGTAGCATCTTCGCAACGATTAGAAGCACTAGCATCGAAACAAATGACGAACTTGCAAACCAGATCAATCAATTCGCCACTTTTACGGCACAGAGCTTAGGCTGTTCTGCAGAAACTAGATATACTCCCGGCGAACCAGCCCTAGTCAACGCAGACTCCTTGGCTAATAAATTTGAGTCGTACGCTGCAGAGATTGACATACCATTAGCCAATACGATGCGCTCTCTAGGCGCCGATGATTTTTCCTATTACGGAGAAAACTGTCCCTCTTTAATGTGTTTCGTGGGGGTCAACGAAGGCGATACTCCTTCACTACACGATGCCGAATTTTTACCACCAGATGAAGCAATTCTCCACGTCGCCAAAGCTTTTATCACTGGCTATATTGCCGCAGCGGATAACTTACTGGAAAGATAATGTCCTACAGCATCACTGAGCAGATCAATGCTAAATTTCCAACCCTGTCACAAGCAGAAAAGGATGCGGCAAGGTGTCTGCTAAACAGCTATCCTTGGGTCGGCCTTAAGACGGTCCAGCATTTTGCTGTCCAAGCAAATGTCAGCAGTGCAACGATCGTTCGCTTTGTGCAAACCATGGGCTTCAAAGGGTTTAAGCAATTTCAGAGTGCTCTAATGAAAGAGGTTTCTGAAAGAGATGCCTCACCACTCAGCCAGGCTGGGGACGATTTCCCCAGCCTGGCTAATGACCGAGTAGAACAGACACTCAATCATTCAGCCGAAGCTTTTTTACGCGGAATTGAATCGACTTTTAAATACGCCAAAAAAGACGATATTGAAAAAGTCATAACCCTCCTATCAGATCAAAAGCACCGCATTGTTTCTCACGGCGGAACTTTCTCATGGGTACTAGCTCAACATTTTGTTGCTCAGCTCAGTCTCTTCCGTGGTAACCAACTAGCAGCACCATTGTCCGATCTTGCCCTTATTGAATTAATATCCCAAACGTCTGCCGACGACATTTGGGTTTTCTTCGACTTCCGGAGATACAGTCCACGCTCAGAACGAATTGCGCGGCTAGTCAAAGAAAAAGGCGCCTTGGTTATCTTAACCACAGATAGATGGATGTCCCCTATATCCTCGTACAGTGATGCAACCTTGGTCACCCGCGTCGAGGCATTCGGCCCCTCTGACACTCTGGTTCCCGCATTCGCGCTAATCGAAGCAATTTGCGAGTGCGTCTCGAGGGAAATAGGAAAAACGGGGATCCAATATCTTGAAGCATTCGAAATTCTTCGAAAAGAACTCAGCTGAAAATAGTCGGAGCTTCGGTACGGTCGTTGCTGGCTGTATCGCCTGAGCCTTCAATCCGCTGGAATCTAAGCCCGAGCTTCCACCAATTCTCTACCCTAGAGAACTAAGGTTACAAAGGTACTGCCCCACGCCTTGCTAGAAGGAACTCCCAGATTGAGCACCGCTAACCTCAACCAGTCTGTTGTCTGGAACACCGCCGATAAGTACCTCCGGTCCATCGTGGAGCCCGAAGATTACGGCGACTACATCCTGCCGCTGACAGTTCTCCGCCGCCTCGAATGCATTTTGGCGCCAACCAAAGACCAGGTGCTTGAGCTGGTCAGCTCATTGCACGCAGATGGGGTCAGCGAGGCCTATATGGACTGGGAAGTCCAGTCCCAGTTCGGACTTTCTTTCTATAACTCTTCGCGGATGGACCTCACTCGCATCGCTGAAACTGATGACCACGTTTACGACTCGTTGATGGACTACGTGGGCGCTTTCTCACAATCTGTCCGGGACATCTGGGATGCGTTCGACTTTTCGGTCAAAATGCGAACGCTCGACCAAGCAGGCCGTTTGTGGCCAGTGGTCAAGCACTTCTCCACTATCGACATGTCTCTCGAGGCCCTTCCCGATGCACAGATGGGTGACCTTTTCGAGAACGTCATGTACCGCGCATTCAACACTAAGGGCAAAGCTGCAGGTGCGTTCTATACCCCGCGTGACGCCATCCGCCTCATGGTAGACATTCTGTTCGCTTCCGATGACGCTGGGCTTACCTCCTCTGGCGCTTCACGTACCGTTTACGATCCCACCGCTGGTACGGGCGGAATGCTGCTGGTCGCAGCACGTGCACTAAAAGAACTTAATCCCGACATTGAAGTAAATCTCGCCGGCCAAGAACTCATGCCCACCGGCTACGCCATTGGCAAAGCCGACCTACTTATTCAAGGCGGCGAACCGGATGCGATCCGCCACGGCGACACCCTGCTGACTGATCTCTATGAGGGCGAGCAGTTCGAGTACATTCTGTCCAACCCTCCGTTCGGCTCCGACTGGTCCGTGCAGCAGGCAGCAGTGAAAGAGCAGGCCAAGATCCCTGGTTCACGGTTTAGCCACGGCTTGCCCAATAAAGGTGACGGCCAGATGTTATTCCTCGCCCATGTGGCTTCCAAGCTCATGCCCGCAGGTGACAATGGCTCCGGGGGACGTGGCGCAGTGGTGTCCAACGGCTCACCGCTGTTTACAGGTGGCCCCGGCTCAGGGCCTGACCAAATCCGCGCCTGGCTGCTAGAAAACGATCTGGTGGACGCAATTATTCAGTTGCCTACCAATATGTTCTACGGCACTGGTATTTCTACCTATATCTGGATTCTGGATACCAACAAAGAAGACCACCGCAAGGGCTTCGTGCAGCTTATCGATGCCTCCGAATGCTGGTCCAGCCCAAGCAAGGGTCTAGGCGATAAGCGTCGCGAGATGCGCGAAGCCGACCGCAACAAGGTGTTGGAAGCCTACAACGAGTTTGCTGATAGTGACATGTCCAAGGTGCTCACCCCGGATGACTTGGGATTCCGCGATGTAAAGGTAACCAAGCAAGCACGCCTAGCCGTGAAAGTCACCGACGACGCGATTGCCGAGGTACTAGAGCACAAACAGGCGGTAGCCGAACACTCCGACGTAGTGCGCGCGGTGGCAGGTGGAAATTACAACGACTTACCCAACATGCTTAAAGCCGCTGCCAAAGACCACGGCGTTAAAATGCCCGCTACGCTTATCGATGCCATTTCCAAGGCAATTGCTGTCAACGACCCAGATGCAGAGCCAGCGGTAGACCGCAAGGGCAACCCAGTTATCGACCCGTCATTTACTATGACCGAGCGTGTGCCACTTACCGAAGACATCGACGAGCACATGCAGCGCGAAGTCGTCCCCTTTGCGCCCGAAGTCACCTGGGACGCGACGAAGGCCGTGACCGGCTACGAGATACCCTTTAAGCGCGTGTTCTACACCCCAGAACCCGTGCGCCCACTGGCCGAGATCGACGCTGACGTGGCCGAAGTCATGGGCCGTCTCATGGAGAAGTTCGGGCAGGTGAGGAAGTGATGCGGCTACAGGTAGCAATCACTGAGGTGAATGAGAAGTTAGGTTCTTCCGACTCATCTCAGATCACTAGATTCAGCGTAAGTCAGCGATTCGGAGTAATCCCCTCTTCAGAGCTGGAAAATCGAACCATGCAGGCGAAGTCGCTGGAAAACTACAAAGTGGTCTCTCAAAATAATCTTGTCCTCAACCGCTTTAATGCATATAAGGGGGCGCTCGGATTGACCCCCGATCCGGGGGTTGTAAGCCCCGATTATTTCGTCGCCGAAATTAATGAGGACATTGCTGATCCTTGTTTCATTCGATATTTCTTGCTCTCTCAATCATCCGCAAGCTTAATTAAGAGGGACATGGGTGGAATGGGAAGCGGAGATCCTGATTCTTCTGCTTTCTCCCGTTTCGATGTACGCTCATTGATGTCAATGAAAATACCTATTGACGACCTCCATACCCAGCGCACCATCGCTGACTACCTCGACCGCGAGACCGCCGAGAACGACGGTATGCGCGCCGATTTGGACGAGATGGAGCGGCTGCTGACGGAGCGAAGAGCCACCATTGTCAAAAATGAATTTTCGGTTTTACGGGATTCAGATTGCAACTATCGGAAGCTAGGCTACGTGGCGCAATTCCGCAATGGTCAAGACACCAAAGGTGTAGAGAGCACAGGCGAGGAATACCCAGTTTACGGGTCAGGCGGAGTATTTAAGCGAGCAAAATCATTTCTCTTTGACGGCCCATCGGTACTCTTTGGTCGAAAGGGGACGCTTGACAAGCCTCTCCTAGTCGATGGCAAGTTCTGGACAGTTGACACCATGTACTACACGGTTTTGAGCCAAGACATTTTTCCACCATACCTCCACAAATGGGCGACAACCATTCCGTTTGAAATGTACTCCACCGATACGGCCCTACCAAGTATGACCTCTACTGTTCTAAGTCAGCTCCGCGTCCCCCTCCTTTCCCTTAATGAACAACGTCGTATCGCAGACGAGATTGACCGCGAGACCGCCGAGATTGACGCAATGTTGGAGGACATCACAAAGCTGCGGGACTTGCTCACCGAGCGTCGCGCGGCGGTGATTTCTGCGGCGGTAACCGGCCAAATAGATATTCCTCCCTCCCCTACTACTAAGGACGAATCTCATGCCTAAACGTGACATCATGCGCGAAGAACGCTTGGAAGAAACGATCTGTGAATCCTTACAAGATAGCGGCTGGATCTATGAGTCGGGTATGAAAGACACAGGCTGGGATGCACGGCTCGGTCTGTTTCCGTCTGACGTGCTGCACTGGCTGGAGACCCAGTACCCAGAGAACTACGCCAAAGCTGTGCCGCAGGACGCGACCGGTGCCACCCGCGAGAATGCGCAGAGTCTGCTTCTGGAATATGTTGCCAAGCGGCTAGAATCCGCGACGCGCAAGGACGCACAAACCGGACGTATCCGGGGTGGTCTGTTGGGAACGCTGCGCGAGGGCTTTAAGTACGCGCAGACCAATGCACGCTCGGCGACCTTTGGTCCTATGGTGGCATTCCCACCGGCCAATCCGCTGAGCGTAACCGCGGCCAAGCGCGCCGAAGCTAATCGGCTGCGCATTATCCGGCAGGTACATTTCGACGACGACAGCAATGAAACGCTGGATCTCGTTGCTACGGTCAACGGCATTCCGGTTGCCACGTTCGAGCTAAAGACGGACAACACGCAGTCCGTAAAGAAGGCAATGAAGCAGTATCGCGAGGATCGTGTGCCGTCGAAGAACCGCCGCGTTCTGCTGCCAGGTCGCGCACTCGTTCACTTCGCGGTATCGAACGATGAGGCGTACATGACCACGGCGCTAAAAGGCAGCGAAACTAGGTTCCTACCATTTAATCAGGGACATGACGGCGCAGGCGGCAACCCGCCAGTTGCGGGCAAGTCTGCGACCTCGTACCTATGGGAGCAGGTACTGCAGCCACAGTTGTTGCTGCGTATCTTGAGCGACTTCGCCGTGTGGGAACCGGATAAAAAGTCCAAGCGTGGTGCCAACGGCACGTTGATTTTCCCGCGTTTCCACCAGTTGCGCGCGGTGGAGCGAGTCACCACTGACGTGGCCGAACGCGGTGCTGGCGGGCGCTATTTGATTGAACACTCGGCTGGCTCGGGCAAGACCAAAACGATCGCCTGGCTTGCCCACCGGCTCATTAGACAGGTGGCCGAAGATGGTACGAAGACGTTTGACTCGGTCATTGTGGTCACTGACCGCACGGCGCTCGATACCAATATTCGCCAGGACATGCAGGCTTTGGCTGCATCACGTGGTCTGGTGGTCTCAGTGGGTGAAAACTCTGGTTCAAAGTCGCCACAACTGCACAAGGCGCTGGTCGAGGGTGGCCACATTATTACCTGTACGTTGCAGACATTTCCGCACGTACTCTCCTTATTGGATAACAACCCAGAAATTCAAGGCCGGAACTGGTGCGTTATTGCTGATGAAGCACACTCATCCCAAACTGGCTCCTCCGCGTCGGCACTGCGCGAGTTGTTGTCCGACGTTGATGTAGATGAGGACGAAGAATACACCGCTGATGACCTGCTAGAGCTGCGCCAAGAAGCGGTGGCTAATGCGTCGAATATGACCTTTGTGGCTCTGACCGCCACACCTAAGGCCAAGACGCTGCGTCTATTTGGTTCGCAGACCCAAGACGGTCATTACGTAGCTTTTGATACCTATCCCATGGGTCAGGCTATTGCTGAGGGCTTCATTATGGACGTGCTAACCAACTATTCCACGTATTCCATGTGGGCCGAAGTACGCGATGAATTGGGACGGACCGAAGAGGTTGACCAGTCTGCGGCGGTCACCGATATGGTGCGGTTTGTGCGCCTGCACCCAACCTCCATTGCCCAAAAGGTCGAGGTCGTTGTTGAGCACTACCGCCGTAACGTCGCGCACCGCTTGGATGGTCAGGCGCGAGCCATGGTGGTGACTTCCTCGCGAAAAGCGGCGGTACACTGGGCACGCGAAATGAACCGCTACATCACCGAGAAGGGATACGGTTTCCACTCACTCGTGGCATTTTCTGACGCGGTGCGCATGGAAGATGAACCGGAGCCGGTCACCGAAGTAAGTCTCAACGGCGAGTCCGATGTGGAGCAAGCATTCAAGGACGACGATCTTTCCTACCGCGTGCTCATCGTAGCCAACAAGTTCCAAACCGGATTCAACGAGCCGCGCCTATGCGCTATGTATGTGGATAAGCACCTCTCCGGCGTAGCTACGGTGCAAACCTTGTCGCGTCTCAATAGGATTCATCCGGATAAGCCCGCACCTATGGTGGTGGATTTTGTCAACGATCCCGCGCTAATTGTGGCCGACTTCCAGCGCTACTACCAGGGCGCATCCATCGATACAGACGTAGATCCGAACTCGCTTCACACACTTGCAGACGAGTTAGATACCGCCGGCTACTATGACCTCGATGAGATGAACGCGGTGGCAGAAGCCTACAATGCTGGCAATGACTCCGAACGCCTACGCGGTGCAGCAGACGCGATCCTTAGCCGCTGGCGCGCAGACCGTAGCTCCACCGATAAAAGCGCTCTCGAGCACGCCAAGGATTTCAAGGCCCACGTGCTGAAATATCGCCATGCCTACGAGTTCTTATCCCAAATCATCGCTTATGCCGATGCTGATGTATCCCGGCGCGCAATGCTGTGCAGCGTCCTTGAGCCAAACCTGCATATCACCGAACTGGATGACAGCGAGGACTTCCTCACCGGTGTCACGCTGGCAGGCGTCGCAATTGCCCAGGGTCAAGTTGAAGAAGACCATAGCGTTAACGGCAGCGAATCTGAGGCTTTGCAAGTGCCGGAGTTCACGGTCCGACTAGGCGAGCCACGGACGCCCCTGCGTAGTGCCTTTGATGAGGCAGTAGAGAAGGTCAACGATCTTTTCTCGCTCGCAGGAGTGGACGTTGACAGCGATGATACCGCCCAGATGATCGTTGCTGCATGGGGTACGCTCTCCAACCAACCCGCGGCCGTGAAACTTGGCCAAGAAAACTCCAAGGAGCAGCTCAAGCGTTCAAAGCTCTTTAAAGTCGAAGCAAAGCGTGCGATTTTTAGCGGCATTGAGCAACGCAAGCAACGCGATGCTCTTGTTTCAAGCGATGAGAACATACTCAATAGCATGATAGATGCTCTAGCTAACATCATGGCGACGGCTAAAGACACCGACCAATTAGAAAAATAAAACTGGGACCCACAACAAAACCCCAGCCCTCCACTCTTCTGTGAAGACCACGGGCGCTGGTGCGTGGAAGGCTTAAATAGCCTTCTCGCCACGCTCGCCGGTGCGGACGCGGATCACGTCTTCGACGGGTGCGATCCAAATCTTGCCGTCGCCGATTTCGCCGGTGCAGGCGGCGTCGACGATGGCATCGACAATCGCTTCGGAGTCATCGTCTGCCACGATGAGCTCGATTTTGGCCTTGGGGACAAAGGAGGTGGCGAATTGGGCGCCGCGGTAGATTTCCTTGTTACCGCGTTGCTGGCCAAAGCCTTCGATTTCGGTCACCGTCATGCCGGGCGAGCCGAGCTTTTGTAGGGCTTGCTGGATATCATCAAGCGTAAAGGGCTTGACCACGGCTGTTACGAGTTTCATTGTTGCTCCTAGGAATCGCTGGGCGTTTTAGTTGTGGCTGGTGGTACCGCGCATCGCACGGCCGCCAATGTCGTAGCCGGTCTCACGGTGACCACCAAAGTCAATGCCGTCGGTTTCAATCTGGTCGGTCACGCGCCAGCCGATGGTCGCCTTCAAAATCACCGCGATGATGGCGGTAATGACTGCGGCAAAGACCACGGCGATTGCGGCGATGAGGATCTGTACGATGAGCAGCTTCCAGCCTTCGGCACCGCCGCCGGTAAAGATGCCGCGGTCATTGGCAAAGAAGGCAACTGCCACGGTGCCCCACAGGCCGGCGACCAGGTGGACGCCCACGACGTCGAGGGAGTCATCGAAGCCGAAGCGGAACTTCAGGCCCACGCCCAAACAACCCAGCATGCCGCCGAGAGCACCCATGATGAGCGAGGTGACCGGGTTCAGGTCGCCCGCGGCCGGGGTAATGGTGACCAGTCCTGCGACCACACCAGAGGCAGCACCCAGGGAGGTGCAGTAGTTATCGCGCAGCTTTTCCACGAGCAACCAGCCCAAAATTGCGGCGGCCGTTGCGGCGGTGGTGTTGACCCAGGCCAGGCCGGCGAGGCCATCGGCAGCGAAGGCGGAACCGCCGTTGAAGCCGAACCAACCGAACCACAGCAGACCGGCACCGAGCATGACCATGGGCAGGTTGTGGGGGCGCTGCACGCTCTTCGGGAAGCCCTGGCGCTTGCCCACGACAATCGCCAGGACGAGTGCGGCCGTACCGGCGGAAATGTGGACGACGGTACCACCGGCAAAGTCAATGGGAGCCACAAGCGCTTCCCCGCCTTCGCTGCCAAAGATCCAGCTGGTGACGCTGCTTTCGCCCTCACCCAGGATGCCGCCGCCCCAGACCATGTGGGCCAGCGGGAAGTAGACAAAGGTTGCCCACAGGCCACTGAATACCATCCAGGTACCGAACTTCACACGGCCGGCGAGTGCACCGGAGATAATCGCGGTGGAAATAACGGCGAAGGTGAGCTGGAAGCCGATATCGATGATATTGGCGTAGCCTTCCGCGCCTTCGAGGTATTCACCATTGGCATCAAAGATGGAATCCTTGAGCCCGAAGAACTCGAAGGGGTTGGCAACGATGCCGCCCCAGGACTCCGTGCCGTAGCTCATCGACCAGCCCCAGAGGACATAAATGATGCTGACTACCGCTAGTGAGCCGAAGGACATCAACATCATATTGAGCACGCCGCGGCGCTCTGTCATGCCTCCGTAAAAAAGTGCCAGGGCTGGGGTCATGAGCAGCACGAGAGCCGCGCTCATGAGCATCCAGCTCGCATTGCCTGCGATCACCGAATCCATTGTTTCTCCTTGTAGGGTTCCTTCATTGCTTTTCATAACGGTAGTACTACAGGTATACAAATATCTATTGAGCTATAGGTTAACCCCCAATGTGGGGCTACCGCGCACCTTCGTCGCTTTCGCGTAATTAATTCATCGCACCGCGCGAACTTTGACCAGCTCAGCTCCTGCACAGCACCCCTAGAAAGTGCACCGTTTGCACCCACTTTCGTGCGGGCCTAATGTGCTTCCACACTGGACTTTAAGTTTTCCACTATCGGACTTTCAGCCCACTCGTTTCAATTAAGCACCACCAACAAGGAACGCGTATATGTCCGACTCCGCATCCCCCTCCCCCACTCCCATGGAAGAGCGGTCATCCCTTTCTCTAAAACAGCAGGCAGAACAGATGCCCGCTGAAGTATCGAAGAAGCGCCGCTTTAGCGATGGCTGGAAGCTCTTTGTGTGCATCGTCATCGTTCTCGTCGGCGCCCTGGGCTCATCCCTCGTGCAAACCGATGGCGGCAAAATTCAGGTCACTGACCTCAAAATCGCCGGCAAGCACGGCGCTACGGTCACCGCAGATCTCTTCCGGCCGAAGGACGCGACGCCGGAGAATAAAGCACCCATGGTCATCGTCTCGCCCGGCTTCCAGCGCACCAAGGAAACCCAAGTCTCCAACTCGCTGGAGCTGGCCCGGCGCGGCTTTGTCACCCTCGTGGTTGACCCATACAACCAGGGCGAATCGAGTGCGCAGCACCCAGACGATGGCGATACCGCCGTGGTGACCGCCATTGATTACGTCACAGATCACCTGGATACGTTTAATTACGTCGATGAGGATCGCATCGGCATAACCGGCCACTCCGCCGGTGGTACCGCGGTACGCACCGCGGCCAATAAGTACGGCAAGAAGGTCGACGATGCCCTCGAAGCGGCCAAGGACCCGAATAGCGAAGGCGGCACCACCATCACAGATGGCGAGCGCAAGCGCGCCGAGGACCTGGATAAGATCTCCGCGGTCTTTATCTCCGGCTGGCTCAAGAACTTAAACGATAAGAAGTTCGCGCACGTGCACTCCAATATGGCGCTGGGGTATGCCCGCTACGATGAGGGCGGTTACCGCAATATCAATGGCGATGGTGATCTGCGCGATGCGCCGGAGGCCCTGTCCATGGTCAACTCTGGGCTCAAGAAACAAGACCAGGTGGACCGCATTGAGATCGGCCGTGGTTACGGGGACATCGACAAGGGCACGTACCGCGTTGCCTATAACGATGAAACGCTGCACCCGCTGCAGCCGCTGACACCTAGTGCCATCGGCAGTATCCTCGAGTTCTTCGATGACACCCTGGATGCGCCAGTGAAGATGGACTCCGGCAACCAGACCTGGTGGCTGAAAGAGGTCTTTAACCTCATTTCCCTCATCGGCGGCATCGCCATGCTCTTCCCGCTAACCCGCATACTCCTGCGCACCCGTTACTTTGCGCCAGTGGCACAGGCGCTCCCAGCCGTACCGAAGCGTCCGCGGGGCAAAGAGGCCGCGAAGTTCTGGGCATTCTTCGTGCTTTCGGCGGCCATCGCATTCTTCACGTTCATGCCGCTGGCGAACCTTTCGCAGGACGTCTTCTACGATGCCGCGAATAAGGTCAGCACCTGGTTCTTCCCGGCGCGCATGGTCAACTCGGTGGTCTTGTGGGCCATCGTCAACGGCATCGTCGGGCTTATCTTGTTCTATATCACCCGGGATAAGTCCACCTATGCCCGCGGCGAGCGCGCCCGCGCGTGGGGCATCACGATGAGCTGGCGCACCTTTTGGCGCACGATACTGCTCGCCTTCATCCTGCTCTTCGTGTACTTCTCCGTGCTATCCATCGTCTACCTCGCCTTCCACAGCGATTACCGCTTCCTGGTCGTAGCCTCGCGCCCGCTGACGCTGCGCTGGTTCCTGGTGGCGCTGATGTACGTGCCGGCGATGTTCATCTTCTACCTGGCCAATTCCATTCGCGCCGGTGTGGGCACGCGCTATAGCGATACGCCCAAGTGGCAGACCTACCTCATTGCGGCGTTAGCTAACTCCGTCGGCTTGGCGATGATCTTCGTTATCCAATATTCCGTCTTCGCCGCCACCGGCACGGTGCACTGGACCGATGACTGGCTGTATGTGAACATGCTGCAATCCATCTTGCCCATGATGATCCTGCTGCCCATCTTGAACAAGATGTTTTATGCCAATACCGGCCGCGTATGGCTTGGGCCCCTGGTTATCGCACCTATCTTTATCACCATGTCCTTGGGCGGCAGCGTGGCCTATATCCCGAGCCTGGCTTAAGCTTTAAGCCATGAGTGAAATCACTAAGCAGTATTCCGTTGACCTTAACCGCGTAGAAAATTCGGTGTACCGCGCCACCAATGCGGATGGCGCCAGCATCGAGTTCGGCCGCGGGGAGGGCCTGTTATCGCCGGTCGAGCTCCTGCTGGCTGCCGTCGCCGGATGCACCGCGGTGGATGTGGATGTCGTGACCTCCCGGCGCACCGAGCCGGAGTCTTTCCGGGTGCACGCAGAGGGCGACCGCGTGGATGAGGATGGCGCCTCGCGGCTTTCCGATGTCCGCGTCGCCTTCGACCTCTCCTTCCCCTCCACCCCGGAGGGCGATAAGGCCCGCGCGCTGGTAGATAACCTGATCCGCATTTCCCACGAGAAGGACTGCACGGTATCGCGCACCGTGGAACACGCCACGAACGTGGAATTTAGCAACGTGTCAAAATAAACACGATTCCCCCACCACCTCCTGCTATGGTGCATTTGTTGACTATTGTGACTAATGCGATCACTGCAGGAGCTTTTCATGTCACCGTCTCTGTCTCGTCGCGGCCTCTTGAAGGCAAGCGCCCTTGCCCTTACCGCCGGGGCCATTGGTGCGGCCGCACCCTCTGCCGCCGCCCTCGGCCCGGTGCGCGGCACCATCATCGACTTTTCCTCCGGTATCCCCTCCCCCGCCGCCATCAAGCGCGCGGGCCATATCGGCGCTATTCGCTACGTCTCCAATAAGCGCCCCGGCGCGGCTTGGATGACCGGCAAGCCGGTCACTTTGCAAGAGGCTGCCGCCAATGCCGCGGCTGGCCTGCCCACGGCCTCGGTCTATCAATTCGGCCGCGCCGAAACCGCCGATTGGAAGCAGGGCGCGGCCGGCGCCGCCATCCACGCCCCGCAGGCCATTTCGCTGCACAAGGCCGCCGGTGGACCCACGCACCGCCCCATTTATATCGCCATCGACGATAACCCCACCCGCGAGCACTACACCCAGTTCATCCGGCCGTACCTGCAAGCGTTTTCCAAGGCCCTATCCGTGGCCGGCTACCAGACCGGTGTCTACGGCAACTACAACACCATCGAGTGGGCCAGCCAGGATGGGATTGGCACGTTTTACTGGATGCACGATTGGGGCTCCAACGGGAAAATTCACCCCAAGACCACCATTCACCAGCTACCGCAGTCGCGCCAGCAGACCATCGAGAACGTCATCGTCGATGTCAACGAGGTCTACGCCAGCGACTGGGGCCAATGGACGCCCGGCTCCAAGCAGCCAGGCATCCAGGATCTCAGCTCCACCCTGGACAAGGCCATCCCAAATATGCCGGAGCTGCCGCAGCTCAACGCGGATGGGGTGAGCTTTAAGGGGTCATCGCTAAGCAACGAGCAAATTCGCGGGCTTGCGGATGCCGCCCAGGACATCGCCAAGGCCATTAAGTAGGTCTATTTCCCTTTGGGCTCGGAGGACTTCTTTTCGTCCTTCTTGTCCTCGTCCTTCTTTTCGCTCGAGGTCGGCTTCTCTGAGGTCGTCTCGATGGGTGGCACGTCCTCGCCATCCTTGTACTTCAAGAACCGCTCGGTGGCCTTGCCCAGGTTCTCGCCGTTGATCTCGCTCTTGACGTAGTCCGTGAGGTCATTGGCAGAACCATTAATGGAGGCCGCGGCGACGAAGTTCTTGCCAAAGGACACCGAAGAATTGATGGACTTATCGTTGGACCAGCCCCACTTGCTGCCCACGACATTAGAGAGCTTCGCGGTGCCATAATCCTGGTCATAACCATCTTCTGAGACTGGATCCGCGTGCGACATCGCCACCAGCACGGGATGGGTTTCATCGCGCTTGATGAGCTGCGAGATGAAGCTGGCCACGTCATAGGTGGAGGTTTCCGAATAGCCCCAGGTCTCGCCCGCCTTGGTGGATTCCAGATCGTATTCCTTGGCAATCTTATCGATGGAATCCGGGTACTTTTTAAACAGCTCCTCGGCGCTCTTATCAGAAGAGCTGGCGATCATGCCGAGCGCCTCATATTTATCTTCGTACTCACCCTGTTCAATGACGTAGGTGGCGATGTAGAGCTTGATGAGGCTAAGCGCCGGGCGGGGATCGTGTTCTGCCGCAGAGCCCATATACATGCCATCGTGCAGGCGAATATAGCTAATGGAATGGTCCTCATCCCCCTTGAGGAACTCATTGATCCGCGGGGGCACCGTTGTCGCCCTATGCGCGGTAATGGTGGTGTCTTCGGCTTTGGCGGTGCTATCTCGCTCGCTATTGCTGCACCCAGCAACCGTAGAGCAGGCAAGCATGCACACGGCAAGGGCGGCACCAGCCTTTACTGATGCCGCCGCGTTGAGAGAGGACGGATTAAACACGTCGAACCATATTACCGGTAATTGCTCCTTTTCGGGCAATTAGTGCTGGACTGGGGCCTCGACGCCCACACCGGTCAGGGAACGAACTTCCATCTCTGCCGCCAACTCATCCAAGTTGTCCGGCTTGGTCACGATGGAGACGAACCACCCCACGAAGAAGGACAGCGGGATGCTGACCAAACCCGGCGAGGTCAGCGGGAAGATAGCCCAGTCCGCGTTCGGGAACATGGCGCTTTCGGTGCCGGATACCGCTGGAGAGAAGAAGATGAGGACCAAGCAGGAGACAACACCGGTGTACATGGAGGCCACGGCACCCGCGGTGTTGAAGCGGCGCCAGTACAGCGAGTACAGGATGGTCGGCAGGTTAGCCGATGCCGCCACCGCGAAGGCCAGGGAGACCAAGAAGGCCACGTTCTGGGTCATCGCCAAGATGCCCAAGATAATGGAGACGATACCCAGGATTACCACGGTGGCCTGCGAGACGCGCACCTGCTCTGCCTCGGTGGACTCACCGTTGCGGATAACCGCGTGGTAAATATCGTGCGCGATGGAGGCGGAGGCGGTAATCGCCAGGCCCGCCACCACGGCGAGCACGGTAGCAAAGGCCACGGCGGAAATAATGGCCATGAAGATGGAGCCACCGATTTCCAGTGCCAGCAGCGGTGCCGCGGCGTTCGCGCCACCCGGTGCGTTCAGGATGCGGTCCGGGCCAACCAGTGCGGCTGCACCGTAGCCCAGAATCAGGGTCATCAGGTAGAAGGCACCGATGATAACGATGGCCCACGTCACGGAGCGGCGCGCCTCAACGGCGGTCGGCACGGTGTAGAAGCGCATCAGAACGTGTGGCAAGCCACCCACACCCAGCACGAGGGACATACCCAAGGAGATGAAGTCCAGCTTAGCGGCGGTGGAGCCACCGTACTTTAGGCCCGGCTCCATGATTTCCTTGGCCTCATAGCCCTTTTCATGGAGGTAATCGGACGATGCGTGCATATCAATCGCGGTGCTGAACATGTTGCTGAAGCCACCGCGCAGGGAGACAAACACCATGATGCACATGACGACCACACCGGTCACCAACAGGACGGCCTTAATCATCTGCACGTAGGTGGTGCCCTTCATGCCGCCGACCAAGACGTAGAGGATCATCAGCACGCCGACGATACCGACGACAACTGCCTGCCACTTAAAGTCGTGGATGTTCAGCAGCACGGCCACCAGGGACCCGGCGCCGGCCATCTGGGCAATGAGGTAGAACAGCGTCACGAAGAGTGTGGCGATGGACGCGGCCACGCGCACCGGCTTTTGCTTCAGGCGGAAGGACAAAACGTCCGCCATGGTAAAGCGGCCCACGTTACGCATCGGCTCAGCCACGAGCATCAGGGCTACGAGCCAAGCGACGAAGAAGCCGACGGAGTACAAGAATCCGTCGTAGCCGTTAAGCGCCACCGCACCAACGATGCCGAGGAAGGATGCCGCAGAAAGGTAGTCACCGGAAATGGCCAAGCCATTCTGGCGGCCGGAGAACGAGCCACCGCCGGTATAGAAGTCAGACGCCTTCTTCGTAGTCTTGCCGGCGCGCAACACGACGGCCATGGTAACCACGAGGAAGATGCCGAAGATGGAGATATTCAGAATCGGGTTACCGGCAGAAGTTTCTTGTGCAAGGTAAGTGGTAGTCATTTACTTGGCCTCCAACTTCTCGCGAATAGCAACCGATTTAGGCTGAATATTCTTATTGGCGTATTTCACGTAAATCCAGGTAATGATGAACGTGGTCAGGAACTGGGCCAGGCCGAAGACGAGGCCGACGTTCCAGCCGCCATGGCCAAGCTCAATGGCCATAAAATCAGGCGCAAACACGGCGGTGAGCACGTAGACGATGTACCACACGAAAAACGCGACGGTCATGGGAAAGGTGAAACTACGATAAGCGCTGCGCAGCTCGCCAAACTCTTCGCTATCGCGCATTTCTATGTAGTCGGCTGCCGTAAGCTCACGGCGCTCGACTGGAGCAGTTGTATCACTCATAGAAGGGTTGTCTCCTTGGGTGAGAGAGGTTCTGTACAAACGAGGCGCAATGTGTTGTCCATCACTACCCGCGTTGCTATGTAAGATACAGAACAATCTTTGCAAAGCAGTAAATATTGCCAATATGCCTCACAAAAACTCCCCCCTTTTAGCCCGATAGGTTCCGGTGAACTGGGCTAATATTCTTTGCAAATCACCCCCTCCGCCCCAGAGTTAACGTGTTCGCAAATTTTGTTAACCAGACATTAACTAATGAGTAAAGGCGGCGCGAAAGGAACCACCTATCAGCGAGGTGAGTGCCTTAACCAGCACGTACTTCCCACTCAGCCATCCTGCACAGCAAAAGCCACCGACGACGCCGTCGCCGGTGGCCCCTTAACCCGAGGTGTGTTCTTAGCCCTCCGCGCCCGGGAATTCGCGGGGGTCATTAAACATGCGGCCAAAGCCTTCTTGACCTTCCAAGGAGTCAATCGCTGCGATTTCATCCTTGCCCAGCTCCAGCTCCGCGGCGGCCAGGTTCTCCTTGAGCCGCTCGCTGCGGGCAGACTTCGGAATAACGGAAATGCCCTTGGCCATCAGGTACGCCAGCACCACCTGGCCCTCGGTAGCCTCGTGCGCGGCGGCAATCTTTTCAATCTCCGGGTTATTGAGCACCACACCGCGCGCCAGCGGCGACCACGCCTCGGTCACGATGCCGTGCTTGTGGTGGAATTCGCGCAGTTCCGGCTGGGTGAACCCAGGGTGCAGCTCCACTTGGTTGAGCACCGGGGTAATGCCGGTCTTATCAATGAGATTCTCGAGGACCTCCTCGTAGAAGTTAGCAACACCAATGGAAGCGATCTGGCCCATCCCCTGCAGGCGGGCAATGGATTCAAAGGTCTCCACGTACAGCCCGCCCTGTGGCCACGGCCAGTGGATGAGGTACAGGTCCAAGTAATCCAGCTTCAGCTTCTCCATGGATTCCTGGAAGGCTTGTTCCGCCTTCTGCGCGCCGTGGTGGGAGTGCCAGACCTTGGAGGTGATAAACAAGTCCTCGCGGCTGACATCGCCCGCGTCAATGGCTTGGTTCAGCGCAGTACCCAAGGCCCCCTCGTTCTTGTACAGCGTCGCCGTATCAAAGTGGCGGTAGCCCAGGTCAATGGCTTCGCGGACTACGCGAATGCATTCATCATCATTGAGCTTGTAGGTGCCCAGACCGAGCTGGGGCATCTCGCGGTCATCATTGAAAGAAATAGTTGGCACAGTCATAGTTCCCATTGTGCCCCAGTTTCCCGTCTTATGCGGGCACTTGAAAGAACTAAGGCCCCAGTACAACGAAAAACCGGCTCCCCTTTTTCGGGAGCCGGTTCAACGTTTTTAGCGCAGTTTAGTCGGCGCGGATGAGGTCAATGATAAAGACCAAGGTGCGGCCGGACAGCGGGTGCGCACCGCCGGCTGGGCCGTAGGCCTTTTCCGGCGGGATGATGAGTTGACGGCGACCGCCCACCTTCATTCCCGGGATGCCCTCTTGCCAGCCGGCAATGAGACCGGTCAGTGGGAACTCGATGGACTGGCCACGGTCCCACGAGGAATCGAATTCTTGGTTGGTCTCATATTCGGCGCCAACGTAGTGGACCTCCACTACGCCACCAGGCTGGGCTTCAGCGCCATCGCCTACGACGATGTCCTCGATGACGAGGTCGGTCGGCGCCGGGCCAGACTGGGCTTCAATAACAGGTTTATCCATGGGGATTATTCTCCTTGGGAAATCTAGTTTGTTCGTGCGGTCGCAATAAAACCGAACCGAGCTGCACCAATTATAGTGCTCAAGCCCGATTCGGCTGAATTGGGGCGACCAAAAGCGCTATTTAGCGCTCGCTGCGAGGGGTAACCTTGCGCAGGGTTTCACCGGTGTAAATCTGGCGAGGACGGTTGATCTTGGTGTTCATCTCCAGCTGCTCGCGGTACTGAGCGATCCAGCCCGGCAGGCGGCCGATGGCGAAGAGGACGGTGAAGAAGTCCGTCGGGAAGCCCATGGCGCGGTAGATGAGGCCGGTGTAGAAGTCCACATTCGGGTAGAGCTTGCGGGAGACGAAGTAGTCATCGTTCAACGCAATCTCTTCCAGCTTCATGGCCAGGTCCAGCATCGGGTCGCCGCCCAGGTGATCGATGATCTCGTGTGCGGTTTCCTTGACGATGGCCGCGCGTGGGTCGTAGTTCTTGTACACGCGGTGGCCGAAGCCCATCAGGCGAACGCCCTTTTCCTTGTTCTTCACGCGGTTCATGAAGTCGGTAGCGTCGCCGCCGTTGTTCTTCTCGATGTCCTCGAGCATCTCCAGCACGGCCTGGTTAGCACCACCGTGCAGCGGGCCGGACAGGGCGTTGATACCGCCGGCGATGGAGACGAACATGTTGGCCTGTGCGGAACCAATCATGCGGACGGTGGAGGTGGAGCAGTTCTGCTCGTGGTCAGCGTGCAGGATGAGCAGCTTGTCCAGTGCCTTGGAGACAACCGGGTCAACCTCGTACTCCTCGGTGGGGTAACCGAACATCATGCGCAGGAAGTTCTCGCGCGCGTTCAGGTTGTTATCCGGGTACATATATGGCTTGCCCTGGGATGCGCGGTAAGCGTAAGCGGCCAGCATCGGCACCTTAGCCAGCAGGCGAACGGTGGCCTTGTCCAGCTGCTCCTCATCCAGTGGGTCCAGCTGATCCTGGTAGTAGCTGGAGAGAATGTTCACGGAGGAAGCAAGCACGGCCATCGGGTGGGCATCGCGCGGGAAGATGTTGAACTGCGCCTTAAAGTCCTCATCCAAGAGGGTGTGGTGGCGGATGGCGCTATTGAACTGCGAGAGTTCCTGCTCATCCGGCAGGTGGCCCTTGATCAGCAGGTAGGAAACCTCATTGAAGGTGGCGTTATTTGCCAATTCAGCAATATCGTAGCCACGGTAGCGAAGGATGCCCTCCTCACCGTTAATAAAGGTAATCTTGGACTCGGTGGAGCCGGTGGAGGTGTAGCCGGGGTCGAAGGTAACAAGCCCGGTTTCCTTGCGGAGCTTGGAGATATCGAAGCCGGAATCGCCCTCAGTGGACTGCTTGATATCCATCTCGTACTCGTTGCCAGCGTGCTTGAGTACTACCTTGTTTTCTTCAGTAGACACGGAATTTCCTTTCCCTGTTAAAGAGTTCTTTAAGGCACTAACTTAGACAAGTCAGCCTTATACCTATTCACACTCTAGCAAACTTTGTGATTCTGCCAACAAGTTTACGGGCATCAAAATACCTGCCGTACAACCGGAACTGTTCTACACTGGCGGCATGAGTACTCCAAAAATCACCCTGCCAGCAGATCTCTTGCCTTCCGATGGCCGCTTTGGCTGCGGCCCCTCCAAGGTACGCCCCGCCCAGATCGAGGCCATAGACCCCGCTATCGTGGGCACCTCGCACCGCCAGCCGGCGGTGAAAAACCTCGTGGGATCCGTGCGCGAGGGCTTAAGCGATCTGTTCTCGCTTCCTGAAGGCTACGAGATCGTCCTGTCTTTGGGCGGCGCCACCGCTTTTTGGGACGCGGCTACCTTCGGCCTTATCGAGCGCCAGTCGGCCCACCTCACCTTTGGCGAGTTCTCCACCAAGTTTGCCAAGGCAGCCTCCAAGGCCCCGTGGCTCGATGCCCCGGCGCTCACCGAATCCCCCGCCGGCACCGCCCCGAATCCGCGCGAGCTTGCGGCTGATGCCGATGTCGCCGCTTGGGCCCACAATGAAACCTCGACCGGCGCGATGACGGAGGTCGTTCGCCCACATCCCCACAACGACCAGCAGCTTGTGCTTGTCGATGCCACCTCTGGCGCCGGCGGCCTTCCCGTCAATATCGCTGAGACCGACGTGTACTACTTCTCGCCGCAGAAGTGCTTCGCTTCCGACGGCGGACTCTGGCTCGCCGCGATGTCCCCGGCGGCCTTAGAGCGCATCGAAAAGATCAACAACTCCGACCGCTTCATTCCGGAATTTTTGAACCTGCAGACCGCGGTAAACAACTCCCGCAAGAACCAGACCTATAACACCCCGGCGATCGCCACCCTGCTCATGCTGGATAACCAGATTCAGTGGATGAATGACAACGGCGGGCTCGACGGCATGGTCAAGCGCACCACCGAGTCCTCCTCCACGCTGTACAACTGGGCCGAAGCCCGGCCGGAGGCCACCCCGTTCGTCAGCGATCCGGCAACGCGCTCCCTAGTCGTGGGCACCATCGATTTCGATGACTCCGTGGATGCCGCCCACCTTGCCGCGACCCTGCGGGCCAACGGCATCCTCGATGTCGAGCCGTACCGCAAGCTCGGCCGCAACCAGCTGCGCGTGGGTATGTTCCCGGCGATTGAGCCTGGGGACATCGCCAAGCTCACGCAGTGCATCGACTACGTGCTGGATGCCAACTAAGTGATCAACATGCCCCGCCGCCTCGCAGGGCGCGGGGCCTTTTCGCGTTATAGTTGACTGCATCACAGATCCGTCCTTCCGTCGATAGGCAAAGGAGCGCCACACTATGCGCGAGCTGTTTCTCGTTGACAGCGAATCGAGCGAAGACTCATTGGTGCTACGCACCGAAGAAGGCGAAGAGTTTTCCCTTCCCATCACCGATGAGCTGCGTTCCGCCCTCACGCCCGCCGCTAGCAAGCCGGAGCCGCCGAAGCTAGCGCCGATGCCGAAGCCCTCCCACGAAGAGGAAGAAAAGCAGATCCGGCCGGCAGAGATCCAAAACCGCATCCGTGCCGGTGCTTCCACGGCAGAGCTCGCGGAAGAGATGCATGTCGATGAATCGCGCATCGAGCCCTTCGCCTACCCGGTCATGCTGGAGCGCAACCGCATTTCTGAGGTGGCCAAGCAGGCCCACCCGGTGCGCGAAGACGGCCCGGCCAAGCTCACCCTGTGGGAAGTACTGGCGAGCTCCTTTGCCGCCCGCGGCCACTCCCTCTCGGAGTCCACGTGGGATGCCTACCGCCACCAGGGCGAGCCGTGGGTAGTGCGCGTGACCTGGAAGGCTGGCCTTTCTGAAAACGAGGCGGAATGGACCTTCAAGCAGTCCATGTCCTCCCCCGCTACGGTCGAGGCCCGCAACTCGGTCGCGGCAGATCTTACGGACCCGGACTTCGTGCAGCCGGTGCGATCGCTGACTTCCTTGGGCAGCGGCCGCTACGACGAAGCCATTGACGGCGATCAGCCCGCCAATGTCACCGATATTTCCGGTTCCAGCGAAGAGACGGAAGAAGAGGAATTCCTGCAGAATCCGTCCTCCGAGCCCAAGCCCTCGAAGCGCCGCCGCAAGGCCGTCACCCCACACTGGGAGGACGTGCTCTTGGGCGTTCGCTCCAATACCAAGCGCCCGAGGGACTAAACAGTGGACATCTCTCATGCCGTCCTCACGCTGTGGTACATCTCCAAGCCCGGCGCCGAAGAAGTTCTCAAGACCGAACCCAAGGCGGACCGCGGTTTCGGCCGCAAGTTCCTAGCCCAGCTCAACCCCAAGTTCCCGGTCACCCCGATTGGGCAATTCCCCCTGAACCGCTCCGCGCAGACGGATCCGAATGAGTACTACATCGGCGGCTACCCAGGGATTGCCGTGGTGCAAACGGTCTGCGAGGGCGATTCCGTCCTATTATCCCAACTGCCGAATGACCTCTTAAGTGCAATCCCTGCCCAGCGGGTTATTGCCCTAGTCAGCAACGCGGACGAGGACTATGCGGGTTTCGCGCTGTGGGAAAGCGGTGAGCTCAAGCGCAGCTTGTGTGCCTCCCGCGACCGTCTCTACGAGGACACCGGCCTGCCCGAGCCCTTCGAGGCACCGTTTTGGGCCGGCGAAAAGGACGAATCCCTCGGCGGTATTTCCCTGCCGTTTCGGCCCCACAGCATCATGGAGGCCGCCCAAGAACACTGGTTGGGCATCACCGTGGGACAGGAAGGCCCAGACCTGGATGTCGTGGGTTATGCCGTGGACGGGCGCCCAGAACCCAAGATCGATCCGCCCAAGCCAAAGCAACCGGTCAGCGAGTTCGCCGCCCAATCAGCGAATAGGCTGGGCCTGAACGATTATGACGACTACGAGGACCACGATGCCGAGCCGGATTCCACCGGCGATGAGATCCTTTCTACCGCCAAGCACCTCGGCTCGTTGATTGGCAATTGGCTGCGTCAGACGTTCAAGTCGCTCAAGGAACGCTGGCGCTCATAAAAGGAAATGGCGGCCGCGGTCGCAACATTTAGAGAATCGGTACCTGGGGCCATCGGTATCCGCGCGCGGATATCGGTGGCCTTCATTGCGTGCTCGGTAAGCCCGGGGCCCTCCGCGCCTACCAGCATGGCCACTTTGTCCTGCCCGTGCATGGCCTCTGCCAGGTGCACCGCCTGGGGGTTGGGGGTTAAGGAAATGAGGGTAAAGGAGGCATCGGCAAGCGCCTGCAGCGAGCGCTGCCAGGTGGTGAAACCGCCCTCTAAATGCGCAAACGGCACGCGCAGCACGTGGCCCATGGATACGCGCACCGAGCGGCGATAGAGCGGATCCGCAGCACCCGAGCCGAGCAAGACAGCATCCACGTTCATGCCGGCCGCGTGGCGGAAGATGGCGCCGATATTTTCATGATCCCCCACGCCCTCCAGCACGGCGATGGTGCGGGCCTGCTCCAGGATCTCGCCCACCTCCGGCTCTGGGGCGCGGTCCGCTGCGGCAACCAAACCGCGGTGCATATCGAAGCCCGCGACCTCTGCAAGGGTCTCGCGCGAGACCTCGTAGACGGGGCACTCGGGCTCGCCATACTCGGCAAAGAAGGCCTCCAGCTTCTGGGGAAAGCCCACGAGGCAGCGCATGGGGAACCGCGATTCCATAAGGCGGGCGGCCACCAAGGGGCCTTCTGCAATGACCAAACCCTCGCCAGATTTATCGGATTTATTGAGGTTCCGAATATCGTCCAGGCGAGGGTCACGGGGATCAGAAATATGCATGCCTTCCAGGCTAGCCGATGGCCTCCGAAATCGGATCGATGCCAAAGTAAATGACGAACAAGCCCGCCAGTAGCCACATGATCCAGTGCACCTGCTTGGCCTTACCAGCAAAGGTGGACATGAGCGCGAAGGTAATAAAGCCCACGCCGATGCCGTTGGCAATCGAATAGGTAAACGGCATGACCACGATGGTTAAAAACGCCGGGATGGCCACTTCCATGCGAGTCCACGGGATATCCGTGAGCTGCGCGGCCATCATCACGCCGACGATGACCAGCACCGGCGCAGCGGCCTCGATGGGCACGATTTCATAGAGCGGGGTGAAAAACATGGCGGCGATAAACAGCAGGCCGGTCATGATATTGGCCAGGCCGGTGCGGGCGCCATCGGCAATGCCGGCAGAGGAATCCGCAAAAACGGTATTCGAGGATGCCGAGCCCAGACCACCGGCCACCGCGCCGGCGCCTTCCACAACCAGCGCCTTCTTCATGCCCGGCAGGTTACCGTTGTCATCCACGAGCTTGGCCTGTTTGCCCAGCCCAGTCATGGTGCCCATGGCATCGAAGAAATTGGTCAGCAGTAGGGTGAAGATGAGCAGAACCGTGGAAATCACCCCGATATTGGCAAAGGCGCCCACCAGGTTCACATCGCCCACGATGGAAAGATCCGGCAGGCCTCCCAACGCCTCCGGGCTCTCCGGGGCGGCCATGCCCCAGTCCTCGGAGTCCGTGAGCGCCTGAACAATAAAAGCAATCACCGTGTTGAGGATGATGGCAATAAATAGCCCGCCCGGCACATTGCGGATGACCATGAAGGCACAAACAATAAGACCAATGACAAAGACCACCGCCGGCCAGGTGGCAATCGAGCCATTAATGCCCAGCCCCACCGGCACGGTGGTCTGTGCGGCATCGGGCACGCGGGTAACGAACCCGCCATCCACGAAACCGATCATGGCGATGAACATGCCAATGCCCACGCCCATCGCGGCCTTCATGGGCTGCGGGATGGCGTCAAATACCGCGGTGCGGAAGCCGGACACGGCGAGCAGGACGATGATAAGGCCCTCGATTACCACGAGGCCCATTGCTTCTTGCCAGGTCAGCTCGCTGGTGGCGACCATGCTGACGGCAACGAAGGTATTCATGCCCAGGCCCGCGGCCATGGCGAAGGGGTACTTCGCAATCGCACCGAAGGCAATGGACATCACGCCGGCGACCAACGCCGTGGCGGCCGCAACCTGCGGCACGCCCAAGGTATAGCCCTCCGCGTCCGGGCTCGTGCCCAGGATCAGCGGGTTGAGCAAAATGATATATGCCATGGCGAAGAACGAGACCGTTCCCGCGCGTAGCTCGGTTCCGATGGTGGAACCGCGTTCAGAAATGTGGAAATAGCGATCGAGAGTGGCTTTCACGCCGTGCCCTTTCACGTAGAGCGGTATTTTTTACGCCCTAAGTGTGCTGCCTTAATCCTCAAAATCAAAATCTTGGTAAATGGGCTTTTCATCATCGAAGGCCGCGGCCGGCGCCTTCTCCTCGCTCACCCGCGTCTGCGAATGCGCACCGCAACCGTAGCGTGCATGTACAACACGGCCATCGGCGGAATACTCGTTGGCGCATACCCCAAAGTTATCCATGAATTGCATATAAAAAGCGCACGTGCGGCACTGCAGGTGCGCCTTGGCCGCCATCTCCGAGGTTGGGCCATATTCTTCTTGCCAGCGATGCTTGGCATCCGCCAGCCCCTTGGCGGAAAGCTCATTTCCATTCAGGCGCTCATCATCGATGGCCGGCGGCATGAGGTCTCCCGGGCCCAAATCCCCCGGCAGCACGCGATCCTCATACGGCACCCATTCCGGGGCCTGCAGCGCTTCCCCGCCCGGCACCAGCGCCACCTCGTTGACGGTGACGTAGCGCGAGCCTTCCGCGCACGCGAGCACGGCCTGCCATTCCCACCCCGGGTAGCCCGGCATATCCGCTTCAAAGCGATGGGTGACAACGTTGCGGCCCATTCCGGCGACGCCCCTATGCTTGCCGATGCCCCCTTCCCCCACCTCTTCCAATGCCTCACGCGCAATGCGTACGGCGCGGGAATCGATCAACGGATTTGCTTTTCGCTTACTCACGCCCCTCATTATTCATGATGGCCAGCCAACAGTGGTACATATGGTGCATGTCGTTTCTCCGCCGCGCCGCGCTCATTGCCGTGCCCTGCTGCGCCTTAACAGCCTGCTCTTCTGATGCTTCTGAATCTTCCTCCCCCGAGCACCTATCAGTGGAAGTCCTCGATACCGCGCCGCTGCCAGAGAACTCCTTTACGCAAGGCCTAGAAGAAGACGGAGAGGGCAACCTCCTGCTCGGCACCGGGCAATGGGGCGAATCCAAGCTCATCCGCTTCTCCCCTGAAACCGGCGAGGTCCTCCAAGCCCATGCCCTGGATGACTCGCTTTTTGGGGAAGGCATTACCCAATACGGCGATTCCATCTGGCAATTGACCTGGAAGCGCGGGCAGGCCCTGCGCTATGACGGCGACTTCCAGCGCACTGGGACCGCCACCTATACCGGCGAAGGCTGGGGGCTTTGTGCCAACCAGGACGAGCTCATCATGTCCGATGGCACCTCTACCCTGCGGCACATGGATCCGGAAACCTTTGCGGAGCGCTCCACCACCGAGGTCACCCTCGAGGGCTCGCCCGTAGAGGATCTCAACGAGCTGGAATGCGTGGACGGTGATGTCTATGCCAACGTGTGGCAGACCAACGATATCTACCGCATCGATCCCTCCTCTGGGGAGGTCACCGCGGTGATTTCTACCGATGCCATCGATAAATCGAAATACACCGATCCCGATGATGTCTTAAATGGCATCGCGCATATCGAGGGCACCGATGAATTCTGGCTTACCGGCAAGCGGTGGGATGAGCTCTACCGCGTTCGAGTAAAGTAATGGGCCATGGCAACCCGTAAGGAAGCAAGGAAAAAGTCGCTGCTGCAAATCCTCGCGCTCATCGTGGTCGTGGCGGTCATCGTCGCCTCCGCGGTGATCTTCCAGAGCTGGCGCAATTCGCGGCCAGGCCCTGAGCCGAGCGAGATTGCGATTACCGCCTCCGTGGGGGATAACACCAAGGAGGTCACGCCCTACCTCGTATGCGAGCCGGGAACCGATTGCCCTGAAGGCGATGTCCCCCAGCTAACCGTGGGCGAGGATGACACCTTGCATCTTGAAATCCCCGAGGAGATTTCTAATCACGAATGGAAGGTGCTGTCCATTTATGATGACCCCGCCGCCAATGATGAGACCTCTCACGGTGCGAATGAAACGACCGAGGTAGATATCCCCGGTTCGGTAGATCCCATCGAGGCATCGACTGGCGAGCGCCCCCGGCTCATGGTGGTGGAGGTCTCCTCCCTCATGATTGGCACCGACGACGATGGCGAAGAAACCCCCCTCGCCACCGTGTGGTCCCTATCCACCATGGATAATTAACTATCTAAATCCTTCGCAATCGCGCGGAGGATTTCTGCTACTTGGCGCCCGGTCTTGCGCTCGGGGTAGCGCCCCGAGTTCAACACCGGCTGCACCTGCGATTCCAGCAGGGTCATAACATCAGAGACCATGCTGCCGAGCTCTTCCGGCTTACGCGACGGCGTGCGGCGGCGCGGCTTGTCCAGCACGCGCACCCGCAGCGCCTGCGGTCCGCGGCGCCCCGCCGCGAAATCGAATTCGATGCGCTGGCCCGGAAAGATTTCTTCTACTCCCTGGGGCAGGACATTCCGGCCGACGTAGACGTCTTCATCGCCCGGGTTGCTAACGAAACCGAAACCTTTCTCGGCGTCATACCACTTCACTTTGCCAATGGGCATAGGTATCCACCTCTTCTCTTGGGTAAATTCTTAAGTTTAGCTGGAAGTTATACAGAACAGAAGCTCCACATGTAATGTGACATAGTTCACATCAATGTGCCTACCTGCGGAAACTTTGCGGACAGAACCACAATAGTCTCAATTCTTTCCCATTTAGTGCCCAGAACGTGACTATTTCGTTATAAACCGCTACGCTGGCCCCCAGTGTCGCCGCAAAGAAGGTTTCCCTGCCCATCCTTTCTTCTAGGCGCAAAACATTTACACGAAAACGGGCACTACGGAAAGGACTACTTTTATGGGACGCCACTCCGCTAAGACTAACCACTTTGCCGCTAAGTTCACCGCAGGCACCGTTGCCTTGGGTGCAGCCGCCGCCCTCATGGCACCGAACGCCGCCGCTGCCCCTGACTCCGACTGGGACCGCCTCGCACAGTGTGAGTCCGGCGGCGACTGGCACATCAACACCGGCAATGGCTACCACGGCGGCCTGCAGTTCAACGCGCAGACCTGGCAGGCATACGGCGGCGGTGAATTCGCCCCTACCGCTAACCAGGCAACCCGCGAGCAGCAGATTGTCATCGCTGAGCGCACCCTGGCCAACCAGGGCTGGGGCGCATGGCCTGCGTGCTCGGCTTCCCTTGGCCTGAACTCCGCGCCGACCGAGCGCACCGCTCCTTCCGCACCTGCTGCAGCACCGCAGCCAGTACAGCAGGCAGTAGAAAACAAGTCCGATGAGCTCGCTGTAGACGCCGTCTACAACCTCATCAAGGACACCGCTAACGCTTATGGCCTGCAGCTGCCGGCACAGTTCACCGACTTCTACCACGCAAACCGCCACGACTTTAACGCGTTCTACTCCGCGAACCGCAACGTCATCGACCCGGTTGCACAGCTAATTGAGAACTTCAGCCGCTAAATAAGCACATAAAAATTCCCCTCGCCTTCTGCAGCAAGGGGAATTTTTTTAGCGGTTGATGCGGGTATAAGGGTGAACGTAGTTCAACTTCTCTGCCGGCATCGGCAGCACCAAATCATCGCCGTAGGGGCTGGAGGCACCAGCAAAAGGCGCAGAAATTTCCGTAATTGCATGCTCGCGGTTTTCATTGTCCGGCCACGCCGGGGAAACAAAGCCATTCTTTTCATTCGACATAGCCTTATTATTTCAAACCTCGGGCAAAAACGTAACTCAATCCAGCGCTAAAATTGTGATTTATCATGACTCAGTCCTCCCACCTCCCACATTTTCGCACCTGGCTTAATTCCCTCACTGAAGAGGAACTGGCCACCATCCTTCGCCACCGCCCCGACGTTTTAACCCCGCTGCCACCCTCCATCGCGGCACTGGCCACGCGATTGCTCTTGCGCACCTCCATCGCCCGAGCGCTAGCGGAGTGTAACGCGCAGCAGTTGGCGGTGCTGGAGGACATCGCCAAACGCGGCGGGGAGCTTGCAGAGGTAGAAGACCACAACCCCGCCATCACCCGCGAGCTCAAGGAACGCGGCCTCGCCTTTGGCGCGGTGCAAATCCCGCCAGAGGTCATGCCCGCACTCCCCACGGGCTGGTCACTGCTTAATCAACTCGATGTATCACCCGCGACAATCGATGCCCTCCCTGAAGACGAACGCCACGTCCTTGCCACCCTGGCGCGCTCCAATGGCATCGGTACCACGCGAGAGACCAATCCGTCCCACCCAGTACCGCGCTTGATTGACATGCAGCTCCTGCAGCGCGTCGACTCCCAGACCGTTCGCCTCCCGCGCGAGGTGCACCGCGCCATGAAGGGGCAGACCGTCCCCCACATTCCCACCGAGCCCTCCGCGCGGCGCGGCGAGCCCACCGCTGACCGCAAGGCCGATGACGCCGGCACCGCCGCGGGCCTGTCCGTGGTGCGCGGCATGCAACAGCTGATTTCTGCCCTGGGCGCCCGGCCGATCGAGCTGCTCAAGGATAAAACCGTCGGCGTGCGCCCCCTTGCCCAGCTCAGCAAGCAGCTGGACATCGCGGAACCAGAACTGCGCCGCCTCATCACGCTCGGCCTGTCTGCGCGCCTTATCAACCGCGGCGAACCGTCCGGGTACGAGGGAAATTTCCTCGCGCCCACCGATTCCGCCCAAGAATGGCTCGATGCAGGACTAGCCGCCCAGTGGCGCGTGCTCCTCGCCGCCTGGGAACATTCCCCTTGGACCCCGTGGGAATCCGGCCGGGTGCTCTCTGCCAGCACCGATCGCCTGCCCAAGTTCCGCCGGCATATCCTCGATGTTTACCTCCACTCCGCAGAGCCGCTTTCCACAGCTGAATTTCAAGCGGACCTGCATTTTTCCTTTCCGCTTTTTGCCACGCATACCTCCCCAGAGACCATCGATGAGCTGCACCACGAGGCGGAATGGATAGGTGCCATCGCGCTCGGGCGAGCTACCAGCGTGCTCATCGATGGCTTTGCTGCGGCCGATGCCTTAACCCCAGACACCATCGATTATTTCCTGATTCAAGCGGATATGACCGTGCTCGTGCCTGGGCCCCTCGAGCCTGCCGCCCATCACACTCTAGAGTCCCTCGCGGACCTAGAATCGCCCGGTTTAGCCAGCGTCTACCGCATCAGCGATGCCTCACTCCGCCGCGGCCTCGACCGAGGGATGACGGGCACAGAAATCCGCGACTTCTTCGCCACGCATGGCGATGTCCCGCATACGCTGGAGTTCCACATCGAGGACATCGCCGAGCGCCACGGCACCCTGCGCTCCGGACCGGCCCTATCCTACCTGCGCAGCGAGGACCCAGCCCTCTTACACATCGCAACGAAGGCCGCCCCGCTGCGCCTGCTCGCCCCCACGGTCGCGATTTCCCAGCTGCGCGTCAGCGATCTGTTGGAGCGCCTGCGCGAGTACGGACTCTCCCCCGCCGCCGAGGACGAAAATGGCGCCAGCCTGTCCATCGCGCCCGAGCCCGCAACGCTGCCAACGCCCAGCCCACGCGGCCAAGCCGCACCGCCCGATATCACGCGTGCGCTGCGCAATCTCACCACTGGGGAGGCTCCAAGCCTGCCCAACCTGGATCTGGTCCACGCCGCCGCACGTACCGCACGCCCCATCACCATTGGCTATGCCGATAAAAATGGCAATACCAAGACCCGCACCGTTACCCCGCTTACCGTCGCCGGCGGCCAAATCGATGCCCGCGCCGCCGATGGCTCCACCATCCGGTTTCCCTTGCACCGCATCACCTCCGTTACCCTAGACGCATGAACGGACCACTGATTGTGCAGTCAGACAAGACCGTCTTGCTGGAAGTCGATCATCCAGATTCCGCCGCTGCGCGCACCGCCCTCGCACCGTTCGCGGAGCTGGAACGCGCCCCCGAACACGTACATACCTACCGCATTACTTCCCTGGCGCTATGGAATGCCCGCGCCGCCGGACACGACGCCGAGCAGGTCGTCGATGTCCTCGAAACCTACTCCCGGTTCCCGGTCCCGCAATCGCTGCTTGTCGATGTCGCCGAAACCATGTCGCGCTACGGCCGCGTCCGCCTCCACGCCCACCCCGCCCACGGGCTCATCCTCGAATCCGAAGAGCCCGCCATCCTTACCGAGCTCTCCCGGGGCAAAGTAGGAAAACTGCTTGGTGCGCGCATCGATGACAACACCATCGCCGTCGCGCCCTCCGAGCGCGGCCGCCTCAAGCAGGAACTCCTCAAAGCCGGCTGGCCCGCCGAAGACCTCGCCGGCTACATCGACGGTGAATCCCACCCCATCGCACTGAACGAGGATGGCTGGCACCTGCGCAATTACCAGGAATACGCCACCGACGCCTTCTGGTCCGGCGGTTCGGGCGTAGTGGTCTTGCCTTGCGGTGCCGGAAAAACCATCGTTGGTGCCGCCGCCATGGCAAAGGCGCAATCTACCACCCTCATCTTGGTCACCAATACCGTTGCTGGCCGCCAGTGGCGCGACGAGCTCCTGCGCCGCACGACGCTTTCCGCCAACGACATCGGCGAGTACTCCGGTGAAAAGAAAGAAATCAAGCCGATCACCATCGCCACCTATCAAGTGGTCACCCGAAAAACCAAGGGTGAGTACCGCGCCCTTGAACTCTTCGATTCCCGCGACTGGGGCCTTATTATCTACGACGAAGTACACCTGCTGCCCGCACCCGTATTCCGCATGACCTCGGACCTGCAATCGCGGCGCCGGCTAGGGCTTACCGCCACCCTCGTGCGCGAGGATGGCAGGGAGGGCGATGTCTTCTCCCTCATCGGCCCGAAGCGCTACGATGCGCCGTGGAAAGAGCTGGAAATGGCCGGCTACATCGCCACCGCGGAATGCACTGAGGTCCGTGTAGATATGGACCCAGAAGAACGCATGCTCTATGCCACCGCGCAGCCGCGCGACCGCTACCGCATCGCGGCCCAAGCCTCCGCGAAGCTCCGCGCCGTGGACAAGATCCTCGCCTCCCACGATCAGCAGGCGCTAATCATCGGTGGCTACGTGGACCAGCTCCGAGAACTCGGCACGCACCTCGACTGCCCCGTCATCGATGGCTCCACGTCCACTTCCAAGCGCGAAAAACTCTTCCAGCAGTTCCGCGAGGGAAGCTTGCCCACGCTCGTCGTCTCTAAAGTCGCGAACTTTTCCATCGACCTTCCCGAGGCCGCATTGGCTATCCAAGTATCTGGAACCTTTGGGTCCCGCCAAGAAGAAGCGCAACGCTTAGGCCGCCTGCTTCGCCCGAAAGAAACCGAGGCCCTGTTTTATACGCTCGTAACCCGCGATAGCCTCGATGCCGACTATGCCATGCACCGCCAACGCTTCCTCGCCGAGCAAGGATATGCCTACCGGCTGATGGACGCAGTAGACTTGGGTTAATGAAAATCTTTAAGTTCGACGTTGACGAGTCCTTTGCTAAGTCCAATAATGAGCTACTTCGTGATTCCAACCGCCTGCGCGTGTCCGGGCTTATCTTCGGCCTCATCCTGATCATCGCCGGTGCCGCTGTTTGGTGGAGCTTTTCCTGGGGAATCACCTTGGGCTTAGGGCTCATCCTCTTTGGCATCGTCGTTGCCATCGTCGGCGTCGCCGCCGCAAGCAAGGTAGGAACGGCCCAATCCCTCTATGATTCTTATCCGCTCGCTCCCGCCGTCATCGCACAGGTCAACGAACGAGATATGATCCTTCTTGCCTTGGTAAATACTAATGTGGATCCGTCCCTTCCCCCACGCTGGGGCGCGTGCCTGCGCACGGTGTCTTCCATCCCCGGCGTCCAACGCACCGTTGGCACCAAGGTTCCGGTCGCCGCCGTATCCGGCCAGCGTTCCACCTCCGATAAAGAGCATTGGCAGCAAATCTCCCCCATGCCCATTGCTTGGGGAACCCCCGATGCTGAAACCGTCACCATCGCCCGCAAATCCATCCCCCAGGAACAATGGCAGCGCCTAGAGCGCGCCCGCAAGCGGCTTTCCGATGTCAAAGCAACCCGCTATGACCTACTCGTCCTCTAGCTAGGACTCTCAAGCACCAGATTGTTTCTGGTGCTTTTTCTTTTACCTATGTCAAATGGCTAAAGGTAAATATTGCGTCGGTGTCCTACATCGATGACGTTGACGACCACAGCTTCATCGAGGATAGAAACAATCACCCGATAATCCCCTACTCTCCATCGCCACAATCCAGACTTGTCCGCAACGAGTCCTTTACCGCGCACACGGGGATCGTCTAACTCTGCTACCTCGCGAAGAAACTTACTGATTTGTTTCTGCACGGGCTTGTCAAGCTTCCGAAACGACTTTGCCGCACGCGGGGTGAACTCAATCGACCAAGCCACACTCGTCCTCTAAGTCCTGCAGGGAGATTGTGTCCAATTCTCCGCGTCGTGCTGCTTCGGCTTCGGCTTCAAGCGCATACACATACTCAAGTTCATCTAGGTAGGAATCTAGGGCCTTGCGAAGATAGAAGGCCCCAGTCCGCCCAGTCCGCGAAGCAAGCGCATCTAGGCGCTCTTTCTGCTTCGCGTTAACGCGCAAACTAATTACTGACTCGCTCATGTAAACATGTTTACAACAAGTAAAGCGATTTGTACACCACCCTGTGAGCATTGCCGGCGCTTTGCTGTGGTCACGTCGTACTGCTGACTCCCTTCTCACCCATAGGCACAAATTGAGCGTTTTCTCGGTAGCCGAATCAAGTGATAAAGGAAACCTCGTCCAGTCTCCTTAAGACGACATACCGCTCTGCATAGCGGCACCGTAGATCTGTCAAGAGCGTGTTGAAATCCGCATCCCAGGGCGCTCCCAGCTCCGACGACTTTTCTCTCATGGTCTGCAGCAGCTCGATGCCCATGTCACGACCGACCTTCGTCGAATCTAGGTAAGTTGTGACATTGTCGCGAACGAAAGGAAGGACCTGCGCCGGGAGGTCATCGAGGAACCGTTGCGCCATTGGCCGTTCCATTCCCGCCTTAACGACGGTGCTCCAGGCAAGTCCAGGGTCTTCAAGGCACAAGTGCTGAAACATCACCAAATCCCATGGCTTATCCTCCAACGTGTGTTGTATATGCGCCGCCGATTCCGCCTTGTCGGGGGCGACTGCATAGAGTTCCTGAGCGGACGGTAGTTCCGGGTACGTATCGAATACTTTTCGGGCGACGCGTTCCGAATGTTCGGGAAAATGCTCCCTGGCAAGAACAGCCCAACCCGAGGCTATATTTCGGGTTTCCTCCACGGCGCACTCGTTAACCGCCTTCTCGGACCAATCGAAGGCAAGACCATAGCGGCCGATGTCACAAAGGCCGCCAATGATCTCCTCATATCGCAACGCCGCACTCCCTTGAGACCATGGGTCCGAAGAACGGCTTCAGCACTGCCTTCAAGCACCGCTAGCCGACGCCCCACGTAGCCACCGACCTGTTGTGAAGCATACCACGAGCGGATGCAGGCCACGCCCTCTTCCCCGAGAGCAGGTGCCAAAAAGACTGGGTCGAGGTCTATTTCTTCGGCCGGAAGAATCTCATTCATTCGTATAAACCAATCAGCCAAAGCGCTACCGGAGTAACTAGCTTGCTGCGCCGCGAAAGGAACTACCCGCGCCAAGACTTCGCCGGCATCCCTTACGGCATGGGCATAGTCATTCACCCTCGGAATGGTCTTGAGGACCTCTTCTACTGCGTCTAGGGAAACAAGCACAATGTCGGATGGACTCGGCGGCATAATGCCGAGAAGTTGCGCAGGATCCTCCACTGCCTGTTCTAATAGCTCAGCGGCTTCATATATTCGGTCGCTGTAATAAACGGCGCGGGAACCCTTGTACAGGTCTGGGTCATTGGTCCGAACGAGAGCGGTTACCGCCTGTGCAAGAGTCCTCATAGGCTTCATTATAGAAAATTATGGGATCACGAAAAAGAGGGGCAAAGACTCCGTAGAAATCGGTGTCCTTGCCCCTCTCGGTACGAACTTTATTTTGTTGTTTTGTTGTTTGGTGTCGGCGGTGACTTACTCTCCCACAACCTCCCGGTTGCAGTACCATCAGCGCGTACAGGCTTAGCTTCCGGGTTCGGAATGGGACCGGGCGTTTCCCTGTAGCTATGAACCACCGACAAACCTATCAGAACACTACCCACCACAATTGTGTGGGTGTTGTGTCAGATACTGCATAGTGGACGCGACACACACGATAATGTGCATTTTTGTTTGTTTACTCGCTAAACAAGAACACTCTTCAACATCCCTTAAACCACATGGTGTTCGGGGTTGTTGTGGTGTGTTTGTTTTGGTCAATTAGTACCAGTAGCCTTCACACCTTACAGTGCTTCCAAGTCTGGCCTATCTACCCCATAGTCTTTAGGGGACCTCAAAAGAAACCTCATCTTAAAACAGGCTTCCCGCTTAGATGCTTTCAGCGGTTATCCCTTCCGTACGTAGCCAACCAGCGATACCCCTGGCGGGATAACTGGCACACTAGAGGTACGTCCGTCCCGGTCCTCTCGTACTAGGGACAGCCTTCTTCAAGTTTCAACGCGCGCGGCGGATAGAGACCGAACTGTCTCACGACGTTCTGAACCCAGCTCGCGTGCCGCTTTAATGGGCGAACAGCCCAACCCTTGGGACCTACTCCAGCCCCAGGATGCGACGAGCCGACATCGAGGTGCCAAACCATCCCGTCGATATGGACTCTTGGGGAAGATCAGCCTGTTATCCCCGGGGTACCTTTTATCCGTTGAGCGACACCACATCCACAAGTAGGTGCCGGATCACTAGTCCCGACTTTCGTCCCTGCTCGACATGTCTGTCTCACAGTCAAGCTCCCTTGTGCACTTACACTCACCACCTGATTGCCAACCAGGCTGAGGGAACCTTTGGGCGCCTCCGTTACATTTTGGGAGGCAACCGCCCCAGTTAAACTACCCACCAGGCACTGTCCCCAACCCAGATCATGGGCCAAGGTTAGATGCTCAATCCGATCAGAGTGGTATTTCAACAACGACTCCACCACCACTAGCGTGACGGTTTCACAGTCTCCCACCTATCCTACACAAACCGAACCAAACACCAATACCAAGCTATAGTGAAGGTCCCGGGGTCTTTTCGTCCTGCCGCGCGTAACGAGCATCTTTACTCGTAATGCAATTTCACCGGGCCTGTGGTCGAGACAGCAGAGAAGTCGTTACGCCATTCGTGCAGGTCGGAACTTACCCGACAAGGAATTTCGCTACCTTAGGATGGTTATAGTTACCACCGCCGTTTACTGGGGCTTAAATTCTCAGCTTCGCTAACAAACGTTAACTAACCGGTCCTCTTAACCTTCCAGCACCGGGCAGGCGTCAGTCCATATACATCAACTTAACGTCTTCGCATGGACCTGTGTTTTTGATAAACAGTCGCTTCCCTCTATTCTCTGCGACCCCACAACACTCCAACCGCACAGGGTCTTCACGTCACAGGGCCCCCCTTCTCCCGAAGTTACGGGGGCATTTTGCCGAATTCCTTAACCACAGTTCACCCGAACGCCTTAGTATCTTCAACCTGACCACCTGTGTCGGTTTAGGGTACGGGCCATACACACACTCGCTAGAGGCTTTTCTCGACAGTACAGGATCACCACCATCAACCCGCTTAGGGTCTACGCATCACGCCTCAACCTCTATGTGTGGCGGATTTACCTACCACACGGCCTACACGCTTACACCACCAATCCACTAAGTGGCGCGGCTACCTCACTGCGTCACCCCATCACTTGAACCACACATCAGGCCCCACGACATCAACACCACCAACACTCAAAAAAGTGCAA
This sequence comes from Corynebacterium sp. KPL1986, assembly GCF_000477975.1. NCBI lineage: Bacteria > Bacillati > Actinomycetota > Actinomycetes > Mycobacteriales > Corynebacteriaceae > Corynebacterium > Corynebacterium sp. KPL1986. The sequence goes on along the minus strand of NZ_KI515719.1, from coordinate 1,537 downwards.
AGGTAGCGTATCCGCAGTGGTTAGTATCCGTGCTTTATCATGGGCGCACATGTACGGGTACCAGAATATCAACTGGTTATCCATCGACTACGCCTGTCGGCCTCGCCTTAGGTCCCGACTCACCCTGGGAAGACGAACTTGACCCAGGAACCCTTAGTCATCCGGCGGTAAGGATTCTCACCTTACAATTCGTTACTCATGCCTGCATTCTCACTCGCACACAGTCCACGCCTCCTCACGGTAACGCTTCCACCCATGCACGACGCTCCCCTACCCAAACAACAAAAAAATGTTGCTTGCCGCGGCTTCGGCGGTGTACTTGAGCCCCACTACATTGTCGGCGCAGAACCACTCGACCAGTGAGCTATTACGCACTCTTTCAAGGATGGCTGCTTCTAAGCCAACCTCCTGGCTGTCTTCGCGATCCCACATCCTTTTCCACTTAGTACACCCTTAGGGGCCTTAACCGGCGATCTGGGCTGTTTCCCTCTCGACTATGAAGCTTATCCCCCACAGTCTCACTGCCGCACAACACAATTGATGGCATTCGGAGTTTGGCTGACATTGCTAAGATTGTAGTCCCGCTCAACCAACCAGTCGCTCTACCTCCACCAAGCTAAATGCGACGCTGCACCTAAATGCATTTCGGGGAGAACCAGCTATCACGGAGTTTGATTGGCCTTTCACCCCTACCCACAGCTCATCCCCGCAGTTTTCAACCTACGTGGGTTCGCGCCTCCACAACCTCTTACAGCTGCTTCACACTGGCCATGGGTAGATCACCCCGCTTCGGGTCCAGGACATGCCACTTATCACCCCATTAGGATTCGGTTTCCCTACGGCTACCCCACACGGGTTAACCTCGCGACATGCCGCTGACTCGCAGGCTCATTCTTCAAAAGGCACGCCATCACACACAAACAGGTGCTCTGACGGATTGTAAGCACATGGTTTCAGGAACTATTTCACTCCCCTCCCGGGGTACTTTTCACCATTCCCTCACGGTACTATCCACTATCGGTCACACTGAGTATTTAGGCTTACCGGGTGGTCCCGGCAGATTCACAACAGATTCCACGAGCCCGTTGCTACTCGGGAACCCAACAACCCCCACATCATCATCTTCAGCTACAGGACTCTCACCTACTCCGGCAGATCATTCCAAACCACTTCACCTAACAACAATGCAAAAAGGGCGTGCCACTGGTAGATGACACAAAATCAGGCCCCACAACACCGCACACACAACCCCTACCAGGTATCACATGCACACGGTTTAGCCTCATCCACGTTCGTTCGCCACTACTAGCAGAATCATTATTATTTTCTCCTCCTACGGGTACTGAGATGTTTCACTTCCCCGCGTAACCCCCACAACAGCTATGAATTCACTGAAGGGTAACCCCACATAACCAGGGCCAGGTTTCCCCATTCGGACATCCTCGGATCAACGCTTTATTGACAACTCCCCGAGGCTTAACGCAGCCTTACACGTCCTTCATCGGCTCAGCATGCCAAGGCATCCACCATGCGCCCT